>DEII01000203.1:0-20644 GCA_002352385.1 Methylococcaceae bacterium UBA2778 | reverse complement strand
CAAGGATGGTTTCCATCAATAATCTGACTCAATCAGTCTCGCCCTCGCTACGATCGCTATTCTCGGACAACCTCCTAGGGTTTAAGACCAACATCAAACATAGAAATTATGGACCAACAAAGCGGTTTCACGCTGCTCGAACTGATGGTTACAGTGGCGATGGCGGCTATCGTGCTGACCACGGGTGTGCCGGGATTTCAGACGGTTGTCAAAAATAACCGGATGACCACGGCCACCAACGGATTGGTCGGCGCGCTCAATTTGGCCCGGAGCGAGGCAGTCAAGCGGGGAGTCAGAGTCACCGTCTGCAAAAGTGCCGATGGTACCGGCTGTGTCACCACCGGCAGTTGGGCGCAAGGCTGGATCGTGTTTACCGATCCCGATAATAACGCAAACTATGATTCTGCTGCCGAAACCTTGCTGCGGGTGCAGGAGGCGATAGAAGGAAACCTCACCATGGTGGGCAACTTGAACGTGGCTAATTATATCTCCTACACCGCGAGCGGCCAGAGTCAATTGACCGGCGGCGCTTTTCAGGCCGGCACGATTGCTATGTGCGACGACCGCAGCGCCAACGTCGGTAAAAATATCGTTCTGAGTCTAACCGGACGGGTCCGGCTCGTCACGGAAGTCAGTTGCCCATGAGATCCTCACAGATCGGCTTCACCCTCATCGAAGTATTGATCGCGGTCGTGGTTTTGTCTATCGGTCTGTTGGGACTGGCCGGTCTCCAAACGACCGGCCTGCACAGCAACCACAGCGCCAACCTGCGCACCCAGGCAACCTTATTGGCCTACGACATGACCGACCGGATGCGGACCAACGGGGCTGGGGCTGGATCTGCAGGAGGGAGCTACAACAATCCGACTCCGACCGACCGCAGTTGTGCCTGGGATGGTAGTGCCCCCACGGCCTGCACACCGCAACAGATGGCCGAGCATGATGCATGGGAATGGAATGCAGCCATTGTCCAGGCGCTTCCCCAGGGAGTGGGAGTGGTCTGCCTGGACAGTACGCCTGAGGACGGTGGCGATGCTGACAGCAATGGCGCGGTGGATAGTACCGAATATGCTTGCGACAACAGCGGCAGCCTGTCTGTCGTCAAGCTTTGGTGGGTGGACGAGTTCGACAGCTCCGGCAGCCCGGTCATCAAGCGCTTCGTGACTGTTTTTCAGCCGTGAAGGAGGCATCATCCATGCGTAAACAACGCGGCATCTCTTTGGTGGAGATCATGGTTTCGCTGGTCGCGGGCCTGATTCTCACCGCCGGCGTTATTCAGATCTATGCCGCCAACAAACAAACCTACCGGGTTGCCGACGCCTCCGCCCGGATGCAGGAAAACGCGCGGTTCGCCATGGAGCAATTGGCGCGTGATCTTCGCATGGCGGGGCATCAGGGTTGCGCGGGTTCGGTCCGGACCATTGTCAATACACTCAACGATACTTCTTCCTTCCTGTATAACTTCGGCGCGGCCATCCAAGGCTTCGAGGCGACCAGCGCCAGCGCCTGGACCCCGGCCGTCGACAGCAGCATCACGAGTCCTTTGCGTGGAATGGATATCGTAGCGGTCAGGGGCGTTTTCGAGGATGGTGCGGCGATCACCGGACAGCCCGACAACGCTGCCGATTGCCCCGGTTCATCCGGGACGGCGGATCTAAAAGTTGGCAACACAACACGGCTTAAAGTCGACGACATCGTCATCGCCGGGAACTGTACTCGTGCTTCGATTTTTCAAATAACCAACGTCGACACGTCGACCAACACTGTGAAGCACATTTCAGGGGGTAATCCTCCCCCCCTCCCCGCTCCCCCCGGCAACGGCACTGCTGATCTGCGCGCCTGTTACGCCGGCAACGGCCGATTGTTCCATATCACCAGCCGTGTTTTCTACATCCGCAACAACCCGGCCGGCATACCAGCGCTCTATCGAAAAGACGGCGCCAACAGCGCCGAGGAGCTGGTGGAGGGCGTCGAGGATATGCAGATCCTGTATGGGGTCGATACCGATGGGGATGGTTCGGTCAATCAGTTCCTACGTGCCAATGATGCGTCGAACTGGGGGCAGGTGACCGGCATACGCATCAGTCTGTTGCTGCGATCCGTGGAGAACAACGTCACCACCGCCCGCCAACCCTATTTTTTCAATGGGACCACGGTGGCACCGGCCGATCGACGTTTGCGCCGGGTATTTACCACCACCATCGCCGTTCGCAACCAGCTGCCGTGAGGAAGATAAAGATGAGCTGTCAACGTTTACCCTTATTCCAACGAGGTGCCGCTCTGATCGTCAGTCTGCTGATGCTGTTGGTGATGACCCTGATCGGCGTCAGCGCCATGCAGACCAATCTGCTGGAGGAGAAGATGGCGGGTAATCAGCGCGATCTGAATCTGGCTTTTCAGGCGGCGGAGGCAGCCCTGCGCGATAGCGAAAATTGGTTGCGGGATCGAACTAACGAGCCGGTTCCGGATGCTAATGCCGGCAGCGGCGTCTTCACGTTCGATGCGCTCGGTTCGGTCTGGTGGGAAGCGGACAGCAACTGGGCGTCCGGCACCGCATTCAGCGGCATCAGCGGCGTTAACTTGTCGCCGCTGCGGGTCATCGAAGGCGCCGGCTTTATTACCGATGGCAGTCTCACCATCGGTCAGACACAAGGCCAGACGCCGCGGCTGCTCTATCGTGTCTCCGCGCGTGGAACCGGTGGCACCGACTCCGCCAGAGTCATCGTGCAAACTATCTATGCCAAGAGGTTTTGAGCTATGAATCGCATCATTGTCTTAAGAGGACTTATCATTGGCGTCGTTTTCGGATGGGCGACGACGCCCGCCTTGGCGGTAACCAACCTGACGATCGCCGATGTGCCGCTGTTTCTTGGCAATCAGGTCGAACCCGACGTCATGATCATGCTGGATAATTCCGGCAGCATGAAAAACGCCATGTACCAGCAGGGGGGACGCAAACTCGCCACGTTCGATCCGGGCAAAAGTTACCATGGCATCTTCGATGTTTCGAAAAATTATCAATACGACGAAACTATTCCGGTCGATACGGCTGCTTACAGCGTGCCGATCGATCCCGCCGTTGCGGGAGCATTCGTGGAATCCAACTGTACTCCTGGGCCGGGCGATGCCATCTGTTGGAGCGGCCGATTTCTCAATTGGTTGACCACCCGCCGCATCGACTCGACAAGGATGGTGCTGGTCGGCGGCAAGGTGGAGAACCGCGCCGGTTTTCCCTATCTCGGCAGTGGTACGCAATACAAAATCCTTGGCAACAATGAACACTCCGACCACGTGTTCACCGGTCAATATGCGAACAGCGGGGATTATTCCCCTATCGCGGATGATCAAACGATCTCGATTGAATCTCCCGCGGAAGCCGGGAAAATCAAAACGGTATACAAGCCTTATGGGCAGATTAAGTATGGTGGTGACGAGGGATTTCTGTTCGACGACAACGGCGACAAGATCGGAGAATTTGGTCAGGCTGCCGTTAAAACCACGGTGAATGCATCCAAAAATTTAAAGGCGTCCAGCTGGACGCAGGTGACCTTCATACACAGTTACTCCACCCCCCCCGTCGTCGTAGCCAAACCGCCGAGTTACAACGGCTCCGATCCCGGCGTAGTGCAAATCCGCAATGTGACCGCCACCGATTTTGAAATCGCCTTTCAGGAATGGCCATACAAGGATGGCAACCACACGACTGAAAAGATTCCCTATCTCGTTGTCGAGCCGGGCAGTCACACGCTTGCCGGAGGACTCGATCTGGATGCGGGGACGACCAGTAGCGACGAAAGTTATCAGACCCTTTGCCCCGGTTCCGACAACCATACGTCGGCGGTGAATTTCAACACGGTTTTTGGTTCAACGCCGGTCGTGTTGACCTCCGTCGTCAGCTTCAATGAAGCGGACACCGTCAACAGCCGGGTGACGAGCGTATCCACATCGAGCTTTACAGTAGCGCTCCAGGAACAGGAAAACGGGAATTCCCACGCCTCGGAGGAGATCTCCTGGGTGGCGATCGAGAAAGGCGAGGTGGCCGATGCCGGCTTGCCGTTTTATCTGGAGGTCGGGAGCGTCAGCGGCGTGACCGATGCCGACACGACGATCAATTTCACGACCGCGTTTCCAGGACCGCCCGCCTTCCTGGCGGCCATGCAAACCATCAACGGCCCCAATTCAGCGGCTTTGAGAACCAAAAGCGTGGCTAGCGCCGCCGCCACATTGTTCGTCGAGGAGGAGCAGTCGTGTGATTCGGAACTCTCCCACCCCGGAGCGGAGGAGGTCGGCTATGTCAGCGTGCTCAACGGGGCTGGAACCCTCAACATCGCTGTTGTCACTTCCGCCCTGCAGGAGGGCATTTTGCAAAAGGTCAAGGACAAGGTACGCCTCGGGGTATCGTTCTACCGCTATGACCCCGACATAAGCGACATCTACAACGGCAATACGATCAACGGCGGCACGCTCAAGTTCAAGATTCCGTTGAATCCTTTCGTCAAGAAACCGACAGATGCCTCGCTGGCTTCTTTACAGCCTCCACAGCCGGAGGGCTACCGCGAATTGACCGGCTACATCGGCACGCCCATCGAGGAGATCATCGATGGCATCGAACATTATCCATTGGTCTGGGGCACCACGCCGATTGCGGAAGACCTGTGGGAAGTCATCCAATACTTCGAACAAGACACTCCTTATTACAGCGCCGTCACTTCGGGGTTCGAAGATTTCGACCTGGCGGATGCCAGTCATCCGGAACGCGACCCGTACTACCACCCGACCTATGGGGAGAAGATGGAATGCATCAAATCCAACGTGCTCATTTTTACCGACGGATTTCCTTTTAAAGATGCCGACATTCCATCCACTCTGCTGGATTACGATGGAGATGGAAAAACCGCGTCGAATTGCAACAATTCTTCGACCAAGAACACAGACTGTGCCAGCAGCGATCCCAATGCCTGGGGCCACGACAATCTGGACGATGTCGGTTACTGGGCCTATTGTGACACGTCGCAAGGTTCATGCATCGATGCGGGCACAGGCAAAGCGGTCACGCCTTCGCGGGATCTGCGCACCGATATCATCAACGATCAGTTCTTGCGGATCGATGCAGTCGGTTTCGCCGGCGGGACCATCCGCCCGATCCTCCAGGATACCGCCGACAACGCCGGTGGTACCGCCTACGCGGCCGCGGACGGTCTGGCATTGGCGGATGCGCTGGGAACCGTGTTTGCCAAGATTACCGGCAGCTCCGCCGCGGCGGTTGCGGTGAATTCAGGAAGCATTCAAAGCAACAGCAAACTGTTTCTCGCCCGGTTCAACAGCAACGACTGGAGCGGCAAACTGCTTGCCTTCAAGATCAACTCCGATGGAACACTCGCCCATTCGGTGGATGCCAATGGTTTGATCATTCCGGATGCCGCCGGCTGGCAGGCCAGCCTGCCAGCGGCAGATACCAGAGTCATTCTGACCCATGATGGAACCGTGGGCAGGCCTTTCCGCTGGACGAACCAAAGCGACTCCCAGGCGACCTTGAGCGCCACCCAAAAGACCCTGCTGGATGCGGCCAATGCCGGCAACTCCAGCAGTCCCGTGCTCGATTGGCTGCGCGGGGATCAGAGCAACGAGGAGAGCAACGGCGGTGTCTACCGCGACCGCAACACGCTGCTCGGCGACATCGTCCATTCGTCGCCGGTCTTTGTCGGCGCACCCGTCGCCTTTAACTATCCGGACGCCCTGGAAGGAACCACGCACCTCTATTCGACTTTCCGGGCAACCCGCGCGACCCGGACGCCCAGGGTCTATGTGGGCGCCAACGACGGCATGCTCCATGCCTTCGATGCCGCCACGGGAGAGGAGAAATTCGCCTATGTTCCGAATGCGATCCTCGCTCAATTGCCGAACCTGACCGATCCCAACTATAGCCACAAATACACCGTGGATGGCTCTCCGACAGTGATCGACGCCTTTTTTGGCGACGCTTGGCACACGGTGCTGGCCGCCGGGTTGCGCGGCGGTGGACAAGGGATCTACGCGCTCGATGTGACCGATCCGGCCGATTTTACGACCGAAAGCGGAGGCGCGGCCAAGGTGCTGTGGGAATTTACAGATAGTACGGACAGCGGCCACCCCGACCTCGGTTTTACTTTCAGCCGCCCCAACATCGTGCGCTTGCATAATGGTGTTTGGGCGGCGGTATTCGGCAACGGCTACAACAACACCGTCACCGATGGAAATATAAGCACAACCGGGAATGCAGCGCTCTATATCGTCAACCTGGAGAACGGCAGCCTGATCGCGAAGCTCGATACCGGGGTCGGCTTTTCGGATCCGGCCAGCGGTGGCAAACCGAACGGATTGGCCACTGTCGCCGCAGTCGACGTGGACGGCGACGTCATCCTCGATTATGTGTATGGCGGTGATCTGTACGGCAATCTCTGGAAGTTCGACCTGACTGACAGCGATCCCAACAACTGGGGTAACTCCTTGTTATTCACAGCCTGTACGGCGGATCCCTGTACTGACACCAACCGCCAGCCGATTACGGTGCGCCCGGAGGTCGGAAGGCATCCGACCGATCCCGGTTATCTTGTCTATTTCGGAACCGGACAGTACTTCGAAGACGGCGACAATGCGGTTGCGGGGCAGCCGACCCAGACCTTCTATGCGATTTGGGACAAAAATACCTTTCCCTTGCCTTCGATCGGGCGCAACAATCTGAAACAGCGCAAGATCCTGGACGAAACGTCGGACTTCGGTTTCAATCTGCGGATCACCAGCGGTATCGACGACGATGCCGGCGACGGTGGCGGAGAGATCGATTGGACCAGTCAATCGGGATGGTCTCTGGATCTTCTTAACACCGAAGGCGGCAATACCGATAACCAGGGTGAAAGGGTTGTACGCGATCCGATACTCCGATCGGGCAAGATCATCTTTACCACCTTGATTCCATCCGATGATCCGTGTGATGCGGGAGGGACCGGATGGCTCATGGAGATCAATGCGATTCAGGGGACCCGTCTGGATAATACCCCGTTCGATGTCAATCACGACGGGGCCTTTACGAGTTCCGATTTCACCGCTGTCAACTGGGACATAAATGGCGATGGAACGGTCGATTCCAATGACAGGGCGCCGGTCTCCGGCATTCAATCAACCGTGGGGATTATGACCTCCCCGGGAATCACCACCAGTCAGTCGGGAGACAGGGAGTACAAATATAACAGCGGGTCTACCGGAAATGTCCAGATAACCGCGGAACAGCCAGGTTCGGCAAGGGCGGGAAGATTGTCTTGGCGGCAGATTTTTTCTGACTGAGGTGAAATCGATGAAAAGAAAAGGCTTTACCCTCATGGAACTGATGATCGCTGTCGCCGTTGTTGGAATTTTGTCGGCAATCGCTTATCCCAGCTATGTGGAGCAGTTGCGCAAGACGCGGCGATCGGATGCCAAAGCTGCGCTGTTGAACAACGCTCAGGTGCTGGAGCGCTGTTATACGGAATACAATGCCTACAACAACACAGCTTGCGCAGCGGTGGATAACACCGATCCGAGTCTGCTGGCTTCCGCTTACACCACCACCGAAGGAGGATATTACACGTTGAGTGCTGCCGCGCTTACGGCCGCCGGCTTTTCGCTTCAGGCAACGCCCGCCGGTGGTGTTCAGGCAAATGACAAGTGTGGTTATCTCCGCTATTCGAACATCGGCCAGAAGCTTGTCGGCGGGGATGCCGATGGAGATGGTGTCGTGGGAGATAATGACGATATCCGAATGTGCTGGTAGTCATCGGTTTCTCTGGTTCCCACGCTCCATTACTGCCATTGAGTTAACCGGTGGGAGAACGCGAAGCCGGTTCCGCCATAATGCGGCGCGCAGCAGCCATGGGCATTGGGTGCAGTATTCGATCTCGATGCGAGATTTGCTGTTCATTGAACCATGCGACGAGGCGTGAGCGGGCAAAAATTGGGCATCTTTCATTTTGCAATTGACAGGTTGTCATCTCGACGAAGGAGAGATCTTACGCTCAATGCCAGAAGATCGCTCGGGATGACGCGTCAAAGTGTAAACTACTTTTGACTATCCCTGAAGGATGCCAAAAATTGCATGAAGCGGCCGGAACGGTTACGATGAGGAAGCCTTTTGCTGCGATCGAAGCCGGTATGGTGGGATTGTGAGTGCTGTATTCAGTTATTTATGCCTCTTCGTTATCTCCGTCGTGGTTATGATCGTTGCCGACGATGATTCAAGAAGCGTTTCGCTGTACGAATGGGTTTTGTTCGCAGTGATGCTCTATTCCGCGGTCTCGATCGTGCGGCGGCTGCTCGCGCTGCATGAGGAGGAGTGAGCCGTAAGGTACGCGGTGCATACCTTACGGCTCATCACCGGAAGGCGTCTTCTGTCCACTTGCTTCGCCGCCGCCGGATGGGCTCTCTTCTTGCTCCTCTTCCTCCTCGGCCGGCTCCTCTTTCGATGCTGCCGGGGGCAGTTCGGTCAGTTCCGCCACGAACGCCTGGAACCACTCCGTCCGGCTGACGTTGGCGAGGTCGGGGTCGGTCTCGATCGCTTCGGCGTCGAGGAGTTCGTCGTATTTCCGGGCCGCTTCCAGGAATTCCCGGCAGGCTTCTTCTGCACCCCGCAGGCTGTGCAGACAGGCGAGGTTGTAGGCGGCGATGCCGGGCCACTTCTCTTCAGCGGCCGAAAACTTCGTTTCGGCCTGTTGGTACAGATCGTCATCGGGTCCGGCCTTTTGTTCCCGGGCCAGCGCCATCAGGGCAACGCCCCAATCGGTCGCTGTGTTGGGGTCTTCGGGGTTGATCGTCTGCGCAGTCGAAAACTTCTCGCAGGCGGATTTGTACAGTGATCTGGCGGCTTTTCCCGATTTGGTCTGCCCCTCGTAAAAAAGAGCGAGTCCCCAATTATACAGGGCCTCCGGCAGTGCGATGTTGCCCGCCATTGAGGAAGCGAAACTTTTGCATGCATCCTGAAACAGACGATCCGCATCCGCCCCTTCCGCCTGCTTGGCTTTTTCCATCGCTTTGATGCCGCGCTTCATATGATATTTTGCTCGAGTCTCTTTAAACACCGGTGTCTACCTGTTTCGATAAGCTTACCCGTTCTGAGGCATGGGTAAGGTTGCCTCGTGGTTGTTTGCTGCCGTTGCCGGTCTCTTCAAGCATGACGAATCTGGCGGCGACCGCCGGAATCATAAGGAATTTGGCGCAACTTCTCAAGCTGTTTCCACTGGGAGGCTGTCCGAGAATAGCGATCGTAGCGATGGCGATCAGGCTTGGCCGCAGTAGATCAGTCTATTCTCGGACAGCCTCCTAGCCCGGTCAGGTCGGCGGCTTCGCTTGCGCAGGGCAGATGTGAGGCGGGAGTCGAGCGTCTATCGACCGCAGGGCTTCGATGATCTGTTTGGCGGTTTCGGCATTCCCGGCTGCGCTGAGATGGCCCGTTGTTCCATTGGCGAGCCGAACATAAAACTTGCCAAAGATCTCCTCCGGCGCGTGCTGTGCGCGAAACGCGCTGTACAGATCGACGTAAGGGATCCCGAGTGCCCGGTAGATCTTTATTAGGTGCTTCGATACTGTTCGTTCCCAAGGCGTTTCGGGGCGGGTGAACATGTTCGCGCCAGGTATCTGAACGATCAGCAGCTGCGTACCGGTGTCGCGCAGTTCGGATTGCAGTGCCTTCAGAATGTGGACAACCGCTCCGTCGATTCGATCCAGCGCCGACTTTTCCCCCTGGATCAGTGTGTTGAACCGCATCCATAGGTTTCGAAGCAGGGCCAGCGAATAGAGCTCATGCGCTTCTTCACTGCGGATGCGCTCAAGTTCGGTCTGCGGTAGGGGTACCGGTCGGTTGGCGAGTCGGTAATTGCCGGCTTCGTCCGGTCGAATCCATGGCTTGGAAAACGCGTGAAACGACACGCTGGCCCGCTCATAATCGTCGAGAAAGATGCCCAGGATGACGGCGTCGGGGGCATAGGCTTTGCCGTGAGCCAGATATTTGAAGACGGCCTGATCGATCCCGTAGCCCGGGACGCCCATATTGAGGACTTCCGTGTTGCACAGTATTTGCTCAAGATGCGACGGAAAGGACTCGGCGGTGTCGACATCGGTGCCGTAGGCGAATGAGTCGCCGATTGCCACGATTCGATAGCCGCTGGCCGGCTTTTTCAACGGATAGTTCTCTTTCCCTCTGATGCGATCGCCCCGGATATCGAAATCCCAACCCAGGTGCGGATCATAGGTCTCCATGTTGAACGGTTTGTCAGCGTACTGTTTGCTGAACTCGCTCTCGAATTTTTTTCGGTTCAGCTCCGGATAGAGGCTCAGTCCCCGGTACAGGGTGCCTCTGTCGACCGTCAGGCGCAGAGCACCCTCCAGCAGTCCCAGGGTGATCAGAACAAACAGCAGGAAGGTCGCTACCGTCCGCAGCCAGCTGGCTGGAGAGCGTTGATTCATGGGGTCGAAGAGACTGCGTCGGGTCAGTGATCGGAGTCGATGGAGCGACATCGGGCGGGCAACCTTAACCGAAACTGTGTGCTGTTTCAATGCCTTTTTCTCTCGCTCGCCTTCTGGGATCGCCGAGTGCAACTCGGCAATCCGATGGTGAAAAAGCGCGGCGCGCATTGGACAAGTCGTGAGCGCGCCGGCGTTTTTGGCTGAAACTGCAGCACACGCCTCATTGATATGATTGGATCTTTTACTATACTCAAAACGATTCTGATCACTTTTAATGGGAATGTCATGCCTAACAACGCCTATGCGATGATCCTTTTGCTTCTGCTGTCCGGTTTTTTTATGTCCAGCGGATTTGCGTATGAATACGAGATGGATGCGGGTACGGAGACGCACAGCCCGGATACCTACAGCCCGGTCGAGTCGGAGCCGGCAACATACGGTGCTCAGGTGGGCAGGAAGCTGGGCGGCGGCTTCAGCAATGTTGCGCTGGGTTGGCTGGAGATCCCGAAATCGATCATCAATACCGGAAACAAGGTCAATTGGATATTCGGGGTTACCGGTGGGCTGGGTTTGGGGTTGCTCAATACACTTGGCCGCGCGCTGACCGGCATTGTCGATATCGTGACGTTTCCTTTGCCGACCAAACCGATGCCGAAACCCTATTTCATTTGGGACGATTTCGATGAGAATACGACCTACGGCCCTGCTTTTCGGCTGTATGAATAATTTCTGCGCTGTTCAGTGAGAGCGCCTGGCGGTCGTCAGCGCCGATACCGCACGCCGGTCGGCGCCCGACGGCAGAGGGGTTTGCGGGCGCTCGATCCAGGCGGCGATATCCTCCCACAAAATCTCCGCCTGCACATCTCTCAGCAGCATATGATAGCCGTTCTCATAGAAAGCAAACCGTTTTAGGTTGGGGCGGCGCTGAGGCATCCGGATCAACATTTCGACCGTGGGGGGCTTGGGAATGATCTCGTCCTTCTCCCCATAAAGCAGCAGCGTCGATGTGTTCAGTTTTGACGATTGCTCGAACGCACGATCCATCAGATCGACCAACCCGACGATCGTCTCGATGCGGGTCTCTTTGATCACCAGCGGATCGCGTCCGAGCGCACGCAGCATCTCGATGTTGTCCGATGGAATCACTTCCAGCCCTTCTCCTGTCACCGTCATCCAGGGAACGCTGTGCGCGGTGACCCACAGCAGCAGACGTTGATACCAGGGCATTGCGCTGCGCGCCCAAACGGCCGGTGCCGCCAGTATGAGGCCGTCGGCCGGCGGCGTGTCATGGGTTGCTGCAACGATAATCACGGCGCCTCCCATGCTTTCCCCGAGCAGATAGACCGGAACCCCCGGGTGGCGTGCGGCAATCAGCCGCGCAAACTGAACCAGATCCGACGCATAGGCATCGATGCCGGCCCACAGTCCGCGGTTGGCTGAGCCGCCGAAGCCCCGTTGATCATACGCATAACATCCTATCCCCAAGCCACTGAAAAAGGCGCCCGGTTGTGCAAAGAAATTGCTGTAGTCATTGAAGCCGTGCAGTGCGATGATCAGCGCTTTGGGCGCTTCAGCATCCGGCAGCCAGGATCGGTAGGGAAGTTTGGCGCCGTCCTGTGCAATGAAGTGTGTTGCCGTGAGATGCGGCGAAGCGAGGGTTCGGCCGGGCGGGTAAACCCGCGGGGCGCAGGCGCTGAGCGCAGCCATGAGCAGCACGAGGGTGACTCGGGGCCACGAGCAGCTCTGAGTCATCGTCATCTGCCGAAAGATAATCGCGAAAGCTGGCAGAAGCACGCCCGGCGTCGGTCACGAAATGGTCGGGTGGCTTGCCGTTTCAGCGGATTACCAGTGTCGAACCCGCCCTGTGTCGAGATGAACAAAGTTGGATCTACGATAATAACCGACGCCCCCTTGTTTCAGTGCCAGGGCGGTATTGCGCACGGTGCGGGTATCGATGTCCGGCAGCCGGATGTCAATGGCTTTGCCCTGCATGTGCAGGCTGCGTTTGGCGACCCCATGGCTTTTGCCGCGCAGCATGGCGTTGGTTTTCGGCGATCGGTAGCCGGAGATCACTTGATAGGGGTGTTCGCTGCCGGTCATGACAGTCACCAGATAGAGGATATCGAGCAATCCGCGATCGATCTCGTGCACTTCTTCGGTGCGGTGGTCCCGAAGGTGATGGTTGATCTGCTGCAGGGCGGTTGAGCTATAATACCCTCGTTTGTAGTAAACTACATCGAGTGTTTCATTGGTATGGGTGTTCTGGAAGGATAGGGCGCGATAATCCATCTTCTTTGCCAGCGCGTGGGCCGGCGGCAGCACCAACGTCCCGGCCAGTGCTCCGGTGACCCCAATGAGAAAACGGCGGCGAACTTGAGAGCAGTCATCGTCCCGCTCGGTATGCCGTGAATTTTTTGTCTGAACCATCGTATTCAGTTCCCCAGAAGAAGGATTGCTGTGAGTGGATTGGAATGTTGCCAACATGCGATCGGTTGTTGCTTTATTGTGTTATCTTATCGCAGATTTTCAATAACGAGAAGTGATTTGCTTATTTTATTGTAGCCACTTTGTTGGGTTTCGGTGCTCGGAATGATCGGCGGAAGGTTGATGGGATGCGGGTTCGCGCCTAACTCAACCGATCATGTTGCCTTCTGTTTGGCCAATGAACAAATAAACATGACGCTTTTGAAAGCGTATTGCTGTGACGAGGGAATTTGATGTCATCGTGGTCGGCGGCGGCCATGCCGGGACCGAAGCTGCGCTGGCCTCGGCTCGTACCGGCGCCGATACGCTGCTGTTGACGCAGAACATCGAAACGCTTGGGCAGATGAGCTGCAACCCCGCAATCGGCGGGATCGGCAAGGGTCATTTGGTCAAGGAGATCGATGCGCTCGGGGGCGTAATGGCGCAGGCCGCCGATCTCGCGGGAATCCAGTTCCGCGTGCTCAATGCCCGCAAAGGGCCTGCCGTTCGCGCGACGCGCGCGCAAGCTGACAGGACGCTGTACAAGCGAGCTGTCCGTCGGGTATTGGAAAATCAGAACAATTTGGTGCTGTTTCAACAATCTGTGTCGGACCTGGTTGTCGAGGGGGAGCGGGCGGTTGGTGTCGTCACCCGGATGGGGCTCCGGTTCCGGGCGCGCTGTGTCGTGTTGACGGTGGGAACGTTCCTGGGTGGTATCATCCATATTGGGCTGTCGGCTTATGCTGGAGGACGTGCAGGCGATCCGCCGTCGAATGCATTGGCGATGCGGTTGCGTGAGCTGCCTTTTCGGGTCGATCGGTTGAAGACCGGAACGCCGCCGCGCATCGATGGGCGCAGCATCGACTACAGCCTGCTGGCCGAGCAGCCGGGCGATTGTCCGGTGCCGGTGTTTTCTTTTCTGGGGTGCGCGGACCACCATCCTGGGCAGGTGCCTTGTCATATTGCCCGAACCAACGCCCGAACGCACGAGCTCATCCGTGCGTCGATGGACCGGTCGCCGCTGTTCACCGGAGTGATCGAGGGCGTTGGCCCGCGCTATTGCCCTTCGATCGAGGATAAGATCGTCCGTTTCAGCGACCGGGATTCACATCAGATATTTGTCGAGCCGGAAGGGCTGGATACCCATGAAGTCTATCCGAATGGGATTTCCACCAGTCTTCCCTTCGATGCACAGTGCGCCTTTGTGCGTTCGATGCGGGGGTTCGAGGGGGCGCATATCACCCGGCCCGGTTATGCCATCGAATACGATTTTTTCGATCCCAGGGGATTGAAGACGTCCCTCGAGACCAAGCCGATGGCGGGTCTGTTTTTTGCCGGGCAGATCAATGGCACGACCGGCTATGAAGAGGCCGCGGCTCAGGGGTTGATCGCGGGACTCAACGCATCGCGGCAGGCGCGGGGGCTGGAACCCTGGACGCCGCGGCGAGACGAAGCGTATATCGGTGTGATGATCGACGATTTGATTACTCGAGGTGCGCAGGAGCCTTATCGAATGTTTACCAGTCGCGCCGAATATCGCCTATTGCTGCGGGAGGACAATGCCGACCTGCGGCTGACCGAGCAGGGCCGTACGCTGAGGCTTGTCGATGGGGAGAGGTGGCGGGCGTTCGAGGCAAAGCGCGAAGCCATTAGCCGGTTGCAGTCTCATTTGAACGAGAGAGGGGTGAGGGTCGATACGCCTGAGGCTGCTCGTGCGGACCGATTTCTGCGCACGCCGCTGACGAGGGAAGTCCGATTGATGGATCTGCTGCGCCGACCTGAGGTGACGATCGACCACCTTCGGGATTTGTCCGAGACCGTGGCAGGCGAGCCGGACCGCCAGGTGACGGAGCAGGTTGACATTCAGGCCAAGTACGCCGGTTATATCGACCGTCAGCAAGATGACATCGAGCGGGCCCGCCGTTATGAAGAGCTTCGACTTCCGGGTCGGATCGATTACCATAATGTAATCGGTCTGTCCAAAGAGGTGAGCGAAAAGCTGCAGCAACACCGTCCCGAAACCCTGGGACAGGCAGCCCGCATCGCGGGCGTGACGCCGGCGGCGATCTCGCTGTTGATGGTCCATATGAAGAAAAGAAGGTCTGCGCCGGTTGGCTAAAACGACGGTCCCGCCGGCGGATCAGCTAACCGCAAGGCTGGCCGGTGGGATGGACGAGCTTACCCTGCCGTACGATGTCCGGCTGTTGGAAAAGCTCATTCACTTTCTGTGCTTATTGGATCGATGGAACCGAATCTATAATCTGACGTCGGTTCGCGGGATCGAGCAAATGGTCGGTGCGCATCTGCTGGACAGCTTGGCCGCACTGACTTATGTTCAGGGTTCCAGGGTGATCGATGTGGGGACCGGCGGTGGTTTGCCGGGTGTGCCGCTGGCACTGGCATGTCCCGAAAAACATTTTGTACTACTGGACAGCAATGCAAAAAAGACGCGATTCGTGCAGCAGGCTGTGATCGAGCTGGCGTTGGATAACATCACGGTTGTTCATGGCCGGGTTGAAGCATTTCAAGGAAAAAAGCCGTTTGATACCGTGATGACGAGGGCGTTTTCGACACTCAGCGATACCCTTGTGCAGACAGCGCATTTGATCGCGCCCGGCGGCCGTTTGCTGGCATGGAAAGGACGGTTTCCCGTTGAGGAACTTAAGTGTTTGTCGCAGTCGCAAGGGCATTCGACACAGCACTGTACGATCATCTCCCTGCGTGTGCCGGGCATAGAGGCGGAGCGGCACCTGGTTTGCTGGTCGCCACCAGTCCGCAGCCCGGTTTGAAGACTCAAGGGATGACGATGGGAAGGATCATTGCAGTTGCAAACCAGAAAGGGGGGGTCGGAAAAACGACCACCTGCGTCAATCTGGCCGCATCTCTTGCAGCGATGAATCGCCGCGTATTGCTGATCGACCTGGATCCTCAGGGGAATGCAACCATGGGGTGCGGCATCGACAAAGCCGGCGTGAAACACTCGGCCTACGATTTGCTTCTGGAGAAGGTTCGGTGTGTGGATATCGTGCGGAAATTGGTTGAATTCGGATTCGATCTCGTTCCGGGGAACGCCGATCTGACCGCGGCGGATGTGGCTCTGATGGGGGCCGCCCGGCGGGAACGACGTCTGGCCAACGGGCTCTCCGGCGTCGATACGGATTACGAGTATATTCTGATCGACTGCCCCCCCTCGTTGAACCTGCTGACGCTGAATGCGCTGGTTGCAGCAAACAGCCTTCTGATTCCGATGCAATGTGAATACTATGCGCTGGAGGGGCTTTCCGGCTTGATGGGGACGCTGGCCAATATTCGCGCGACGGTGAATCCGGGGCTTCGGCTGGAGGGGCTGCTGCGAACCATGCATGATCCGCGCAGTCGCTTGACACGCGATGTCTCGGAGCAGCTGATCCGGTACTTCGGGGAAAGCGTGTTTCGCACCTTCATTCCCAGAAACATCCGTTTGGCGGAAGCGCCCAGTCATGGTCTGCCGGTGTTGCAGTACGATAAATCATCACGGGGGGCGGTGGCCTATCTCGCCTTCGCCGGTGAGATTATAGAAAAAGACGAAAAAAAACCCGGCGCTCATGATTAAAATATAAAGGTAACTATGGCGGCAAAAAAACGTGGTTTAGGCAGAGGGCTGGATGCTCTGTTGGGCGAAGTCCAGGTCGACCAGAGCGACAGCCAGGCGCTGCAGATGCTTCCGATCGAATATCTCCGGGTAGGGCAGTTTCAGCCGCGGAAAGCGATCGATCCAGCGCGACTTCAGGAGTTGGCGGATTCGATCAGCGCCCAAGGCATCGTGCAGCCCATCATCGTGCGCAAGGTAGGGAACGATCAATACGAGATCATCGCCGGTGAGCGCCGTTGGCGGGCTGCCCAGTTGGCCGGGCTGCATGAGATTCCGGTCGTTCGGCGCGATGTCAACGATCAGGTCGCGATGGCGCTGGGATTGATCGAGAACATCCAGCGTGAAGATCTCAACCCACTGGAGGAGGCGGAATCGCTGCAAAGGCTCTGCAAAGAGTTCAATATGACGCATCAGCAGGCTGCCGATGCGGTGGGCAAGTCCCGTACCGCGGTGACGAACCTTTTACGATTGATCGATTTGCACCCCGATGTCAAGCAGCTGCTGGCGGCCGGAGAGATTGAAATGGGGCATGCTCGGGCATTGCTCGGACTCGATGTCTCCAGACAGAGCGCCGCTGCGCAAATAGTGCTCGCACGGGGGTTGACGGTCCGGGCAACCGAAAAACTGGTGCAGGCGCTGTTGTCCGGAAAAAAGGCGAAACCGGTGGAAAGGCGGCCGGACCCCGATATCGAGCACCTGCAGACCAACGTCTCCGAGAAGCTGGGTGCCCGCGTTCAAATTAGGCACAGCAAGAACGGCTCCGGCAGCCTGGTGATCAGCTATTCCAGTCTGGAGCAGCTGGAGGGGGTGTTGGAGAGGATTCATTAGGGTCCGCTCGCGGTTCCCGATATGGAAGATGGAGCCGTAAGGTACGCGCACCGCGCACCATCTGACTGTTCTCTCTCCGCTGGCTGCTGATGGCGGAACCGCTTCGCGTTCCGCCCTACATTATCGACTGCCCCTTGGATCACTCTAGGTCCAGTTTTTTCAATCGATAGCGCAAGGCCCTGAAAGTGATGCCCAACTGTTTGGCGGCAGCGGTTTTGTTCCATCTGGTATTTTCCAGCGCGATAATGATCGCTTTTTTTTCGACTTGATCCATGTAATGTTCCAGCGATAGATTCTCATCGGGCAGCTCGGCCGATTCGAAAAAAACGCACGGAGCGTCGCATCCGGATTCGGGAAAATTAAGGTCTTCGACCTGAATTCTGTCGTCTTCGCACAAGGCGACGGCGCCTTCGAGAAGGTTCTCGAGTTCGCGCACATTGCCGGGAAACGCATAATCTTTCAGGGCGGAAAGGGCCGCCTCGGTCAGTTCCGCTTTGTCGTGTCGATTCCGGTTCGCCAGTTTGGACAGGATGTTGTCGGAGAGCATGGGAATATCCTCCCTGCGCTCGCGCAGCGGTGGAACGGAGAGTTCGATCACGTTGATCCGATAGTACAGGTCCTGCCTGAATTCGCCGCGTTCCACCATTTGCGCCAAATTCTTATGGGTGGCACTGAGTATGCGGACATCGATGGCTGTTTCGTGCTGGGCGCCGACGGCACGCACCGATCGCTCCTGGATCGCTCGCAGCAGTTTCACCTGGAGCGCTTGCGGCAGATCGGCGACTTCATCGAGAAAGAGAGTCCCGCCGTCGGCTGCTTGAAACAGGCCGGTTTTATCGGCGATTGCCCCTGAAAAACTGCCTTTCTTATGTCCGAAAAACTCGCTTTCCATCAATTCGGACGGAATCGCGCCACAGTTGACAGCAATAAAGGGCTTTTCCCGGCGCGGGCTTTTTTTGTGGATCAACCGCGCCACCAGCTCTTTTCCCGTTCCGGAATCGCCGCTGATGTAAATCGGCGCCTGACTGTGTGCCAGCTTGGCAATTTTCGAGCGAATCGCCCGCATTGGGTTTGAATCACCCAACAAAACATTTCGTGACCGACGATCATAAGCCGGATCGCTGCGAAGTTTCAAGGCTGCTGTTACCAGCTTGCGCAATTCCTGGAGGTCAACGGGCTTCGACACGAAATCGAAGGCCCCGTTTTTTAGTGCTCGGATGGCAGCCTCGATACTCCCGTGCGCGGTAATCACGGCAACCGGCAAATTCGGATGGCGCTGTTGAATGTGCTCGACCAGCTCCAGTCCATCACCGTCCGGAAGTTTCATATCGGTCAGGCACAAGGAAAAATCATTGTACCTAAGCAATTCGTGCGCGCTCGAGAGGTCGGCAGCGCTTTTGACGTCAATCGACATGCGGGAAAGCGTCATTTCCAGCAACTCTCGAATATCCGGCTCATCATCAACGATCAGTGTCAGTGGTTTACTCATATTTCGATCATGGTCTCTTTCGCATCGGGCAGGCAGAGACGAAAACAGCTGCCGCCTTCGGATAAAGGTTCGTAATTCAGTTTGGCCTGGTTCAATTCGGCCATCTCTTTGGCGATGAACAGTCCCAGTCCCGTTCCCGATGATGAGGTGGTGAAAAAGGGTTCGAATATCCGCGGTGCATCGTTATCACTGATGCCCGGGCCGTTATCGATGACCTCGATGCATGGGCTGTGCTGATAATACCGGGCCTTGATCTGGATCCTGGCCCCCTCCCCTCTGCTGTGTTTGAGTGCATTGGTACTCAGATTATTAAGGATTTGATTGAGATGGCCGGCGTCCATGAGAACCAGCATATCATCGGCCTGTAGGTCACAATCGAATGGGCATTCAACGAGGCGCTGCTCCTTCTGGAAGGTTTTAATGAAATCTTCCAACCAGGGTTTGAGCGCAATTTTTGCCTGTTGTGCCGGCGTTCGCCTCGAAATCTGCAGTACGTTTTCGATGGTGCGATTGACCCGCTTGGTATGATCACGAATGATCTCGGTGAGCCGAAGGTCCTGTTGGCTGAGATCGGCTGATTCCGCCAGCAGCTGGCCGGCATGGCTGATCGCTCCCAGAGGGTTGCGTATTTCATGGGCGATGCTGGCCGTAAGGCGGCCCAACGAAGCCAGCTTGCTCTGCTGCACCCGCTGATTGATCAAAGTGCTGTCCTCCAGAACAATCATCCGGAAGGTTTCATCGGTTTCGCTGAATTGGCTGAACCGAACGTGGACGGATGCGTCCTCTGTAGTGCGCAGCACAGCCGGTTCGTTGCCGCCATCGGATATCCAGCGCCGGTAATGCCGCAGCAACTGCGGTGAAAGGGCGGCAAGGCTTGCAGGCGTTGAGGCCAGCCTGAACAGACGCCGCGCCGATGCATTCATCATGACGATGTGCCGGCTCCGGTCCAGTACGATCACGCCCGACTGCAGATGTTCGATGATGTATTCGTTGATTTGCTGGAGATTGGCCAGCTCAGCAGTGCGCTGTTCTGCAATCGCTTCGTTTCGCTCGGCACGTCTGGCCAGCACATGGGCAAGTAAAGCGATGGTAAAAAACGAAGCGCCGAGCATGCCGGAGTAGGTATAGGCGGTCGTGGGAAATGCATGGTAGAGATCCGCATAAACCTGCTCGACAAGAACGGCGAGACTGGCCAGTGCAGCAAAAAACAAGGCGCAGCGACTGCCGGCCAACAAACCGCCGGCTGCCACGGAAACGGCCATCAGCGTACCGATTCCACTTTCGATTCCACCGCTGCTGTACATCAACAAGGTAAGCACGATCAGATCGATAACCATCTGCATCAGAACCTGAAACCCGTAACCGGGGCGGCGCGAGAACAACAGCACCGCGCTGCCGCAGGCCAGCCCCAGATAAACGCAGCTGCTGATTGCATACAGCGATGGATCATGCTGACCGAGCAGTGAAGGCCCTGTTCCAAGAAAGAAGAGCAGGGCGAAGGCACCTGCAAGCATAAAACGATAGAGTGAAAATACCGATAACCACCGCCAGGCCTGTGTACTCGGGATGTGATAGCCGCGGGAGAATGGGCACGGCGTCACAAAGGATTCTGAATCAGCCATCCGAAACACTTCCCTTTGGTAGTGATTTGGTTCATTCCGGCCGATGGCGTACGATTTGGAAGGATTAAACTTTTGCATGTCGTTCTTCCTCACTGAGACACTAGGAGGCTGTCCGATAACAGACTGATCTACTGCGGCCGA
>DEII01000202.1 GCA_002352385.1 Methylococcaceae bacterium UBA2778 | reverse complement strand
ATGGGTTCGTCGAATATTTACCTGAAGAGGCAAACAATGGCCCGGTCGCGAAATCGAAATTGTCTGCTGGAGACGTGTTAATCGTGCGGACGGGCTACCCTGGCACATCCTGCGTCGTTCCTCCTGAATTCGACGGCAGCAACTGTATTGATCTGATCTTCGTCCGGCCGAATAAAGCGAAACTCCACAGCCATTTCTTGAGTCGATTCTTCAACTCGGATGCCGCGAAGGTCCAAGTTCAAGCAGGCAAGATCGGACTCGCTCAGCAACACTTCAATGTCGGCGCCGTGAAAAGCACGGTGATACCGCTCCCGTCCAAGGATGAGCAAGACGAGATTATCGCACACCTCGAATTGATCGATTCCAAGCACGATTTGGCAGCGTCAAAACGTAAGACGCTCCAAGATCTCTTTCGCACCCTCCTTCACGAACTGATGACCGCGAAGACCCGCATTCACGAAACCTCATAAGGACCTAAGCCATGCCAGGAACGATTGACGAAGGATTTCGAGATTTCCACACCAAGCTTACGCCTTCGAGTTTTGAATCCGAAGCGGCCAAAGCTCATCGGGCATCAATAAAGCGCCGGATCGAAACCGACTTCGGCCTTCGACGCTTCTGGAGGACCGGATCATTCGGAAACGGAACGTCAATCAGTGGACACAGCGATGTTGATTACATGGCGAGCATCCCCAGAGAAAGCCTCAGCAGCAATTCGACAACCTCCCTCACCAAACTGCGCAATTCACTCGCGGCACGCTTCCCAAACACGGGGGTTCGCACATCATGCCCGGCCGTTGTGGTGCCGTTCGGGAACTCTGCAAAGGAAACGACGGAGGTGACCCCCGCTGACTACCTTAGAACTGAAAACGGCTTCAAGATCTACGACATCCCGGACTGTGCAGGCGGGTGGATGAACGCGAGCCCCGATGCTCACAATGCTTATGTACGCCAGATCAATTCAAAATTGTCCGGTAAAGTTAAGCCGCTCATTCGCTTTATAAAGGCATGGAAATATTACCAGAGCGTTCCGATTTCATCGTTTTACCTAGAGCTCCGCGTCGCAAAATATGCGTTTAGCGAGCAAACGATCCTCTATTCGATCGATGTGCAGGCAGTTTTCGCCCTTTTGGATCGTTTGGAGCTTGCCCGCATTACCGATCCAATGGGGATTTCCGGCTACATATCTCCCTGCAAATCGACTGCAGACTTGGAAACTGCTAGGTCAAAACTTTCGACCGCTCTGGCTCGCGCGACAAAAGCACGAGAAGCCGAAGCCGCTGAAAATATCAAAGATGCCTTCGAATGGTGGAACAAACTGTATGCCTATAAATTCCCGAGCTATTACAGATGAGCATTCAATTACGCCAGAATCTGCCCGAGTCGTTGGACAAGCTTGCTGCACAACGCCTGCTCTATCGCCGGGCGAAGCTTGTGCGAAATTTCGGAATGTTGCTCGTGCTTGTGATCGTGATCATGGCTCTGGTCGGAGCCTTTGTTCAAAGCAAAGATTTCAATTACATAGTTACTCTTGCAGCGCTCTTCACATGGTTTCTTGACCAGTCTGTTCTCAAGGAAATCGAAGCAAAAAGCAAACGAGAGGCCGCCGCCATTCAGGAAGACTTTGATTGCGTGGTGCTCGACATTCCATGGCCCCGCCATAAGCGAGTGAAACGCCCGACGAGAGACCGCATTAAGCAACTCGCTTCACGTGCCCGAAAAAATCCAGCGATCGTCAAGAACCTTAAAGACTGGTATACACCAAGTGCGATTCCGGCAGAAGAAGCGCTGGCCAAAGTTCATTGCCAGCGAATGAATTGCTGGTGGGACGTGAATCTCCGTAATCGTTGGCGCACTGTCCTTGGTGTGTCGTTTTGGGCATTCGCCGCAGTCGCGATTCTCTTATCAATCTTCACCGGAATTACGGTTGCCAAGTTTGTGGCGTTGGTCGCATCGGCACTGAGAATTCTTGCTTGGGGAATCGCCGAGTTGAAAGGGCAAGGGTCAGCCATAAAGAATGTTCGGGGAATCCATCAAATGCTGGACGAAGTTGAGGCTGAATCCAGCATTACTCTGGAAGAGATTCGTTGTTTTCAGGACGAAATCTTTGAGCACCGCCGGACAAACCCTCCGGTCCCAGAATGGTTCTTCTGGTTGAATCGAAACCGACAAGAGGCGGAAGCAGCGAAATCCTGATTATATTTGAAGCCATGCCCACCCCCCTCCGAACAAAAAATAGTCCAAGCCCGAATCCTCCATTACGCCGAGGCCATCGGTTGGACGATTGTGTCTCGCGAGGAAGCCGTGCAGCTGCGTGGATTAAAGGAGCGGGGACTTGTCAGTCCCCGGCATCGTGAGAAAGGAGGACAGGAATGGCCCCCCTCCCTTTTTTTCGACGACCTGCTCGACGCCAAGATGCGCAAATTCAACCCGCGCCACACCAAAGCCGAGGACGCGTTACTCGGCCAGTTCCGCCATCTCCACACCGACATCCATGGAAAACAGGACTATGCCGAGCAGACGGATCTTATTCCGGTGATTGCAGAGCAGCCCATACCTGTTTGCCCGTACATACCAAAATGGGTGTTTCTCCGAGCCGATATGGGAACAAAGCAGTGCGCTCTACGCACTGTTTGCGATTTACCCGATAGGCAACTTTACAAATAGTCGTCCATATGTAATATATTGTGGCATGATTAAACGGTCTCTCTGGTTGGATCGAATGCAGTGGGCCTGGGCCAGGCGGTCCATCGTCTGGCTGTCCGGCGTGCGCCGGGTGGGCAAGACGACGCTGGCTCGAATGCTGCCGGATGCGGTGTATATGAATTGCGACCTGCCTTCCACCCTCCGGGCGCTGGAGGATCCGGAGCTGTTCCTTGACTCCCAGTTGCCTGATCGTGTGCTGATCTTTGATGAGGTGCATCATCTCGATGACCCCAGTCGCCTGCTGAAGATAGCCGCCGACGAGTACCCCCATATCAAAGTTCTGGCCACAGGCTCTTCCACCCTGGCGGCGACCCGCAAGTTCCGCGATTCGCTTACGGGACGCAAGCAGGCGATTCACCTGTGCCCAGTGCTCTGGGAGGAGTGCGTCGATCCCTTCGGCGTGCGCGACCTGGATCGCCGCCTGTTGCACGGCGGATTGCCCGAGCCGCTGCTGTCCACACGCAAGGATGCTGCGTTTTTCAACGAATGGATCGACAGTTTCTATGCGCGGGACATTCTGGAACTGTTTGGTATCCGCAACCGCCAGGGCTTTCTCGCTCTGTTCCGGCTTCTGCTGCGCCAGAGTGGTGGGCAGCTGGATTACAGTCAACTGGCGAATTTGAGTGAATTGAGTCGTCCAACGGTGAAAGCCCACATCGAGGCCATGCAGATCGCACATGCGGTGCACCTGTTGCGGCCCTTTCACGGCGGTGGCAAGCGCGAGATCGTCAGCCGGCCCAAGTATTATGCGTTCGATACCGGCTTCGTCACTTTCGAAAAAGGTTGGGACACTATCCGTGACGATGACCGGGGCCTGTTGTGGGAACACCTTGTACTGGATGCATTGCGCTTCCGTTTCACCGACGAGGATATTTTCTATTGGCAGGACAAGTCACGCCGGGAGGTGGATTTTGTCATTCGGCGCGGGCGTGATCGTGTCGATGTGCTGGAGTGCAAGATCAATCCGGATAAACTTGATGCGAAACCGGTCGAAGCGTTCCGCGACCTGTATCCGGAAGGGGATAATTACATTGTCAGTCCCGCCGTGAAAAAATCGTACCGGGTTCGTCGGGGCGATCTGGTGTTTACGGCATGCTCAACCCGGGATCTTCCAGAATGAAGCCTGGTGAACACAAAACCGTCCAGGCCCGCATTCTCAAGTATGCAGCGGCTGTTGGTTGGACCTTTGTGCCGCGCAAAGAAGCAGAGCGGAGGCGTGGTTTTGATCCGGACGCATCCCCCAAGGATCGGGCGAAAGGCGTGTCGCTCTTCTTCGATGATCTGCTCGATACCAAGGTGCGGGAATTCAACCCACGATATTTAGAAGCCGAGGGTGCACTGCTCGGCAAGTTCCGCCATCTCCACACCGACATCTACGGCAACCGGGAATTCGTCGAGCACCTGCGCAACCGGGGCAAGTTCTTCGACCATGAGGAGAACCGCGAGCGCGACCTGATTCTGATCGATTACGACACCCCGGAGAACAACGTCTTCGAGGTGACCGAAGAGTTCGCCTTCCACAACGGCCATTACGGCACCCGAGAGGATGTGGTTTTCCTGATCAACGGCATCCCGGTGCTGGTGGTCGAGTGCAAGAACGCCAAAAAGGAGGAGGCGATCGCTCTGGGGGTGGATCAGATCCGGCGCTACCACCGCGAAACGCCGGAGCTGTTCGTGCCGGAGCAGCTCTTTACTGCCACCGATGCCATCGGCTTTTCCTACGGGGTGACCTGGAACACGGTGCGCCGCAACATTTTCAACTGGAAGGATGAAGCGGTCGGCAAGCTGGAAGCCAAGGTGAAGAGCTTCTGCGCCATCCCTCGGCTGCTTGGCTTTTTGAAAAATTACATCGTCTTCGCCGAGAAGGACGAGGAGTTGAACAAATACATCCTGCGCCAGCACCAGACCGGCGCAGTGGAGCGGGTGGTCGGTCGCGCCCTCGATTCCCGGCGTACCCGCGGTCTGGTGTGGCATACGCAGGGCAGCGGCAAGACCTTCACCATGATCAAGGCGGCGGAGATGCTGTTCAGAGCGCCCAAGGCGGACAAGCCGACGGTGCTGTTGATGATCGACCGCAACGAGCTGGAAGACCAGATGCTCAAGAATCTGGCCGCGCTGGGGCTGGGCAATCTGGAACACGCCGGCAGCATCCGGCGGCTGAACAAGCTGCTGCGTGACGACTATCGCGGCATCATCGTCACCATGATCCACAAGTTCCGCGACATGCCGGCGGACCTCAACACCCGTTCGAACATTTACGTCCTGATCGACGAGGCGCACCGCACTACCGGCGGCGATCTGGGCAATTTTTTGATGGCTGGCCTGCCGAGCGCCAGCTTTATCGGCTTTACCGGCACCCCGGTGGACAAGACCGCCTACGGGCGCGGCACCTTCAAGACCTTCGGCTGTGAGGATGACAAGGGCTATCTGCATAAATACTCCATCGCCGACAGCATCGGGGATGGTACGACCCTGCCGCTCTACTACAACCTTGCACCCAATGAGATGCTGGTGCCGCATGAAACGCTGGACAAGGAGTTCCTGTCGCTGGCCGAGGCGGAGGGTGTCGCCGACATCGATGAGCTGAACAAGATCCTCGAGCGAGCTGTGAACCTGAAGAATTTCCTCAAGGGCAGGGAGCGCATTCGCAAGGTGGCCCATTATGTCGGCGAGCACTATCGGCAGAATGTAGAGCCGCTCGGCTACAAGGCCTTTCTGGTCGGCGTGGATCGAGAGGCCTGTGCACATTACAAGCATGCGCTCGATGAATTTCTGCCGCCAGAGTATTCCGCGGTGGTTTACACCGGCAACAACAACGACTCCGAGTTGTTGAAGGAATTTCATCTCGACCCCAAAAAGGAGCGGCAGATCCGCAAGAGCTTCAACAAGCTGGATCAGTTGCCGAAGATCCTCATCGTCACCGAGAAGCTGCTGACCGGTTTCGATGCGCCCGTGCTCTACGCCATGTATCTCGATAAGCCGATGCGCGACCACACTCTGCTGCAGGCCATCGCACGAGTGAACCGGCCATATGAAAACGAGCAGGCCGAAATGGTGAAACCCCACGGTTTCGTGCTCGATTTCGTCGGCATCTTCGACAAGCTGGAAAAGGCGCTCGCCTTCGACAGTGAAGAGGTCAATGCCATCGTCAAGGACCTCAAGCTGCTGAAAGTGCTTTTTCAGAGCAAGATGGAGCAGCAGGCCCCGGCCTACCTGGCACTGATCGGGCGCAACTTCGACGACAAGGATGTCGATACGCTGATCGAGCACTTCCGCGACCCGGAGCGTCGCAAGGCGTTTTTCAAGGAGTACAAGGAGATCGAGATGCTCTACGAGATCATCTCACCCGATGCTTTCCTGCGGCCGTACATCGATGACTACGGCACTCTGTCTGCTATCTATGACGTGGTGCGCAAGGCCTATGCCAAACGCGTACAGGTCGATCGAGCCTTTCAGAAGAAAACCAGCGAGCTGGTGCAGCGGCACGTGGGGACGGATTATATCCAGCCCGTCAGCGAGGTGCTGGAGATCAATGAAGAGACTGTGCAGTACATCGTTTCGAAAAAGGGCGGCGACGGCAGCAAGGTTATCAATCTGGTGAAAAGCATCGAAAAGAAAGCAGAAGAGGAGAGCGATGATCCTTATCTGATTGCGATGGCCGAGCGTGCCCGGGCGATACAGGAGGGTTATGAAAACCGTCAGACCACCACAGCCGAGGCGTTGGCGGAGCTGCTGAAAGAGATCGAGAACAACGAAGCGCGCAAAAAGGAACAGGCCGAGAAAGGCTTCGACGGGCTGACCTATTTTGTCTATCGAACCCTGCTCGATGCCGAGATCGAACATGCCGAGGCCGTGAGCCGAACAATAAAGACGGCGTTTGTCGAATTTCCCAACTGGAAGCAGAGCGAGCGTTCCCTGCGCGAGCTGCGCAACAAGGTAACGTTTGCCGTTTATGCCGAAATGGATGACCCGGATCGCGTCACTGCACTGGTCGATGAGCTGTTCACATTGCTGGAGAAGGCGGACAGGATTTAGCTTTGAGTCCGGAAGAAGTTCAAAAACGCGCATTCAAGGCGCGGGTACACCACTGGGCCGACAAGCTGGATGTGAAGGTGACTTGGCTGGGCGTCCGCCCGATGCGCAACAAATGGGCTTCATGTTCCACCCACGGCCACCTGAATTTCAATGCCGAACTGCTGGACCTCGAACAGCACCTCTGGGACTACGTCATCGTCCATGAGCTGCTGCATTTCTTTGTGCCGAATCATGGTCAACTCTGGAAAAGCCTGATGCGGGCGCATTTGGGAAGCTATGAGGCGATGGAAGAAGCGTTGGCCAGGCAGGGGAAAAGAACATCATAGGCGGCGTTTCACTGCCATTAAGTTAAGGGCCAACGTCGATTGTAGGGCGGATGCCCGAAGGGCGATCCGCCATCGTACACCGCATCATGGCGGAACCGCTTCGCGTTCCGCCCTACGCCCAGCCCTGCTAACTTAATGGCAGTGAGGCGGTGCTTGGAAAGTTGTCCGAGAATAGCGATCGTCGCGAGGGCAAGCGCTGTAGGTCGGGTTGGGCGCGCTGCTGAGGGGCCTGATTTGGATACTGAATCCATTGGTCCAGGGTTCGAATCCCTGACGGCCCACCAATGAAATCAAAGCCTTACAGAAGTTATCCTTTAAGGTTTTTTCTTTGGGTTACGCGGGGGTGACGCTAGCCGCCACCTCCGGATGATCACGTTTTAGTTTGGCGGCTCGGTAGCTTGAAGACGTGCCGCCTTTGTGCTTGTTGATATTTTCATTTTTATCAAACTGATCTGGTTGAGTGCTCACAGCGGCCGCATATCCAGGCTTCTCCATCAAGAAGCGTCCAATCGTAATGCTCCGTGTAGCAATATTTGCAGTAGGCTTTCGATTCGCCGTCATACTTCAGCGCTGTAAAGTCGTCATCGTCTTCGTCATTAGGGTCGTTGTGGGGAATTTCGGAACTGTTCCGTTTCTCCCCTAAAACGCCACCGTCAGAGTAGTTTATTTCCGGGAACTCGTCTTCTTCGTCGTTAGTTGGTTCGTTTTGGGCCATTTCGGAACTGTTCCGTTTTGGCCCACCCAATATGTTTCTTACCGTCTCACGCGGAACCCCAACCTCCCCCGCAATTTCCCGCTGACTCAATCCCTGCCCAGCCAGCTCGACAATCTTGGCATCGCGTTCCGACTTCGCGACAATTGCTTTCAGGTTGAATTGTTCAGCATCATCAGACCGCACCAGATGCCGTGTTAGTTTTGGCTGTTTTGCAAGCCTCATATAGCTGTTTGCGTGCTGTTGTGTAAACTGAAAATGAAACTTTTCGCCCCCCTCTAAAGTTTCATTTTCTCCAAGAAAAAGCCCCTTCCAGCCTCCATTTTCAACGTCTGCGTATGTTATTGGCTTGTTCTTTTCTCGCGCATCGGCAATCACGCTTTCAAACTCGGACTCGGCGATCTTTGCAAGCTTCTCGCAGCGGTTGGCGGTTGAGGTGGTTATGCCGGATTCGGATAGGGTTTGGTTTTTTGACTTCTTCCCAACGCTGGGAAGAGGTTCGACATCTGTCCTTTCGCCTTGAGCAGTTTCCAACTCCAGCGAAATCTCCCCGATCCGACGCCTGGCGTGAAGCTTCAATTCGGTTGTCCGCCACGACCGATTGCAAACATGTCTGACACTCGGTATTCTGGCTAATACAAACAACCGCTTTCAGCCAGAAGCGGCCGCTTCTAATGTCCGCCACGACGCGATTCCCCCCAACAGAACAGGTGCGTTCTGCAGGATATCCGAAAACCGTACAATTTACTAATTAGGTGCTATTCACGAGGAACCCGAAGTGACATCACAATGCTCAAATGAACCGCGCGAGCCGACCGGTGACGACCACTACATCCCAGATCTACGCAATGCCCATTTAGACCTGTCGTCATTCCATAGCGACGCGGAGGTGCTTGTCAAGGAATACCGCGCGCTCGGTTTTAAAGACGCTGAGTTGGTAGAAGGGCTCTACTCACAGGTTCTAAAGCGCGTTGACAAAAAAATATACGAGCCCGATGAAGATGATCTCATATGCAGATACCTGACTCCGGGAAAGTTTCTATGGTTCTGTGCAGATAAAAGTCTTCACTTCTCAAGCCCTTCGAAGTTCGATGATCCGAAAGAGTGTTCGGTACACGAGGATTACGAATGGGAGATTGAACGCATCCTCATAGACAAAGAAATTAACCCGGCGACATGGGATGTGTACTCCGCTGCCAAAGCTCAAGAATGGTTAATATCCTGTTGGACCAAATTAGACGACCACGATGACGATATTTTGCTATGGCACAAATACGCTGATGGTCCGACCGGCGTTGGAATCACTGTGAGATACGGCCATCTAAAAGCCTACCTAAAAGAGCTCGTTCCAGTCCAAGCTGTCGATGACCTCATACTGTCAGGATCTGTCGAATACGGTCCCCGAATTTGTTTGCCGCCATTCAATAAAAGGCGGATCTTTCGAAATGAAAAGGAAGTGCGGTTCGCTTTTAGGCACCTTCAATTCCGGTCGTCTGAACAATTCAATGTTGGCGACGCATTTTCTATTTTTCGGCTGCGCTTAGCTCCGGACGCCCCGCCTCATCACGAGAAAGCTATATGCGAGTTATGGTCAAAGTGCGGAGGCACAAACTGACTCGTGTCTCTTTAACAACCACTGGCGAAAATAAAGCACTTAACCACGCAATCAACCTGAGGCTTGACCGCTTTTGTAACCCTTCGATAGGTGACGCACCTAAACGCGGGAAGTCTGAAGACCCGCGACCAGCCAGCGCGCCATGCCGGAAAGCAGAGGTGCCCGGCGCCAGTATGCGCATTATAGATGATGAGTCGATCGGCAGGCACAAAAAAGCCGGGCTTGTGGTCCGGCTTACTGTTATAACGCAAACATTGGTGTACGGATACGCCTGTCGTCCCTGATATGCCTTAATTTGTCCCCGATTAACGCAATGACTTAAGATCCTGGACGCATTCAGCAGCAAGATCAGCAAGCTTCCCTGCCACCTCTGGTTGCCTAGCAATCGACTCGACCTCGGCGGCCTTCACAGCTCCTATCGCTTCACCCACCTCAGCCGGATGAACCGACGGCCTCAGTCTCTAAATTGCTTCGACGCCGGCGGAATGTGCCATCCGTATTGGTTCCTCAGCTTCCGGTTGCCTAGCGATAGCTGTTATTGCGGCCGCGCAACTTACCCCGATACCTATCGCATGACCCCTCTGTGGCTGAGATCCGCCGAAGCTTAGTGCAACTGCATTCCAGGAAGAAAATAGGAGAAAAGCGGTTAGAGGAATATTGTGCTGAGCGGTGGGAGTATTATAATGAGTACATTCTGTTTTCTTGTTTGGCAATGCGGAGGTAAAAGCACAATTCAGACAGATGTATATGAGTGACGTTCGTTTAACTTTGTATAAGAGGTACATCGATATGGACCCATTAATTCTTGTTTTTATAGCATCTTTCGGTGTTGTCGAGCCCGAATTGGGCACTTCGTGCGAGGAGGCTTTGGCGGCGCTAATAGATCAGAAGCTTCAAATCGTAGATGTAGATGTTCCAGATACTTCAATTAATACCACAGTTCACTACATCATGGCGAAGAAAGGCCGTCATATTTCCTTATATCCGCGGCAGTCAGCAGCCAAAGTTGCCATCTTGGACTGCAGAAGTTCCGGTAATCAGTCAGATTACAGGCTAGTAGTTAGCACTGCATTCCACTCAGGCAACGTGAAGACACTAGCACCACCAGCATTTGAGGAAGAAAAGGAATGTGCTCAGCATTTGGCAGAACTCATGAGTGAGGGCCTAGGTATAGTCGAAACGTCGCTGGTTTTCAATTCCCGACAACGATTTCACCTTTCCAACAATTCGTCGCGAAATCCCAAGGCTGCGATTATTCTCTGTCGGAATTTAGAGCCACCGCCACCGCCACCACCACCGCCACCGCCACAGCCACTACCATAGCCTTAACAAATCAGATTCGGCAGGCCGCCGTACATCGTTGCGGCGGCCTCGCTAATTGGCTAACACCTAACTGACACGTGCCCGCACTATCACCACGGCAAGATTACAAGCCAGCTCTACCGGTTCAGCCATCGACATGAGAAGCGCCCACAGCGTCGCCGGTGACGGATCGGCTACGTATGCCAGCCTGTCATCGTGCAGTTGATTATGGCGCGGCCTGCATCATCGTGCAGCGCCTTGATTGACGGCCATAGATTATTCATCGAATGGTGCAAGCAATGATTGATAAAGCTGTTGCCTTTGTGCATCGATGATCTCTAGCATGACCGCAACCTGATCGGCGTTGAGACCGCAATTGAGCTCGACCACATCAGGCAACGTCTCCAAACCCAAAATCAATGATTTGAATGTCTTCGAGAGCGTATTCTCGAATGCTTCAAGCGGGACCAGAAGGCCTTGAGCAGCTTCCAGTTTCAGGCGCTCATTTTCGCCACGGAAATGAGCCAGCCGGTCGCGCGGTGACCACTTATCGGGATCGCCGCCCGTAGCACTTCGTTCGAGTGCTTCACTGAGCAACATGGCGACGATATCGGCCAACCGATAAGTCGGATAGCCTGTCGGCCCTGCTCCTGCCGGTTTCAGCCCGGCAGATTTAACCTTTTCGCCAAGCCTTTTCCGGCAGCATTTCAATTCACGAGAAAATGCCTGTATCGACAGGCATATGCCGTTTTCGGCTTTACTGAGTGTGCTCAATGTGAAGTGAGGTCCTATAGAAAGTCAAAAAACTGTCGAGAACCGCCGTGCGTGCCGCTCCCAAGGTGGACGCTATGCCCCAGGGACCCCGGCAAAGTTGACACATCCTTGTGTTCATGCTTTGAGGTGGCGCGCTTGAACACGGCTTATGAAGGACCGAGCACCGGCCGCGCGCCAATGCCGGAAAACAAAGAGGTAAGACCCGGCACACCGGCTAACTCATTATATAGGCGGGATCGACCGACTTTGAAGCGCTTCGCCATGCTCATATTCATCAAAATCAAGTTTCGCCTCGGCCGCCACTTTCTGACATTTGACAACTTCGCGCCTGACGATTTCCATCTCGGTTTTGGATAGTCTCGGTACCCGCTTCTTGACTCTTTGGGGGATTCTACCGAGCGCTTCCGAAATTTGAGCGCAGGTTTTGTGCAGGACCCATTGCAGCAGATCGACCGGAGCGAGTTCTTTTCTAAGCTGCGCTTCTTTCAGTTCTTTAAGCCTGGTATCGGCTCGTAGGTTCAATACGCGTTCTCGGTCAACGTCGATATCTGTGCTATCTGGTTGTGCAACTTGTTTGGTTCGCAATCCGCGCAAGTAGCGGATGTAAGCGTGTCGGCAAGCGTTGACATCAAGACCGCCTCGGCCTTTGGATGCCGGCAAAATGCCGCGCCTCAGTAAATCTCTGACCTGCCTGCCGCTGAGATCAATATGCGCAGCAACTTGGTCTTGAGTTGCCATAAGCGGAAGGAACCACCCTATAGAAAATTTTCAAAAATAGCGGAAAACCGCCGCGTGAACGTACCCACACAGCAAGACGCTCAGGAGGACCCGTAACCTATTAATAACAAATGGGAACGATGTGCAGGCATCAGTGAGCGTGCCCCCCGGCTCGTGCCTCGTGT
>DEII01000139.1 GCA_002352385.1 Methylococcaceae bacterium UBA2778 | reverse complement strand
ATTCTCGGACAGCCTCCTAGCTGCGCGTCGTAACCCAACAAGCTCGGTTGTTCGCTCTTCCACCGGCCTCACCGCGCCTTGTGCCCCAACAAACTCAGCCGCTCAGCGTGGAAAGACCAACCTCTTCCGCAACCGCTGTGTTTCGCTTCAGCCGCATCAAATCCTCCGGACGATCCACATCCCACTGCTCCGCCAATTCATGCCAGCGCCATTTCAATCGCCGCAAACGGCTTCGCGTGCTGTCGAGCACCGTGTCGGTACCCCAAGCGATGCCGCCAAACAGTTCCGGATCGGCATGCCGCAGCCCAAGCAGCACATAACCACCGTCCTCGGCGGGCCCCAAGACCGCATTATAGCCTTTTTTCAAGGCGGTGAGCGCTTGCCTTAAATAGGCTGCCGTCAATGTCGGACAATCGCAGCCGATCAACAGAGCGTAATCGCTTTCCGCCAGCGCCGATGCGGCTGCCTGCCGCATGCGCTCGCCAAGGTCAGCACCATGCTGCGTGTGCAGGGATACAGGAAATGAGCGTCGGCAATCGGTGAAGAATGGGTGGCGGGCTTCCGGACTGCACCACAGCTGCACAGGGCAGAGGTTGGACTCGCATGCGACGCTGAGCATTCGCTGAATGAATCGGGCATGAAGCAGTGCCGCCTCGGCGGCGCTGAGCGGGGGAGTCAACCGCGTCTTGGCCTGCCCTGCAACCGGAGCCTTGGCAAAAATCAGCAGCCGAGTGTTCGGGTGGCAAAAGTCGGGTCGGCCCGCATGGCGGACGCCTGGCTTGCTCACGTTAATTCGGCGGTCGACAGCCAGCAACGGGCCTTTTTGTCAGGGACGCTATGTACAGCTCCCGCCACGCAGCAGGCACAACCACGAAATGAAATCGCAATCATCTTGTAACCTGTTATAATTGCTGGTTGCTTCGCTTGCAATTTGATCCGATGACTTACATCCTGGGCATTTCCGCCTATTATCACGACAGTGCTGCGGCCATTTTACACGACGGTGAGATTATTGCCGCGGCTCAGGAAGAACGCTTTTCAAGAAAAAAACATGATTCCCGATTTCCCGGGCATGCCATCGCCTATTGTCTTGAAGAAGCGCGGGTTCCGCTGGCCGAGGTGAGCTCGATTGTTTTTTATGACAAGCCGCTGGTCAAGTTCGAGCGCCTTCTGGAGACCTATTTGAGCTATGCTCCCAAAGGGTTGGGTTCGTTCATTGCCGCCATGCCGGTGTGGATGAAGGAGAAGCTCTACCTCAAAACCACGCTGAAGAAGGAGCTGTCGAAGCTCGGCGGCTGTTCGATCCAGCGCTTGCCGCAGCTGCTGTTCAGCGAGCACCACCAGTCCCACGCCGCGTCGGCCTTTTTCCCCGGCCCATTCAAGAAAGCGGCGGTATTGTGTCTCGACGGTGTCGGCGAGTGGGCGACCACCTCCGCCTGGCTCGGTGAGGGCCAACAGTTGACGCCGCTGTGGGAGATCGATTTCCCCCATTCGCTGGGCATGCTCTATTCCGCCTTTACTTATTACACCGGCTTCAAAGTCAACTCCGGTGAATACAAGCTGATGGGGTTGGCGCCCTATGGCGAGCCCAGGTATGTCGACCGTATTCTGGATAATCTGCTGGACCTCAAGGAGGACGGCACCTTTCGGCTGAACATGGACTATTTCAACTATTGCACCGGTCTGACCATGACCAACAAAAAGTTCGCCAAGCTGTTCGGCGGTCCGGTGCGCAAATCGGAAACGAAAATCAGTCAACGAGAAATGGACCTGGCGGCATCCATTCAGGTGGTGACCGAAGAGGTGGTGCAGCGGTTGGCGAAGACGCTGCATAAAGAGACCGGGGCCGATTATCTCTGTCTGGCGGGCGGCGTTGCGCTCAACTGTGTCGCCAACGGAAAATTGCTGCGCAACGGTCCGTTCGAGGATATCTGGATTCAGCCTGCTGCCGGCGATGCCGGTGGGGCCTTGGGGGCCGCGCTGATCGCCTGGCACGATTACCATAAAGGCGCGCGCAGGATGAACGGCGCGGAACTGGACAGCATGCATGGCTCGTATCTGGGGCCGTGCTTCGATGATGCCGAGATTCAGCGGCAGTTGGATGCATTGGGCGCGCTCTATGTGCGGTTGGACGATGAAGCCCTGATGCCGCGTCTGGCCGAAATCCTTGATGGTGAAAACGTGGTCGGCTGGTTTGAGGGGCGCATGGAGTTCGGGCCGCGGGCGTTGGGCGGCCGGTCAATCATCGGCGATCCGCGCAGTGAAAAGATGCAGTCGGTGATGAACCTTAAGATCAAATATCGGGAATCGTTTCGGCCGTTCGCCCCCTCCGTGCTGGCGGAACGGGTTTCCGATTTTTTCGAGCTCGACCGTCCCAGCCCGTATATGTTGATCGTCGCTCCGGTGAAAGAGAACCTGCGCATCCCGATGACGGACGATCAGCAGCAGCTGTTCGGAATCGAAAAGCTGAATGTCAAACGTTCGGAACTTCCGGCCATCACTCATGTCGATTATTCGGCGCGTGTTCAGACGGTTCACGAACAGACCAATCCACGCTATTATCGGCTGATGAAAGCCTTCGACGAGCGAACCGGCTGCGGTGTGTTGGTCAATACCTCCTTCAATGTCAGGGGGGAGCCGGTGGTGTGCAATCCGGAGGATGCGTATCGCTGTTTCATGCGGACCGAAATGGACTATCTGGTGGTGGAGAATTTTCTTCTGGCGAAAGGCGATCAGCCGAAATGGGAGCAAGACGACAGCTGGAAGAGCGAATTCGAATTGGACTGATGGGGAACTGTAGCGATGGCTCACGATAAACGATCGAGGCGCAGAGAATTGCGCGAATTCGGCATCATCCTCGCCGCCGGCATCATGCTGCTGTTCGGCGCCCTGTTTCCCTGGCTTGGCGACCGTGCCACGCCGGAGTGGGTTTTGATCGCGGGCGGTACGATCTATCTGCCGGCGATGATCGTCCCCATCGTCCTGTTTCCGGTGCACTGGCTCTGGATGAAGCTGGGCGCCGGGCTGGGCTGGATCAATACCCGCATCCTGCTGACGATTATTTTTTATCTGGTCATTCTGCCGGCCGGTTTGATGATGCGCTTGTTCGGCAAAGATCCGATGGTGCGTCGTTTCGATGCCAGCGCGCCAAGCTACCGTATTCCCAGTAAACCCATACCTTCCGAGAAATTGGAGAACCCTTTCTGATGATTGACCTGTTAAAAGATCTCTGGGCGTTCATGAGAGAACGCAAAAAATTCTGGCTGGCGCCGATTGTCGTGGTCCTGTTGCTGCTCGGCGCTCTGATCGTGTTGACCGAAGGGTCCGCGGTCGCGCCTTTTATCTACACCCTGTTCTGAACAGGCCCGGGCTCTTTTGCTAGGAGGCTGTCCGAGAA
>DEII01000085.1 GCA_002352385.1 Methylococcaceae bacterium UBA2778 | reverse complement strand
TCCGCATTTTGAGAATGCGCCCTGGTCGGCTGCAGCGGATCGAGGGTGGGAAAATCGTTCGAGCGGGTGTGACCGGCAGCATGGATCGTCCCTTCGGCGTCGACCGCCACAGCTGTGATCGCGTCATTGCGACGACCGCCGAGCAGCGTGGAAAAGAGCAGCCGACTGCCGTCGGCGCTGAGTTTGGCGATGAATCCGTCTTTGCCGCCGCCATGAGCCGGCTGCAGCGGGTCGACCAAAGGAAAGTCCTTGGAGGCGGTGGCGCCGGCGATGACGACCTGCCCGAACCGGTCGACCGCCAGCGCCAACCGGCTGTCGCCGTTGACAATGCCGTCGACGCCTTTGCCGCCCAGATAGGTGACATAGACCAAAGCAGAACCATCGGCGCTGAGTTTGGCGATGAACAGATCGCGGCCGCCGTTCAGATTGGGCTGGATGGCTGCTGTGGTGGGAAAATCGGGCGAGCGGGTGATGCCGGCGATGTAGAGATCACCGGCCGGGTCGATGGCGACGGCCTGGCCGCTGTCGGCCGCATCGCCTCCCAGTGTTGTCGCGAGTTCGAGCAGCGGGTCGATGACCAGTGGCCGGTCGGTGCGGTAGCCGTGCACTTCGAAACCAACCCGGTTGTCAGCCAGCAGCCGGTAGCCGCCGGCCACCGCTACCCGTCGGCCGCGGTCCATTTGATAGATCACGGGCTGCGGCTGCCGCAGCAGGCCGAAGGGGGTTTGCAGCTGCAGATCGCCTTGGGCGGTCAGAGAAAGGTCGGTGATGCCCTCGAACTGCAGGCGGATCTGTGCCGGGTCGGCTCCGGATGCCAGCAGAAAATCGTACTCCAGATGGCCGTTCCGGCCTTTGTACAGGACGTCGATTCCGGGGTAGACGCCCTCGGCGATGACTTCGGCGAAGCTTTCCAGGCCGCTGCGCCAACCGGCGGGATCATGGCCTTTGATGGTGTGAACGAGACCCGGCAGGGGCTTGGCGCCGTGCACGGCGATGCCGGATGGGTTGGCGCCGACAAAGCGCAGGCGCAACATGGCAGCGGCCGGCGCTGCACCCACCAGGGTGGCTTCGGCCGCTTGCACCAAAACCGAATAACGTCGCCCGCGGGCGAGGAAGGCATTGCTTTCAGGGGCGGCGACAAAACGCAGCGCTGCCGCCGGCAGGGCCGGCGCCACCCGGTTGGATGAGAGCAGGAAGAACCGGCGCTGGGCGTCAGTCTTTAACCCGGCGGGTGCCGGTTGAACGGAATCAGGGAACCAACCGGCAGCGCTCAGGCAGAGGCCGACAAGGAAAAAACCGAGTAAAGCCGTCACCACGGCAGGCAGTGGCGCCCGGGCTCTGTCCCACTGTCGAGCGGCACCATCGGGCAGACGTCCGAAGAGGCTCATGGGGATGTGGTGCGAACGGTGAAGGCCAGACATCGATACAGGGCTTTGCGTGAAGGCTATGCATTAAGGCTTGTCCTCCAAGCCTGGATCAATCCGCTCGGTTTTTCAAGTGCCGCAGTATCATTTTGCGCGGGCGTTCACGGTTTCCGGCTCCTCAAGCCGGAAACCGAGCGGGTTCAGCCGTATCCGTTCGGATGGCCTCCAAGTGGAGCCCCGGTATCGATTTTAGCGCCGATGGTGGAGATCATCGCATCGTTCATGACATGAGGATGCACCCGCATTGAAAGTCACTCGCGAATTTTGCCCCAAAATCCGCCCCAACTGATCGAATGCCGGCTCCTGGAATCAGCAGCAATATATTGCCGCTGCCGGTCACCTGTATAGAGCTGCCTGGGTCGGGCGATTCGATGATCATCACCACCGATCATCTCCTTCCAATGCGCCAGCCAGCCGACTGTCCGCCCGAGAGCAAAAATGACGGTAAACATGTTTGTGGGAAAACCGATGGTCCGCAATATGATCCCGGAATAAAAATCAACGTTGGGATACAATTTCTTCTCAATGAAATAATCGTCCTTCAAAGCAATCTGCTCGAGCTCCAACGCGATATCCAAAAGAGGGTCGTTGTTGATCCCCAATTCATGTATCACTTCGTGGCAGGTTTCTCGTAATATCTTCGCCCGGGGGTCGTAGTTCTTGTACACTCGATGTCCGAACCCCATGAGCCTGAACGGATCTTGGGGGTTTTTAGCGCGATCGATGAATTCCTGAATATGTTTTTTGTCCCCTATCGCCTCGAGCATTTTGATGACCGCCTCATTAGCGCCGCCATGGAACGGGCCCCACAATGAAGTGATGCCCGACGAAACACAAGCGAACGGATTGGCGCCGGATGATCCTGCCAGGCGTACGGTCGAGGTGGAGGCATTCTGTTCATGATCGGCATGAAGGATCAAAATCCGATCCATGGCTTTGGCCAGAACCGGATTGACCTGATACTCTTCCGCCGGCACCGAGAACATCATGCGCAACAGATTTTCAGAATAGCTCAACTCATTATTGGGATAAACGAACGGCTGGCCCAACGCGTATTTGTAAGCATAAGCGCCGATCGTCGGCATCTTGGCGATCATCCGGTGAGACGCAACCATTCGTTGGCGGGGGTCGCTGATATCGGTGCTGTCATGATAGAAGGCAGACAAAGCGCCGACGACTCCGACCATGATCGCCATCGGATGGGCACTTCGCATAAATCCGCGCAGGAAATCGATCAGTTGGTCATGCAGCATGGTATGGTGGGTGATGGTATGCTCGAATTCCGCTTTTTCCTCCGGCGTAGGCAGATCCCCATGCAAAAGCAGATAACAAACCTCCATAAAATCGCTTTTCGACGCAAGCTCCTCGATTGGATATCCACGATACAACAAGATCCCCTTCTCCCCGTCGATAAAAGTAATCTGAGAATCGCAGGAGGCGGTCGACATAAACCCGGGATCGTAGGCGAACATGCCCGTTTCCGAGTAGAGTTTTCTGATGTCCAGGGCCGACGGGCCGACCGTGCCATGGATCACCGAAAGCTCGCAGCTTTTACCCGTCTTGTTGTCGGTGAGCGTAAAGCGTCCCGGCTCTATTGTTTTGGATTGATTTGTGTGATCGTCGCTCATGATTCGCTACTTGTTCTCCGCTACCGGATTGTTGGGTAACCCCACAGCCGCCGCCTGAATCGACGCGGACATTGTTTCTGCTTCATTTCTTTGGACCCCACCCGGAAAAGCGCATCACACTGGCATGTGAGGCTAGGAGTCTGTCCGAGAACAGACTGATCTACTGCGGCCGAGCCAAAGAAAATCTGTTTTATATCATAACAGCAAGACCCTGTAATACAAGATCCGGGGCAAGAATAGCCCGGCGCGCAAGCTGCGCGACCACTCTTCTTGCATCACCGCCGGTGATGATGAGAGAAAATGATGCGTCCGCTTCCCTCTCCAGATCTCGCAACACCATCTCGACCAGTCCTGCCGCGGCAAGTATGCCGCCGCTTTCTATCGCTTCACCAGTGTTGTCAGCAAGTCTGACGCGACCGGCACCGCATGAATCAGCAATTTCGCTGGTTCCTTGCAGCAGCGATGCTTTCATGAGTTCAAGTCCTGGCATAATCACACCACCTCGATGATTGCCTGTTTCCTCCAGAACGTCCAGTGTAATTGCGGTTCCGCAATCAACGACGCAAGCAGGCAAAAGATAGAAATGACGCAGTGCCAACAAACAGACCCAACGGTCGACACCCAGCTTGCTCGGATCCGGATAGGCGATCCTGACCCCATGATCCTGCCGGCGTGAACAGACAAATTCAACATCCAGCGCCCACTGAAGCCGGATCCACTGGCTGAGCTGTTCCGCGATCGCCGCTCCCGCTACGTTGGCGGCAATCACTCGCGTCGGCCGCTCCAGGTTCTTCCAGGCCAGCCCGAAACTCCTATGGAGCGGTTGGCTCTTGAGAAAAAAAGCCCGGCCCGAATGGATGCCGTTCGGACGCTTGACGGCCCACTTGAGCCGCGTGTTGCCTATATCGATCAACAGACACATCGTAATTATTCAGATCCCCTCACCCTATACCCTCTCCCGGCGGGAGAGGGAGCTGCAGAACCACTGGCCGCATGCTGCTTTTTTCCATTGAAAACGACTGATTGGAGCCGGGGGAGTGAATAGATACGACACATCAATTCATTTCCCGATGAAAGGTCACTTCACCAGACGCATAGGACTTTATGCCGTCCGTTTCATTCTCGATCAAAAGCATGCCCTCGTTCGTAATTCCGCGCACGGTACCCCGCATCACCGATGATCCTGAAAAAAGCGTCACTTTTTCCCCGGAAAGGCAATCCCACTTCGTCCATTCGGACAGATACGGTTCAAGGCCTGTTCGCTCATAATCGGCCAATAAAGGCAGCAATTGATTCAAAATGAGCGCTACCAGGCCGGTTCTGGAGGGTGCTTCCGGAATCCCCATCTGCTCGATATCCGCCCAGGGTTGAGTGATTGCCTCACCAATGTGCGTCGGCATGTACATGTTGAGCCCCAAACCCACAACGGCGCAGCACGGCCCGTAATTCTCACCCGATACTTCAACAAGGATGCCCCCCACTTTGCGCCGTTGCCACACAATGTCATTCGGCCATTTCAAACCGGACTCGGTGATACCGGCCCCCACCAGCGCACGCATGACGGCGACACCGGTGGCAACACTCAAGCCGGTCAGAGCAGCAGGGCCGCCGGTAAAACGCCACAAGACAGAAAGATAGATGTTTCGGCCCAGCGGCGAAACCCATTCCCTTCCCATCCGCCCTTTTCCGGCCGTTTGACGTTCGGCAAGACAGACGGTCCCATTGGGAGTCGAGCCCGATATGCCGGCAACAAGGTGACCATTGGTGGAAGGGATTTCATCGTGGATCTCCAGTCGATGAAGAAGGTCGCGCGTACAGCCCGCCAGTTCCGTTTCGATTCGATTTTTATCGAGGAGTTCTACCGGGTGCGACAGGCGATATCCTTTACCCGGCACTGCACCGATTTCCAGTCCCAAACGACATAACGACTGCACTTGTTTCCAGACGGCACCCCGGCTAATCCCCAGCATATACGCAAGATCCCGGCCGGAGTGCCATCGCCCGTTACTCAATAGCTGCAGCAGTTTCTTCTTGGATGTTGTAAATTCCATGATGCCATGCCTTCCTGATCAACAAGGGTGGGCTTTCCAAATTATAATACCTCCGCAAGTATCGAACCTGCTCTAAGACTTTAGCTCACGGGTCGGGCATCTCTTCCAATCGATAAGGAACGATAGGTTGGGCGTCGAAAAATCGGTGTTTTCAGTTATAATATCCTGAGTGAAAATCGTTTGCCAAACCTGCGATTGGGTCTTAGTCACCACGTAAGTTCTCAATAGGTCGGGGCTCGCTTCAATTCATGCGCTGCCCCGGGATATCGAGAAGTTACGTCATCACCATGGAGTAAAAACGAATCGATGAATAGATTGAAAGAAATGCTGAATTATTTCCTGATCGGCGTACTGGCGGTCATTCCTATTGTCATCGTCATACAGGTGGTCATTTTTATCGAGAACCTTGTGACCAAAATCTTTTATTCCGTTTATGGCTATTCAGCCAGTTATCTGGTCACCGTGCTGGCCTTTGTTGTCACGTTCGCTGTATTCAGTTTCATCGGTTACCGGGCAAAACTAGGCAAGTCAATGATCCTTAATGCTTTTCAGAAGATCATTGAAAAAATTCCACTGTTGAGCACAGTCTATCGAGTCTCAAAAAAGCTCATGGACATGATCAGCGGCGACAAGGACTCGGATCATCGGGAGGTGGTTTACATCGAGTACCCGAAGGAAGGCTTGTGGGTACCCGGCTATGTTACCAACAAGGAAGGCGAGATGTACGTGATATATGTACCCACGTCACCGAACCCGACCTCCGGCTTCACGGTGATCGTACACGAGTCCAAAGTCGTAAAATCCGAAATGTCACTGGAGGATGTCACCAGCTTCATTGTGAGTGTCGGGGTTGATTTCCACAAAGAGGCAGATGTGGAAAAACTGTCCAAAATGCCGCGATAACAAGCGGCTACCAGCGGGCTCTTCCAGCGGCATCACAAAGCATCGCAGCAAAACCGTTCCCGGTTTACCGTAAACTGACAGCCCTGGATGTATACACATATAGGGTGGGATACAAGTGGGATCAAATGTTAATCGCTGTCGTGATCCAGCCAATCACGCATTCTTGCGCGCAGACGCATCATCGCCTGCCTGTTGATCTGACAGACCCTCGATTCACTGATGCCAATAATTTCACCGATTTCCCTTAAATTACGTTCGTCCTCATAGTAAAGCGAAATAACCCATCTTTCCCGTTCGGGTAAGCCCGCAATTGCATCCATTAATGCAGACCTGAAACCGACGCGTGTCAACCCTTCGACCGGACCGGACTCGACTTCGCCGCATTCCACGAGAAAATGATCGGTCGAGTCGGCGAGCTCTTCAAGACTGAACGTACGGCAGCCCATCGAGTCCTGAAGAATGCGCTGATATTCAGCGAGCTCCATGCCGAGCACTTCTGCCACTTCGGCGTCTCGCGCATCTCGGCCGGTGCGGTTTTCAATCACCCAGATCGCTTCGGCCACCAATCGGGCTTTTTTGTGGACTGAACGCGGAGTCCAGTCCAGCCGGCGCAGCTCGTCCAACATGGCGCCACGAATACGAATGCCCGCATAGGTTTCAAATTTTGCTCCCTGTTCAGCATCGTACTGCTCAGCTGCTTCCAACAAACCGATCATACCCGCCTGAATCAAATCATCCAGTTGTACGCAATCGGGTAAACGATTTTTCAGGCTATAGGCGATGCGCTTGACCAGTGTCGTATACTGCGTCACCGTCGTTTCCAGCGGAATCCTTTGCTGCGCCGCATCGTCCATGGCTACGCGATTCAAAATGCTGTCGGGTACTGTAAATAATGGAATCGAATCGTCCACATCACTGCTTCCGCCGGCCAGGTTTTAGCCTTCCAGGCCGAATTTTGGGCTTTGCGCCCAGTGCAACTTCCAGGCCGGACAACGATAAACATATGGTGATCGGCGTTTTGGTTCAGCCAGATGTCGTGTTAGGAGCCTGTGCGAAAACAAGGCTATTGAGTGGTCACATTCGACAAGCCGTGCTTCTTGGATCATGAGGCACAAGATATCGTACTTCGAACAATCGGGTTTGCCTTCCCCGACAGCTTCCAAGGAGATGCGCTTACCAGACCTATGACACAAATATTCCAGAAAGGGAAACCACGACCGGGACGCTACAGGAAAATCACTTTCCAACAAAGCAAGCATTATACACCGTCAACGGTGTTCTAAACATGGCAAATCGACCTTGCGCCGGTTGTAGCAATAGCGACAATCACCGGTTGAGCGTGTATCGAGGCTGTTTGTTGGGTTTCGTTCCTCAACCGCAACCTAGCTAGGAGGCTGTCCGAGAAT
>DEII01000033.1 GCA_002352385.1 Methylococcaceae bacterium UBA2778 | reverse complement strand
ACGTACATTCCGCACCCAACCGTGGACTTCTGCGCGATTTTTTATAAGCGCGTTTTTCAGGGGGCACCGGGTGGCTGAGTAAATACCGTTGCAGGTAGATCCAGTGCAGTTAAAAAGGCGCTCTGAGCGTCTGATAGCGGCCTGGCGAGTTGGCGTTCGGTGCCGAGCCGCAGAATCAGGAGGCCTTTGAATTTGATGGTGAGCATGTAGGCGGTTGGCCGTTGAGTGGGCTTGTTGTCCCATCCAGGCAACGTTGTTTCCTCCTGCTCGAGGTAATAACGCATTTGATGCTCCATAAGACGCCACACAAGCAGGGAAATCAACAGGATAAAACCCAGCGCTTCGATGCGCTCGGGGCGTTTGAGAAACAAGCTGTTGACGATCTGATCGTCTTTGAGGAAGCTGAAGTTTTTCTCGACACCGTATTGATCTTTGTAGGTGCGTAAAATCTTCTCGCTGTCATAGCCGTTATCGCCTTCAGCGGAAACATTGGTCAGCATGACAAAGCAACCGGCGGCCTTGCGCGCTTTGGTGATCGCATCATCATCTTTCACGATTGTGGTTTTTACCCCGTAATGGATCGCGCTGGGGCGGCGTGGCTCCCCCTTTTTGGGCCGCCCTCTTGGATACTGAGGCCGTTCTTCCACAGTGACTTTCAGCATGTGGTACGCCGTTGTGTCTTTGGCCGCCTTCTCGGCCGCGGCTTGCGCATCGGCGCGGCAATAGAATGTCGTTTTTTCAAGCGTTTTGCCGCGTCCCCGGAGTTCTTTCTCAGACGCTTGCAGTGCTCGGTCGAGGCGCTTTTGGCGACGTTTATCATGAGCGCTGGAATGAATCACCACGGCTCGATAGCTGTGATCATAAAGCGCTACCGTGCTTTCATGGCCGCGATAGAATGCCGCCGGTCGGTTTTTGCTCGGTCGGGCCTGCGAAAGCACGCCGATATCCGTCCAGTCATCCGCTTCAACCGCCTCCAGAATGACCCTGCCACATTCGTTATAATTCGCCGGAAGCCGCGTGATAAAGCGCGTTTGTCCCTGGAGTTCAGCCAGATTGGATTCCGTGACCATGGCCGAATCGGCGATATAAATAAAGGCCCCGTCTTCAACGCCACAAGCCTGCATGCGCCGCGAGATTTGGCTTAAAATCCCTTGATTCAGAACCTTATCCGAGGCATTGCCATCTTCAACACTTCCCAATATGGGCACATCGCCACCCACACATAGCGTCGATAAGACAAACTGTTTGAGGTCCGGCCGCTTGTCTTTGCTATGGCCATAAGTGACCTTAAACGGCCCCTCATCACTATCAGCGCCTGAGTAGTCGCCATAAACATTCACCGATGTGGTGTCAAAGTGAGCATGGTGCCTCGGTATATCAAATAGCTTCACCGCCGATACAGCCAACGTCGAAAAAATCTTTTGGGTGCCGGCCGCATAAAGACAATCAAGTGTACGCCCAACGTTATCGTCGCTGAAATAACTCGCAGGCAAATCTTCTCCGAAAAGCAACGCCCGATCGTACGCCTCAAAAGTCGATTCCAGGTGATACAGTGGACTGCGCCCTGACAGCGTATCCATCACCAGCCCTTGGACAATCAGACCTGGCTCGACCTCCATCTGACTCGAAACCAGCTGGTTAACGATACCGACCACATCGATGCGCTCCAGATAGGACCGAACAATCGGCCAATGATGAACTTCATTTGCCGAAATCTCTGAACGTTCGATCTTTGATTGAGCTCTATTTTTCAATACCATTGACGATCTCCACCTGTTAAAACTTTGGTGGGATCTATTGCTCGCCCTTGGCGCGAGCATAAGTGTTTTTAAGTCATTTGTCTACTTTTTTGTGCGCTAAAAAATACCAAAATTGATGGCGTTATGCTGCGGAATGTATGTTCGATGGGGTTCCACTTCGATGTGCCGGGTGGATAGTGGGCGACGGTGACGGTCAGCCCAAGGCGATTGCAGAGCCGAGTTTGCAGCCTGTACTTCCAGACCCGGCTGTTGGATGCGTTGCTGCCACCGCCGTCGGCAAGGATCGCGAGTTGTCCAACATTATGATGACGCTGCCGGCCCTGGGTGTGCCACCATCTCTCGACGCATTCTACGGCAAACTCGGGTGTGTCGCAGGAGTTGCCGACAAACACGGTCCCTCGATTGGCACGCAGGTCGTAGATGCCGTAGGGGATGGCGATGCCGGTCGCATCGGAGCGGAAGTCGTGATCGTTGACCAAGACAGGCTGGCGCTCCCAGCTTGTGCCTGCATTCTTGAAGCGGCCCACCAACTCCTTCTTTTTGGTGTCGATACTGATGAGCGGAAACCCCTGGGCAGCGAAGCGTTCGCGCAGTTCAGCGATGTGCATGAATTGCGCATCTCTATCCTCTGGGGAGGCATGCGAGCGTTTCTTGTGATTGACCCGAAGGGCGAAGCCCGTCTGCTTCAAGAGCCGGGCCGCGGTCCTGTCGCTGACATTGATGCCCAACAGCTTCAGCTCGGCAGCGATCTTGGCCGTGGTTCTGCGGGTCCACTTCAGGCCGGTCATCGGGTCGCCAGCGGTGTCGTGTTTCATCAGTTCCTCGATGCAGGCGATTACTTCCGGCGTTTTTTTTCCACCGACTTGCGGCCTGCTCCCACCCTGCGAACCCGCTCGATCTCGACGTCTTGCGCAAGCAGCTCGCGCCGGCCCCGGGCCACAGTGTCAGCATCGAGCCCGAGCAACTCGGCGATCCGCGTGTCGCCGCCTCGTCCTGTCTTCAGCGCTTCGAGTCCGGCATACAGCCGCCGCTGTTTCTCGTCCAGCACGCTGAAAAACAAGACGATGGCTGCCCTGAGCTCATCAGG
>DEII01000082.1:8257-23431 GCA_002352385.1 Methylococcaceae bacterium UBA2778 | reverse complement strand
TGGGTTCGTCGAATATTTACGTTCCTTGTCAGCCAATTCATTGATCAATATAATGATAATAAAATGCAAGGTGGCCGTTTGCGGCTGCCTTTTGTTTTTTCGATCGCAAAAGAATGACGCAACCGTTGATGGTTGCCAATCGAGAGCTTATGACAACCCGAATTATGCCAACATACGCCAGGCTGCCTGTCACCTTCGAGCGGGGTGATGGCGCCTGGCTGTGGGACAATAACGGACAGCGTTATCTCGATGCCATTTCCGGCATTGCGGTCTGCGGACTCGGCCACGCCCACCCGGCTGTGCGCAAAGCCCTGTGCGAACAGGCCGGCACACTGATACACACATCCAACCTGTATGGTATCGAATTCCAGGAACGGCTCGCCCTGCGGCTGACCGATCTGGCCGGACTCGAGAATGCGTTCTTCTGCAATTCGGGCACCGAAGCCAACGAAGCGGCAATCAAAATCGCGCGTTTGCATGGCCATCGACGTGGGATCGAAAGCCCCGCCATCATCGTCATGGAGAACAGTTTCCATGGCCGTACCCTGGCCACCTTGAGTGCCACTGGCAACCCCAAGATACAAGCGGGTTTCGAACCCTTGGTGCAAGGGTTTGTCCGTGTTCCTTATGACGATATCACGGCCGTCGAATCGCTCGCCAGCGACAACCCAAATATCGCAGCCGTACTGGTGGAACCAATCCAGGGTGAAGGCGGCGTTCGTATACCGACGCCGGATTACCTTCCCAAGCTACGCCGGCTGTGCGATCGTCACGGCTGGCTTCTGATGTTGGATGAAGTACAAACCGGCATCGGCCGAGCCGGACGGTTCTTTGCCTTTCAGCACGCGAATATCGTGCCTGACGTCTGTACGGTGGCGAAAGCGCTGGGCAATGGCGTACCGATCGGAGCATGCCTGGCCGGCAACGGTGCCGCCGAAATACTGACCGCGGGCACACACGGCTCGACCTTCGGTGGCAACCCCCTGGCATGCCGTGCGGCGCTTAGTGTGCTCGATACGCTCGAGCAGGACACCTTGATCGAACGGGCGGCACAGCTGGGCCACACGCTGCTGTCGAGTTTCCGCGAACGACTGAATCACGTCCCGCATGTACTCGACATCCGCGGCAAAGGGCTGATGATCGGCATCGAACTGGACACGCCCTGCGGCGCACTGGTCCACCAGGCGCTGGAGGCCGGCCTGCTGATCAATGTCACCGCCGATCGTACGATTCGTCTGCTGCCGCCGCTGATCCTTGCCGACGGACAATCACAGTGGTTGGTCGATGCCTTGTGCCGACTCATCCAATCATTCAGCCAAACGCTCGACAGACCGGACCAATGAAATCCAGACACTTTCTTACCTTGCTCGACCTGAGCAGTGATGAATTTCAGGCGCTCATCCAACGCGCCATCGAGCTCAAGAGCAGTAACGACCTGGAATACGAACCATTGAGAAATCAGGTCTTGGGGATGATCTTCGAAAAATCGTCGACCCGCACCCGAATCTCGTTCGAAATCGGCATGATCCAATTGGGCGGCAATGCGATTTTTCTTTCGCCGCGTGACACACAACTCGGCCGCGGCGAACCCTTAGAGGACAGTGCCCGCGTCATTTCGAGCATGGTCGACTGCATCATGATGCGTACGCACCGGCACGATACGGTCATCAAGTTCGCTCAATATTCCAAGGTCCCCGTGATCAACGGCCTCACTGACCGCTTTCACCCTTGCCAGCTCCTTGCCGACATGCAGACCTATTTCGAACACCGCGGCGATATCGCGGGCAAGACAGTGACCTGGATCGGTGACGGCAACAACATGTGCCACTCCTATATCAATGCCGCCCGGCTGCTGGACTTTGAATTGCGCATCGCCTGTCCGAAAGGGTATGAGCCAGAGCCTGAACTGTTCGCGGCCGCGGGCGAGCGGGTGACACTCATGCATGATCCCATGGCTGCGGCCGAGCAATCCGACCTGGTGACAACCGACGTATGGGCCAGCATGGGTCAGGAAGCGGAACAGCAGCAGCGCATGGAAGCATTTCGACATTTCCAGGTGGATCGGACCGTGATGCGCAATGCGGCTCCTGATGCTCTGTTCATGCACTGCCTGCCTGCTCACCGAGGCGAGGAAGTCAGCGCCGATGTCATCGACGGACCGCAAAGCGTGGTCTGGGACGAGGCCGAAAACCGGCTGCATGCGCAAAAGGCACTACTTGAATTTCTGCTTGTTGCCTAAGCCCCATGCAAGGACTGGTATAATAGGAAACCTTTCCTATTCAGCATCCTGCCCCCCTGGAATTCTTGTGAAATCCCTTATTGTCGTTCTGGCTATCGCCGTTTCCTTATCCCTTCAGGCCGCAGAAACCGCGTACATCACCGATCGGGCCCAGGTCTTTCTTCGATCGGGAGAAAGCACCAAATTCAAGATCATTCGTACTCTTTTCACCGGCACGCAGCTGACCGTGCTCAAACGGAACCCCTCCACCGGCTACAGCAAAGTCCGGCTCGAGGATGGAAAGGTGGGGTGGCTGCTGACGCGCTTTCTGATCGAGCACCCAGGCGCAGCCTCGCAGCTCGAACAAGCCACTAATGAACTGGCAGCCATCCGCGAAGAAAACAAGCGCCTCAAAGAAGAGGTGGCGGCGCTGCGGACAGCCGGGTCCAAAACCGCTTCCGATCAGGAGAGCACCGCCCGGGAAAATGCGCAAATGAGTCGTGAACTCAACACCATCCGACACGCTGCGGCGCATGCCATACAAATAAAGAATGAAAGGGATCTTCTACAGGAGCGCGTCGTCAACCTGGAGCGCGAAACCAAAAAGTTGCAGCGCGACAACCAGGCACTCGAAGACAGCCGCGATCAAGACTGGTTCGTAGCAGGCGCGGCGGTGCTGTTTGGCGGCATTCTGCTCGGTCTGGTTCTTCCCAAACTAAGCTGGCGCCGCAAAACCCGCAACTGGGATACTTTTTGAATAGAAGACGGAAGACAGTGGTCAGGAAACAGACTACGACTTTCTGTCCGCAGTCCTCAGAACAGAAGACAGGAAACATGATGGCCACGACCAACGATAAAAAACGCCGACCATTTTCTTCGCAGGTTGTCGACGGCATGGAACGTGCCCCCAGCCGTGCGATGCTGCACGCCGTCGGCTTTACCGATGAAGATTTTACCAAACCGCAGATCGGGATCGCCTCGACCTGGAGCATGGTCACCCCTTGCAATATGCACATCAACCGATTGGCCGAAGATGCTGCGGCCGGGGTCGACCGTGCCGACGGTAAAGCGGTGATCTTCAATACCATCACCATTTCCGACGGCATTTCGATGGGAACGGAAGGGATGAAATATTCGCTCGTGTCGCGCGAAGTGATTGCCGACTCCATCGAAACGGTCGTCGGCTGTCAGGGATTCGACGGCGTCGTCGCCATCGGCGGCTGCGACAAAAACATGCCCGGCTGCATGATGGCACTGGCCCGACTCAACCGACCCGGTGTGTTCGTGTACGGCGGCACGATTCTGCCTGGCTGCCACCAGGGCCGAAATCTGGACATCGTCTCGGTATTCGAAGCGGTCGGTGCACGCGCCAACAACAAGATCGACGATGCCGAGCTGCACAGCATCGAAGCCAAAGCCATACCGGGCGCCGGCTCCTGTGGCGGCATGTACACGGCCAACACCATGGCCTCGGCGATTGAAGCGCTCGGCATGAGCCTGCCCGGCAGCTCGGCGCAGGCGGCGATTTCGCCCGCGAAAAAGGAGGATTGCGCACGCGCGGGCGCAGCGGTCCTGAAGCTGCTCGAGCACGATATCAAGCCGCGCGACATCATGACCCGCGAAGCGTTCGAAAATGCCATTACCATGGTCATCGCACTGGGAGGATCCACTAATGCGGTCCTGCACCTTCTAGCAATGGCCAACACGACCGGCGTCGATCTTCGACTCGATGATTTCACCCGCATCGGCAAACGGGTGCCGATGGTGGCCGATCTCAAGCCGAGCGGACGCTATTCCATGGCGGAGTTGATCGAAATCGGCGGCATCCAGCCGTTGATGAAGATGCTGCTGGACAACTCTCTGCTACATGGCGACTGCCTGACCGTCACCGGCAGGACCCTGGCTGAAAACCTGGCGGATACGCCACAATATCCGGACAACCAGGAGATCATCCGTCCGCTCACCGATCCAATCAAAAAGGAGAGTCACCTGGTCATCCTCGACGGCAACCTCGCACCGCAGGGATCGGTCGCAAAAATCACCGGCAAAGAGGGGCACTGTTTCAGCGGTACGGCGCAAGTGTTTGACTGCGAAGAAGAAGCGCTCAAGGCAATTCTCGACGGCCGCATTCACAAAGGCGATGTCATCGTAATCCGCTACGATGGCCCCAAAGGTGGACCCGGCATGCGGGAAATGCTCTCTCCCACCTCTGCCGTCATGGGCAAAGGGTTGGGGAAGGATGTCGCCCTCATTACCGATGGCCGATTCTCCGGCGGCACCCATGGCTTTGTCGTCGGGCATATTACGCCCGAAGCGTATGTCGGTGGTCCGCTGGCCATCGTGGAAAACGGCGACACCATCACCATAGATGCCGACAGCCACGCCCTCACCCTGCATCTAAGCGACACCGAAATCCAACAGCGTCTGAACGATTGGATCAAACCCAAGCCCCGCTATACCCGCGGCGTCCTAGCGAAGTATGCCAAGCTGGTCAGTTCGGCGTCGGAAGGGGCGGTTACCGACAACCACCTGGAGTAGCACAGCGCATGAACCGTTGCTCATGAACCGACAGCTGCCGGATACGCTCTCCATGATCCGCGCGCTGATCGAACGCCCTTCGGTCAGCAGCACGGATCCCCGCTTCGATCAGAGCAATCTGGCGGTCATCCACCTGCTTGCCGACTGGTTCGATACCCTGGGCTTCCGGGTCGAAATCAAGCCGGTCTCCGATCAAAAAGCCAATCTGATCGCCACTTGGGGGGATGTGCGCAACCATAACGGCCTGGTGCTCTCCGGACATACCGACACAGTCCCCTTTGACGAAGGACAATGGAGCATCGATCCGTTCACGCTGACAGAGCGCGATGACCGTCTGTTCGGCCTCGGTACAGCCGATATGAAATCGTTTTTCGCGCTGGCTCTGCAGGCCGTACAGCAATTGTCGAGCAACGATCTGGCGCAGCCATTGGTCATTCTGGCCACAGCGGATGAAGAAAGCTCGATGCTGGGCGCAAAAACCCTTCTTCAGGAAGGAATCAGACTCGGCCGGTATGCAGTGATCGGTGAGCCCACGCAGCTGCGCCCCGTCCGCATGCATAAAGGTGTGATGATGGAATCCATCCGCATCACCGGCCGTGCCGGGCATTCGAGCGATCCCTCGCGGGGCGCCAGCGCACTCGAAGGCATGCTCTCCGTATTGAACGAGGTGATCGCCTGGCGCGGGGAACTGCAGGAACGCTATCATAATCCGTTGTTCAAAGTGGCGGTACCGACGCTGAACCTGGGGGCAATCCATGGCGGCGACAGCCCCAACCGCATCTGCTCCTTTTGCCAGACATACTTTGACCTGAGGCCCCTGCCGGGCATGTCGTTGGATGAGTTGAGAGACGCCTTGCAGCAGCGCCTGGCACCGGTACTGGCGGACAAGCCCGGCCTGTCGATGGAGATCCGTCCTCTATTCGAGGGTCTGCCGGCGTTCGAGACGCCTGCCGCAGCGGAGATCGTCAGAACCTGCGAACAGTTTACGGGACATGCCGCGCAAGCCGTGGCTTTCGGGACCGAAGCGCCCTATCTTGCCGGGCTCGGCATAGAAACCGTTGTCTTGGGTCCCGGCAGCATCGACCAAGCACATCAGCCTGACGAATATCTGGCACTGGATCAGATTCAACCAACCATCGACCTTATCAGAGAACTGATTGAGCGCTACTGCATAACAGAAGACAGAAAACAGAAAACAGGAAACAGGCCGCAGCGGGCGTAAACGATGACAACCGACGCACCTTCTTTCGTTCGCTGGTTCCGGGATTCGTCGCCCTACATTCACGCCCACAGAGGTCGTACGTTCATCGTGGCATTCGGCGGTGAAGCCGTTGCCGACACGGCCTTCGCCAACCACGTGCATGATTTCGCGCTGCTCAACAGCTTAGGGATACGCCTGGTCCTGGTCCATGGTATTCGACCTCAAATCGAAGAACGCCTGCGATCCCGCAACCAGGAACCGATTTACCAGGACGGCCTGCGCGTTACCGACGATGTCGCCCTGCAATGTGTGAAAGAAGCTGCAGGCATGGTGCGCGTGGAGCTGGAGGCCCTGCTCTCCATGGGCGTCTCCAATTCACCGATGGCCGGCGCCAAGATCCGCGTCGCATCAGGCAATTTCGTCATTGCCAAACCACTGGGAGTACGCAACGGCATCGATTTCCGCCATACCGGGGAAGTACGCCGCATCGATGCGCAGGCGATCACGGAAAAGCTGGATCGGAACAATGTCGTTCTGATTTCCCCGGTCGGTTATTCGCCGACGGGAGAAGTGTTCAATCTTCGCGCCGAAGAAGTCGCAACAACGGTGGCAACCGCTTTGAAGGCCGATAAACTGATCTTTATGATGGAGCAGGTCATTGACGGCTACACGGCAGACCACCCGCACCTAACCACGTCGGAAGCCCAACAAATCCTCAATACCGCAGCGGAGATTCCAGCCGAGATCCAGCGCCACCTCGAGGTCGCGGTCGCCGCCTGCCAAGCAGGCATCGATCGGGTCCACCTGATCAACCGCAATACCGATGGTGCCCTGCTTCTCGAGCTGTTCACCCGTGACGGCATCGGCGCACTGATCAGCTCGACTCCCTACGAAACGCTTCGCTCCGCCTCGATCGAAGATATCGGCGGCATCATCGACCTGATCAGCCCTCTGGAAAAGAGCGGTGTTCTTGCCAAACGCTCCCGCGAAGCCCTGGAAATGGCGATCACGGACTTTTCCGTGATCGAACGGGATGGCCTGATCATAGGCTGCGCCGCTCTCCACAACTTCCCGGAAGAAGCCGCCGGGGAATTGGCCTGCCTCGCCCTGCATCGGGATTATCGGGACAACGCATGGGGCAAACGGTTGCTGGAACACATCGAGCGGAAAGCCAGAAGTCGCGGACTGCAACGGCTGTTCGTACTGTCGACGCAGACCACCCACTGGTTTCGAGAGCAAGGTTTCGAACCTGCTGTCTTCACCGATCTTCCCGTCAAGCGGCAGGCGGCCTATAACGGCAAGCGAAACTCCAAAATCCTGTTGAAGCAGCTGTGATCCGGCAACGACCGAAAACTACGTCCGCCCACGCTGATAACGCCGCTTCAGGCGCTTCCCCGCCAGAAAACCATCTGGATTGATGGGCACCGCGTCCGAGACCAGATATGCGCCTAACTCCGTCAGCGCCTGCCGATACACCTGTTTTTTGAAAAACACCACTTCATGCAGCGGATGCCAAAAATCGACCCATCGCCATTCGTCGAACTCGGGCTTGTCGGAACAGTCGAATCGGACATGTTCCTCCGTCGATACCATGTGCAATATGTACCAAAGCTGCTTCTGACCGATACATAACGGCAATGACCGTCTTCGAATAAACCGCTTGGGCAAATCGTAACGCAGCCAGCCCTTGGTGCGGCCGATCACCTCGACATCCCGATTCAGCAGCCCTGTTTCCTCATACAGTTCCCGAAACATGGCACATTCAGGGTCTTCATCGGGCTCGATCCCGCCCTGAGGAAACTGCCACGAATTCATCCCCGCCCGGCGCGCCCAGAACAGGCGACCCTGATCGTTGCAGAGGATGATTCCTACATTATGGCGATAACCTTCCGAGTCGATCATGACAGTGTACAGCCACTAAACCAATTGGCAATTTTACTTTTCGAGGCTACGAGGGGATTGTTCAAAATATTATCAATTTTCTTTCAAAAAATGAAGCCTTCTGCCATAATATTTAGCTCTTTTCGCACACCCCCCACCCTTTGACTTTTACCTTTATCGGATCTATACGACTGTGAGCCTTGTCATTTTCGATCTTGACAACACACTGCTTGGCGGTGACAGCGATTTCCTCTGGGGCCGGTTTCTGGTCGAGCGCGGCATTGTCGATCAGGCGGTGTATGAGGAAGCGAATGCGCGGTTTTATGAAGATTATCGGAAAGGCACTCTCAACATCGTCGATTTTCTTAATTTTGCCCTGCAACCCCTGGCGGCCAACGAGCTGGAAATGCTCTATCGGTGGAGAGACGAGTTCATCGATGAAAAAATCAAATCGATTATGCTCCCCCCGGCTCAAGCACTGATCGCAAAGCACAGAGAGGCCGGTGACACATTGCTGGTCATCACCGCAACCAACCGCTTCGTCACCGAGCCCATCGTCCGGCTCTTCGGAATCGAGCACCTTCTCGCCACAACCCCGGAAATGGTTGACGGGCGTTATACCGGTCGATTCACCGGTATTCCCTGTTTTCAGGAAGGCAAGGTCAAACAGCTGGAGAGCTGGTTGAGAAAAGCGAACCAGTCACTCGCGGGAAGCTGGTTTTACAGCGACTCCCACAACGACCTGCCGCTGTTGATGCGCGTCGACAATGCGGTGGCGGTCGACCCGGACGAGACGCTCGAACAGCTGGCAACCGAGCACGGCTGGCCGATTATCAGCCTGCGCGAAGCAACCTGTCCCGAACATCACCTCACCGCCGCGTAGCCGGTTTGTCCCCACGGCAACGGTTCGCCGCGGGAACCCGGACCGGCCCCGCCGCACCTGCACCTTGGCAGCAGCATGATTCGGATAGGCATTGCTACGCAAGTGCATGGGAACGAGAGACGGAAACTTTTCCAGGATAACCGACAGGGGCGGGCAGGCTACTTTTTCCTGATAAAGAAATATTGCCTCCCCTCTTCCTCGAAGTGCTCGAGTATCTGATTGCCGGTCTGTTCGGTAAAAACGCCAAAATCCAGATGAGCAGCCGGGTCGGTCGCGACAACCCGAACCACCTCTCCGCTCACCATGCCGACGAGCGCTTTTTTCAAACGCAGCAGAGGCAACGGACAGTTGAGCCCGGTTGCATCGACTTCATGATCAAACTGGTTCATTGACATACCATATTCAACATCAACTCACGATCGTTGTATTATACACTCGCGTCCAGTCCGAAAAATAACCCCTGACCGATGGATTATCTGCCAGCATTTCTCGACATCGCCGACCAACTCTGCCTGGTCGTCGGCGGCGGCACAGTGGCTCAACGCAAAGCGGAACTGCTGCTCCAGGCTGGTGGCAAAGTGACCGTCGTCTCTCCTGAAATCAGCCCGGAGCTCGAAGAGTGGGGACGAAGCGGGCGCTTCGCCATCCGCCGGAAACGCTTCACGGCCGACGACGTGTGCGACTTCACGCTGGTGGTGTCGGCGACCAACGACACGGCCGTGAACACCGAGGTCGCGGCCGCCGCCCGGCAACACCGCATCCCGGTCAACGTGGTCGACTCCTCCGAACTCAGCACCTTCATCTTTCCGTCCATCATCGACCGTTCACCGATCATTGCCGCAGTCTCCTCCGGAGGCGCCTCGCCGGTCCTTGCCAGGCTGTTGCGCAGCCACATCGAAAGCACCGTGCCGGCGGCTTACGGCAGACTGGCGCAGCTCGCCGAACGCTTTCGCACGCGCGTTCAGCATGAACTGGAGACGATCACACAACGACGTCGTTTCTGGGAAAAAACGCTGCAAGGCGCGGTGGCCGAACTGGTGTTTGCCGGCCACAAGCAGGAGGCGGAAGCAAAAATGGAGAGCATGCTGAGGGCTGAAGCCGCGGGGCGGACCACAACCGGCGAAGTGTACCTTGTCGGTGCCGGACCCGGCGACCCGGACCTGCTCACCTTTCGCGCTCTGCGCCTGATGCAGCGGGCCGATACGGTCGTCTACGACCGGTTGGTCTCCCCGGAAGTGCTGGCGCTCGTTCGACGTGACGCGGAGAAAATCTATGCCGGAAAGGCGCGCAACGAGCATGCGATTCCGCAGGAAAAGATCAACCATCTGCTGGCGCGGCTGGCCAGATCGGGCAAACGCGTCGTGCGCCTCAAAGGCGGCGACCCGTTCATTTTCGGCCGCGGCGGTGAAGAGATCGAAACCCTGTTGGAACAAGGCGTCCCATTCCAGATCGTTCCGGGCATTACCGCCGCGTCCGGTTGCGCCTCCTATGCCGGCATTCCACTCACGCACCGGGACTATGCACAGTCCTGTCTGTTCGTCACCGGTCACCTCAAAGACGGCTCGATCGACCTGAACTGGAAGCAGCTGACGATGCCCAACCAGACGCTGGTGATCTACATGGGGCTCCTCGGCCTCGAACAGCTGTGCCGGCAGTTGATTCTACACGGCAGCTCACCGGACCTCCCCGCCGCGCTCATCGAACAGGGAACGACACCGAAGCAGCGCGTCATCACCGGAACACTGAGCACCCTGCCGAAGCGTGTGGAAACAGAAGCAGTCAGGGCGCCGACGCTGATCATTGTCGGAAACGTCGTGCAGCTGCGTGACAGACTGGCTTGGTTCGAGACAAACCGATAAACCGAGCCGCGAGCGCACCGACGAGGTTAAATCCAGGAGTGGATCACCGCATTGTCCACGGCCAGGTCAACGAACCCACCGAAATCGACCACGGTGACACGCGCCATCACCTCGGCCGCCGTAATGCCACGCGCCGCCAGATCCGGAGCAAGGACACAGACCGTCAGGTCAGACAAAGACCGCTCCAGCCGCTCTGCCGCCACACTGCCGCGCTTGACCATGTAGACCCCGTTTTCGATCAACATCAGGGTATGTCCCTCCCCTATCCTCGACAGCAAGCGGTCCACCGGCGCGGAATCGAACGCCGCATGATTCATGATATGCAGCATGGCATCGATCAGCTGTTTACCACCCTGTCGTGGCAGGCAATCAAAGCGCCGATCCGACAGCGCGGAATTGTCTCCACCGGCAGCAGAAGATCTTTCTGGTCCAGTCCCCGCTCGTGCAGCGACTCCTGTTCGACAATCACACGGCGCACGTCATAGATTTCGAACGACAAGAAAACCGGTGCGATCTCTTTGCTGTCGATCCGGTCGGGCTGCTGACCCTTCTTGATCAGGAAAACACCATCATCCAGAAGCAACACACTCACCTCCTGCCCGAACGCCGCAGTAGTCAACAGCAGGTCCAATGCTTCCTGAGCATAGCAGCTGCCGTGAGGCGCCTCCTGCATGACGAACAGGAACTTTTTCTTTGTCGGGCCCGTCATGCGCTGAACACCAAAAGACGATCCGCTTCAATCGCGGCCTCGACCAGCTGTCCAAGACCCGAGATGCGAAAACCATCGGCAAGATCCGGATCGACTTTGCCGACCCGCCTGGCCTCCTCGATGCATAACAGCCCGCGCCGTTGTGCGGCAGATATGCAGACAACCAGATCGATATCGTGGCGCCGAGCGAGCTGCGACCAGCGCTGAACCATCGATTTTTCATCGTCGGGAGGACTGGCGTAACGAAAGGCATTATCGATGCCATCATAATAAAAAAAGACCCGATACACCTCATGGCCTTTCCGCAGCGCTGCCCGAACGAACTGATAGGCGCTCTCGGAGCTTTCCGATTGATACGGACCTGAATTGATCTGGATGGCGAATTTCATTGTGGGAGGTGTATGCGTCGAGTCCATGAAAACCCTGACGTACGTCGGAATCAAGCTGCACCGATTTATGATAAGCTTATATTGTCAACGCGCTCATTTTACCGCTCAGGTACAATCAATTCCAAGCCGAACCACCAGAAACAGGCTCGCCAGTCGCTCAGAGTCAGTCCACCGAAGCTTCAGGCGGCTGCCGCAGGAATGAACTCTCACCATCTATTGCTGTCATTAGCTCTATGTTTTCCGCCTTTCGATCCGCTGTCGCCACGGCCGCCATCGCCGGTCTTGGCCTGACTCCCGCCGGCGACGCGCCCCATGCGCAAGACATTATCCGGCTGCCGGATATCGGCGACTCATCGGGCCGTGTCATAACGCCGACGCAGGAGCAAGAGCTGGGTCAAGCGTTTTTCAGAAGTCTCCATAATCAACTGAAAATCAACCAGGACCCTGAAATCGAGCAGTTCATCGAGTCGCTCGGCGGCGGGCTCGCGGCTCACACCGACAATCCGGGGCAGCCATTTCATTTTTTTGTCGTCCTCGACCCGGCGATCAATGCGTTTGCCGGGCCCGGCGGATACATCGGGATCAACTCCGGTTTGGTGACCGAAACCGAATCCGAGAGCGAACTCGCCTCCGTCCTGTCGCACGAAATCGCCCACGTCACCCAGCGCCATCTCATGCGCGCCTTCGAATCGGCAAGCCGCATGTCGCTGCCCACGGCCGCAGCCATGCTCGCTGCGATATTGATCGGCACGCAGTCGGCGGCGCTCGGACAAGCCGCGCTCATCGCCGCCCAGGCCGGCAGCCTGCAGCACCGGATCGATTTCACACGCGACAATGAGCAGGAAGCGGACCGGGTCGGCATGCATATTCTCTCCCGGACCGACTTCGATCCGCGCGGCATGCCCGCCTTCTTCGAACGGCTGCAACGGGCCAGCCGCTACTACGGGGAAGGCCCTCCCGAGTTTCTCCGCACCCACCCGGTTACTGTCTCACGCATCGCCGACAGCCGCGGCCGCGCCGAGAAATATCCGTTCCGGCAATATACCGACTCGCTCGGCTATCTCCTGTTCAAAGCCAAATTGCGCGTCATGACCGCAAAACGGCCGATCGATGCAGTCAATCATTTTCGGGCAACACTGGATCAGGGAACCGCACTCCAGAAAGTGGCTTCACAGTACGGGCTTGGCCTCGCGCTGCTGGCCGCTTCGAGACTGAACCAGGCGCAGGCCGTTTTTCAGAATCTCGCCGGACGCCGCCCCGACCAGCCGCAGTTTGTCAATGGACTGGCAAAGAGCAAGCTGGAGGCAGGAAGCACCCGTCAGGCGCTGGCGCTCTATTCCGAGGCAATGGACTACTTTCCCGGAAACCGCGCGATCATGCTAGACTACACCAAAGCCCTGCTCAAGACCAAGCACTATGAACAGGCCCGCAGGCTGCTGCGCGATTACAGCCGCAGCCACCCAGCGACCGCGGAAATCTATGCGCTATTGGCCGAAACGACTGGCAACCTCGGCAAAAAAGCCAAAGCGCACCGGTACCTCGCAGAGTATTATTATGCGATCGGACAGACCGAATCAGCCATCACTCAGGCTGAAATCGGCATCAAGGCAGCAAAAGGCAATTTCTATCTGACCGCTATTCTCGAGGAACGGCTGAAACGCTTTGTTGCGGAAAAGGAAGAAGAGGAAAAAGGCGACAAGTGGCCGCATTAATGACACGCACTGCCTGCGGCCCTCGCTCCGGCTGCCTCACTTTTTGTCGTGAAGATCGACTCCACGCTCGATCTCCCCCTGCTTTCGAAGCTGCCGTTTCAGAATCTTGCCGGCCGCATTTTTCGGCAGCTCCGGTACGATATGGATCGTGCGCGGCACCTGGTAGCGCCCCAAACGCTCCCGGCACCAGGCTCGAAGATCGGCGGACGAAACATCGGCGCCCCCGGATAGCGCCACATAGGCAACAGGAACCTCACCATGCAGGGCGTGCGGCTCGCCGATCACCGCGGCTTCGACAACGGCATCGAAGCCGTACAGAACCTCTTCGATGATGCGGGGATAAACGTTCATGCCGTTGACGATCACCATATCCTTTTTCCGATCCACGATGCTGAAATAGCCTTCTTCGTCCTCGGTCCCCAAGTCTCCGGTCAAGAGCCAGTCACCGGAAAATACCTCCAGCGTTTCATCCGGAAGATTCCAATAGCCTTTCATCACGTTCGGCCCTCGCACGGCGATCTCGCCGACGCTCCCCTTGGGGAGCTCTCCGCCCTGCTCATCCACCACTTTCATCTCGACATCCGGCAGCGGCAGCCCAACGGTGCCCGGCTTGGTCCTGCCGCCGATCGGATTGATGCAGGTCACCGGCGAACATTCGGTCGGGCCGTCTCCTTCGTAGATCGGCTTGCCGAAGGCCGCTTCGAACCGCTGCATCACATCCACCGGCATCGCCGCCCCGCCTGACACACAGTAGCGCAACGACCCGAACAGACCGATCCGCTCCCGCTTCAGCCGCAGCAAGACGCTGTACATGCTCGGAACACCGAGGAATATCGTCGTCCGCGTCGCATCAATGGTTCGCGCCACCAGCTCGGGCTCGAATTTCGCCAACGGCACGAAAGCACAGCCGTGAGTCAAAGGCGTCAGCATTCCCACCGTTGCTGCAAATGCATGAAACATCGGCAAGACGACCAGCACGATATCGCAGCCGGGTGTCCACTGCAATGCCTTGAATACGCTGCGCGTATTCGACACCAGGTTGCGGTGGGTGAGCATGGCGCCCTTCGGGCGGCCGGCTGTGCCGGAGGTATAGAGGATCGCCGCCAAGTCCTTTGCTGGTGAAAGGGCCGGTTGCGGAACGGCGGCGCTGGTGTTCAGAAAGGCAGACCAATCAATCGCCTGCGGACATACACCGCCGATACACACGCTGAACCGCAGCGACGGAACATCCGCCCGCAGAATCCCGACATTGTCTTCGAACGCGCTGTGATACACCAGCGCCTTGACACCGGCATCATTCAGGATGGAAGCGATTTCGTGCGCCGTCAGCATCAGATTCAACGGCACCACGGTCGCCCCCGCCTTGATGATTCCTGCATAGGCGATGGCAAACTCCGCACAGTTCGTGCAATACAGCCCGACACGATCACCGACGACGATTCCCTGTTCGGCACAAGCCGCCGCAACGGCATCGGAGCAGCCGTTGAAGGTCGAAAAGTCCACGGTTTCGTCGGCGGTGATGATCGCCGGATATTCGGCAAAACGCCGGGCGCTTTCGCGCAACAGGTCCCCGAGGGAGATCATTGATTGCTGCTCCAGAAGCAGTGACATACCGCCTGTCTCGACACTCATTCAAAGCTGAACGATCATCATCGCGGATCTATCGCAAACGAACGAAAAAACTAGGAGGCTGTCCGAGAATAGCGATCGTAGCGAGGGCAAGCCCTGGTTGAGGCAGATTATTGATGGAAACCGTCCTTGGTTTCCACCCCTTCGGGGTCGCT
>DEII01000082.1:0-8217 GCA_002352385.1 Methylococcaceae bacterium UBA2778 | reverse complement strand
ATGATCGGAAAATCTGGCCAATCAGGCTTGGCCGCAGTAGATCAGTCTATTCTCGGGCAGCCTCCTAGACCCCACATTCTTGAACCGCCGCTCCGTGACCTATTTTATACGGCATCGGGCCGGCAACAAGGACGCCCCGTCACATCACGATCGCTTCTCCACGTGCCAGCTTCGGCAGGTTGCCCTCCAGTCCCATGGCATAACGCATCACTTTGGTTTTTGCCGGCGTCACGCGCTCGGCCAGTCCCAAGCCGGCGTTGCGCAGCAGTTTGACCGGGAGATGGGGATTACTGAAGACCCGATAAAACAGCTCCATGGTGGTCATCATCAGCAGGTTGTCGTTGCGACGGAGCCGTTCATACTGTTTGAGCACCTTGAGACTGCCGATATCCGGCTGTTTTGCTTTGGCCGCGACCAGCACCTGGGCCAGCGCGGCCGCATCCAATAGCCCGATATTAACCCCCTGCCCGGCCAGCGGATTGATAATATGCGCCGCATCACCGATCAGCGCCACGCCCGGCTTGACATAATCCAGGGCATGCTGGCGTTTCAACGGAAAACTCGCCCGGCCAAGAATCGCCTTGATCTCGCCCAGGCATTCCGGAAACGTGTCAGTCAGCTCGATCAACAGCGCGCGATCGGATAAGGATTTCAGTCGTCGTACTTCATCAGGCGTGTGATACCAGACGATCGAGGCATGCGGCCCCGAAAGAGGCAAAAAAGCTTGAGGCCCGGTGGGAACAAAGTGCTGCCAGGTGATGTCCTGCTGTTCATAGGCCGTTTCGATCGAAATCACCAGCGCGTGCTGTTTGTAGTCCCGGGAGCTGACACCCATACCGACAGCCTGACGGACTTTCGACTGGCCGCCGTCGGCGGCAACCAACACGCGTGCGGCCAACTGCCGCCGGCCATCGAGCTGAACGACCGAACCGCCCGGCTGGTAATCGATGTGTTCGGTCGTTGCCGGACACATCAGCGTGACATTGGAAAAATCCTCCAGCCGCTCCAGCAGCGCCAGTTGCGTGACACGGTTTTCGACGATATAGCCCAGTTCCGGTTTTTCGATCTCATCACTGCAAAACTCGGTATCGCCCCCGGCCTCCCAGACCCGCATCCGGCGGTAAGGGCAAAAGCGTCGGGCGGTCACGCCTTCCCAGGCTCCAACCGTTTCAAGAATGGTACGGGATGCGATACTCAACGCTGACACTCTGAGATCATGATCCTGCTCCGGCGAAAACGGGCGCGGCCGCTGATTCTCGATCACTGCCACACGAAGATCGCTGTCTCCCAAACAGCATCCCAGCGCGGCGCCAACCATCCCACCACCGACGACGACGACGTCATATTGCTCTGTCATTGCATTTCCCATCATTGCACCATTCCCACGAAAGCACTATCTTCCGGCTGCGTTCCTATCCCCTTCGTGGATGAGAACCGATCCGCGCTGATGCTATCGCCGCGACCGATGCCGTCACGCGGCATCCACTTTAGGGAGAAACCGGAGGCCACAGCCGCAACACCCCGATCACTATGCCGGCAGCGGCGATCGTGATGCCGAACGACCAGATCATGAAGCGATCGATCCTCTGCGTCATCGCCTCGAAACGCTTGTCTATCTGTTCAAAGCGCTTGTCTACCTGGTCGAAGCGCTTGTCGATCTGTTCCAGGTGCTTCTCGACCTGCTCGATGCGCTTCTCGACCTGGTCGAAGCGCTTCTCCATCTGCTCGAGACGCTTGTCCACCTGCTCGAAGCGCTTGTCTACCTGGTCGAAGCGCTTGTCTACCTGGTCGAAGCGCTTGTCCATCTGCTCGATCAGCGCTTGGATGAGTCGGCCCTGATGCTTGAGCGCCTCCTCGACCCGCACCATGCGTTCGCGCAGCTCGATCTCGTACACAGCCAACGGCTTGCCGACACTTTGCTCAGCCAACCACTCGGCCAGGTGCGTTTTGATGTATTCGATATCCTGCTTTGCGAGAGCCATCCGCTTTCTGTCTTCGATCACAATTTGCCTGAAAGTATAACACGCCCTCGGATCAGGGATCAGGTGGCGGGTGCTGGCTTGTAAGGGCTACCGAATGATGATTTGAAATGCTTTATAATGACTCGATACGGACAATACCATCCACTCGTCTGCTTCCAAATTTTATTGCGAAAAAACGAGTACACCCCTATCCTCCCGACCGCGACATCGACCACAGCAACAACCATGCGAACCAGCCACTTTCCCCTCAATACCATCAAAGAAACACCCGCCGACGCCGAGATCGCCAGCCACCGATTGATGCTGCGCGCCGGACTGATCCGAAAGCTTGCAGCCGGCCTCTATTCCTGGCTTCCACTCGGGATGCGGGTGCTGCACAAAGTCGAGCAGGTGACTCGGGAAGAGATGGAAAAAGCCGGAGCGCTCGAGGTGCTCATGCCTGCCGTGCAGCCGGCTGAACTATGGCAGGAATCGGGCCGCTGGGAGCAGTACGGTCCGGAATTGGCGCGCCTGAAAGACCGGCACAACCGCGACTTCTGCTTGGGTCCCACCCACGAGGAGATCATTACCGACCTGGTTCGCAACGAGATCAAAAGCTACAAGCAGCTGCCGATTACCTACTATCAGATCCAGACCAAATTCCGCGACGAAATCCGCCCCCGCTTCGGAATCATGCGGGCGCGCGAATTCATCATGAAAGACGCCTATTCATTTCACCTTGACGAAGCATCTCTGCACGCAAGTTATCAGACGATGTATGAGGCCTACAGCCGCATTTTTTCCCGTCTCGGGCTTGAATTTCGCGCCGTGCTCGCCGACTCCGGCGCCATCGGCGGCCACCGCTCCCACGAGTTTCATGTACTCGCCGATTCGGGGGAAGACGCCATCTCCTTTTCCACTGAAAGCGACTACGCGGCCAATGTCGACCTGGCAGAAGCAATCACGCCCGAGCAGCCGCCGGCAACGCCGCGCGAGGAACTGAGAAAAGTTCCGACACCGAACCAGCACAGTATCGAAGAGGTCGCCGCTTTTCTGAATACCTCCCCGGACCGCTGTCTGAAGACCCTGCTGGTCAAGGGTGAAGGGGACAGCATCGTCGCTCTACTGCTGCGCGGCGACCACGAATTGAACGCCGTCAAAGCAGCCAAACTCGAAGGCGTCGCCTCGCCTCTGCAGTTCGCCGATACCGACGAAGTGATACGGACCGCAGGCTGCGCGCCGGGCTCTATCGGTCCCATCGGCCTCGACTGTCCGATGATCGTGGACCGCAGCACCGCCCAACTGACCGATTTCATATGCGGTGCTAATCAAGAGGACACCCATTACACCGGAGTCAACTGGGGCCGCGACATGGATCTGCCCGCAACCGTCGCCGACATACGCACGGTTCAGGAAGGGGACATCAGCCCGGACGGCAAAGGCACACTGACCATTGCCAGAGGCATCGAAGTCGGACATATTTTCCAGCTGGGCCGCAAATACAGCGAAGCCATGAAAGCAACCGTTCTCGACGAACAGGGGCGCAGCCAAACATTGATCATGGGCTGCTACGGCATCGGCGTTTCACGGATCGTAGCGGCCGCCATCGAACAGCACCATGACGACAAAGGCATCATCTGGCCGAAAGCCCTCGCCCCGTTCCAGGTCGCGCTCTGCCCGATGAACATGCATAAATCGGAACGCTTGCGCGCCGCTGCGGACGATCTTTATCAGGCAATGCGGGACGCCGGCATCGACGTGCTGTTCGAGGACCGCAAGGTACGCGCCGGTTTTATGTTCGCCGATATGGAGCTGATCGGCATTCCACACCGTGTTGTCCTGAGCGACCGGGGGCTCGACAGCGGCACGGTCGAATACCGGGGGCGCAGGGACGCCGAGAACCAGAATATTCCTATGGATGAAATCGTCGGATTTCTCAATCGGAAGCTGGAAGGTGTATAACCGAACGGTTTCTGGTTCGCTCGTTCAAGTCGATATGCATTCCCACGCGGGAGCGAGAATGACTGTTACCTGCTTCCTGTCCTCTGTCTTCTGACAGCGGAACCGCTTCGCGTTCCACCCTACCCGGCAGAGTCAGCCGGCGCTCAGAATCTTCTCAAAATAAGGAATCGTCCGCTTCAGCCCCTCCTCGAGCTGGATCGTTGGTTCCCAACCCAGCTTTTCTCTGGCCAGCGTGATGTCCGGACACCGCTGAGTCGGGTCGTCGCCCGGCAGCGGCTTTTCGATCAGTCTCGAACGCGCCCCAATCAGGTCGATGATTTTTTCCGCCAGTTCACGGATCGTAAACTCACCCGGATTTCCGAGGTTAACAGGACCGGCAAAATCATCCGGCGCATCCATGAAGCGGATGAACGCTTCGATCAGGTCATCGACATAGCAGAAGGAGCGCGACTGAGAACCATCGCCGTAGATCGTAATGGGCTCGTTTTTCAGGGCCTGCACGATAAAATTGGATACCACCCGCCCATCGTTGGGATGCATATTGGGGCCGTAGGTATTGAAGATGCGCGCAACTTTGATGCGAAGCTTGTGCTGCCGGTGGTAATCGAAAAACAGCGTCTCGGCGCAACGCTTGCCTTCATCATAACAGGAGCGGATCCCTCTGGGATTGACGTGCCCCCAGTAGTCTTCTGGCTGAGGATGCACATCAGGGTCGCCATAAACCTCACTGGTCGATGCCTGAAAAATTCTTGCCTTGACTCGTTTCGCTAATCCGAGCATATTGATTGCGCCGTGAACGCTGGTCTTGGTCGTCTGTACCGGATCGAACTGGTAATGAATCGGTGATGCCGGGCAGGCCAGGTTATAGATCTCGTCCACTTCCACATAGAGGGGAAAGGTCACATCGTGGCGCACCACTTCGAAAAACGGGTGGTCGATGATCGGAAGAAGATTATGCTTGGTCCCAGTAAAAAAATTATCGACGCAGAGCACATCGTGGCCGTCGTCCAATAATCGTTGGCACAAATGCGATCCAAGAAATCCGGCTCCACCGGTCACCAGAACGCGTTTATTGAATTTACAATTGAAGGCATTCATTAAGTATAGGTAAGATATTGGTTCTCAATAAGTCGGAGAACAGATCCCGGACGGCGGTCATATCCGTGCCTTGTTCGAATGGTTGACATACCATTCATAGGTTGACTTCAACCCCTGATCGAGCGGGATCCTCGCCGTCCAGCCAAGAGCCTGAAGCTTGGAAACATCCAGCAGTTTCCGCGGTGCTCCATCCGGTTTGCCGCTGTCGAAGACGATCTCTCCCCGGTAATCGACGACTCCGCGAATCATTTCCGCCAAACCCTCGATCGTTACGTCGGTTCCAGCACCAACATTGATATGAGAAAGCATTGGTTCGGTATGGCTGCAATAGGTTTCCCGGCTCAAACGCATCACATGCAAACAGGCGGAGGCCAGATCGTCCACATGCAGGAACTCGCGCCTAGGCCTGCCGGTACCCCACACAACCACCGCGGATGTCCGCTTCATTTTTGCCTCATGAAATCTTCGAATCATTGCCGGAATCACATGGCTGTTTTGCCGATGGAAATTATCGTTGGGGCCGTAAAGGTTGGTGGGCATGACGCTGCGGTAGTCGACATCGTATTGACGGTTGTAGGATTCACAGAGTTTGATGCCGGCGATTTTGGCGATGGCATAGGGTTCGTTCGTCGGCTCGAGCGTTCCGGTCATCAGCGCTGATTCCTTCATCGGCTGCTGCGCATTTTTCGGATAAATGCAGGATGAGCCGAGAAAAAGCAGTGTCCCTACACCGGTTCCGTATGCCGCATGAATCACGTTGCATTCCATTATCAGGTTCTGAAAAATAAATTCCGCCGGATACCTGTTGTTTGCAAGGATGCCCCCCACCTTGGCCGCGGCCAGAAACAGAACATCGATCTGTTCCTGCTGAAAAAATGCCTGTACCGCCGCTTGATTGCACAGGTCCAAATCCGCATGGGAACGGGTAATGACATGTCGATATCCCTGCTGCTGCAACGTCCGGACAATCGCTGAACCGACCATACCCTGATGCCCGGCGACATAGATTCTCGATTCGGGCGTCAATCTCGAACCATTCATCGTTCCCCGTTCATTATTCATTGTAGGTGAAGCTCTTGAAGCCATGCGCTTCGACCAACGCATCCCTCCTGGCGATGGCTAAATCCGCTGCGACCATTTCCCGGACAAGTTCATCAAACGAGATCTGCGGCGACCAACCCAACTGTTCACTGGCGTTGGTCGGGTCGCCAAGCAGGGTTTCCACCTCGGTCGGTCGATAATAACGAGGATCGATGCGTACAATGACGTCGCCCTTTTTGACCTTGAATTCACCATCAGCCGTCTCGTCCACGATCCCCCTCTCACTTTCGGCATCGCCCTGCCAGCGCAAGGTGATCCCCAGTTCGCGGGCGGCCTGCTCGATAAATTGCCGGACAGAATACTGAACACCCGTGGCAATCACGAAATCCCGCGGCTCTTCCTGCTGCAGCATCAGCCACTGCATCTCCACATAGTCACGCGCATGACCCCAGTCGCGCAAGGCTTCGATGTTTCCCAGAAAGAGGCAACGCTGAAGACCCACAGCAATACGCGCCAGTCCCCTCGTTACCTTTCGCGTCACAAACGTTTCGCCGCGCAACGGCGACTCGTGATTGAACAGGATACCGTTGCAGGCATACAGACCGTACGCTTCGCGATAGTTGACCGTGATCCAGTAAGCGTACTGCTTGGCGACCGCATACGGTGAACGCGGATAAAAGGGCGTCGTTTCTTTCTGTGGAACCTCCCGAACGAGGCCGTACAATTCCGACGTGGAAGCCTGATAGAACCTGGTTTTCTTCTCCAGGCCGAGAATCCGGATCGCTTCGAGAAGCCGCAATGCGCCGATGGCATCCACGTCAGCCGTATACTCGGGCGATTCGAAAGAGACGGCGACATGAGACTGTGCCCCCAGATTGTACAACTCATCCGGCTGCACGTCCTGAATGATTCGGACAAGATTGGAGGTGTCGGTCAGATCACCGTAGTGCAGGTAAAAGTTTTTATTTTCGGCATGGGGATCCTGATACAGATGATCGACGCGATCCGTATTGAACAATGAGGCGCGGCGCTTGACGCCATGAACCTCGTAGCCCTTCTCTATCAGAAACTCGCTGAGATAGCTGCCGTCCTGCCCCGTCACGCCGGTAATCAAGGCTATTTTTTTCATTTTCGAATCGAAAGATCAGGTAAAACTCAAAAACTTCGAACCGGCTCCAACGCTGGGAGGCATCCATAATGCACCCGTCAGGCCGGAACGACAAAATCACGTTTCACGGTCGTCCGGTTGAGCCTGCCCAACAGATCAAGAAGAATGATCACACGGTCTTCTCCCTTGGTCGCCTGAAAAATCCCGCTCAACCCGGCAAAGGGTCCCTCTGTCACCATAACATCCATCCCCGCATAAAACACCTCCTCTCCCGTAAGGTGTACGCCGGCATCGGCATCCGCTGTTTGCATCAACGTTTCAATCAAGGCAACCGGGGCCTTAGCGAGCTGCCCCCCAAAACGCACAAGGCCGGAAATACCCGGAGTCGAGCGAATCGGCGCGATGTTGTCGTTAACAATATCCAGACGAATGAAAAGATAACGGGGGAAAAGCGGCTCGATCACATCCACCCACTTGCCGCGACGCCTTCTGGGCAAGCTGATTTTAGGCAGATAGATCTCAAATTCCTGTTGCCGCAAATGCCTCTCGGCAACGGCTTCCTGCCTCGGTTTGGTATATACGGCATACCAGTTGGGCATAGTTTCCTTTCCGGTGGCAATAACGTTCGTTCGATGCAACCTTTCCCCGACGTCGCGCCGGTGAAACCGGATATGCGTCGGTTTTTGTAGCCGCTCGATTCTTATGGTGGGCCGTCAGGGATTCGAACCCTGGAGCAATGGATTAAGAGCTGGGAGATAAAACCGCAACTCGTTATTTTCATTGAGAATTACAACGCTCAATGTGTAACACAAGAAAACATCATTAAACACCGTTAGATGATCAAAAACAATAACTTTCCACACTTCTGCGAACATTTCCGAACTTACAGCACGTTTCAAAGTGTACTGCTATGGTACCATTTTTTAACTCTCCCGCTGTTCAAGTTGTTCCTCTCGGTTGAACATCGTATGTATTTTGATAATCACCACTGGAGCAACGGGTGCGCACCCATATCTTTCTCTGCGTGCTAGGAGGCTGTCCGAGAAT
>DEII01000148.1 GCA_002352385.1 Methylococcaceae bacterium UBA2778 | reverse complement strand
GTTTGATCAGACCGTGAGCTGGTAGCCTCACATTCCGATGCCAGTCAGCCATTCTGACCGGCTCATGCCCCCTCCTTTCGGGTTCACATAAACCGGACAATCTATTTGCTACAGGCTTTACGGGGACACAATACTTAATTATCCATATACTTCCCTTTTCATCGAATCATTACTTAACCGTGATTTGTATGTTCAGGCGGAAAAAGAGATATGAATGGGATGTGGGCGTGCACTACGTCGGCGAAATGTGCCCGGGCAGCCGCTACCGGACATTGCTCGATTTTGTCACCGCGGGGCAGGTTGACTGGAGCGCGATGCCGGAACACTATGACCGCTTCATCTATCCGGATCTGAGTTTCGATGCGCGCACCGGGGCGGGCCGGCTGCGCCAAGACCTGATTGCCCGATTTCCTCATCAGCGCGATGCCATCGACCGCTATTTCGAAGACGTCGTCAGCGCCACACGCTGGTTCGGCCGACTCATGCTGAGCAAGTTGCTGCCGCCGCAGCTCTACCCGCTGGCGCACATTTTGAAAGCTCCGGGCTCGCGACTTGCGCTTGCAACGACACGGGACTATATTTTACATATCGTTATCGAATCTGCTTCCTTAGAATTGTCTTATATATTAGCTTTGATTCTTCCAAAAAGGCATGCAAACGGTCCGGTTTCACAGCTTGACCATTGTGACATAGATTTATCCATCCATTTTCACATACAATAGACCACCCTTGCGAAGACTGTTTTGAAAGGAGTTTCAAAGTATGCGCATCGAACAATTTACGCACAGCTTGTTCATCACTTGAATAGAGGAGGTAGTTTTTTGAAAACTCAGGTTCGGATGCGAATTCAATCTGTTTACCTCTGGTGTAATCAATCTGCGATTGGTTTTTTATGGCCTGTTCGAGAACGCGTTTATGAATAGAAAAAAGCTTATTCAAAGGCGAAAGCCTGAATTCAGGAATACCCGCAGAAGGCAAAGGTAAAGCCAATACCGTTTCAATGTTGATTTTTCCTTTGCTAAATCGTGATAAGTAGTCAAATAACACAAAATCAATGTCACTAATATGCCCTGTTATTATATTTCTGATTTGTTTGAAACGCCGATGCCCACCTTGTGGATTAAGAAGGAAAAACCTGGGGATGTTTTCAATTTTTTTAATGGCTTCCTGAGCACCTACAAAAAAACCAAGAGTCCGCATTTTCTGCCGAATGCCCTTTTCGCGCCCTATATTGTTTACTCCTAAAACGATTCCGATAATTGCAATAATCAAAAAAAGCAATAAGGGAATGATCCATTGATTATTTGATATAAACGACATTACAAACCCTTTCTCTGTGCTGAAAATTCCATCAGTGTTTATTGATGCCGTCGCAGTAGGAACGCCGGTTACCCGACGCCCCCTGCACAGATCCCGGCGTGCGGTTTTCCCGCACCGGGCTCTTCAGTCATACTCACTCGCGCAGAAGTGCTGGTCTTCACGCAAGCCCCCGATTCATTGCCGCCTTGCTGGTTGGTGTGGGTGCCGGAAAGGCGTAGGCTGCCAGTACCCGCTTGATGCCATCCCAGGTCAGGCTATACGCCTTTGACTCCTTCGATTCAACCACTTGTAGAGCAATTTGACCACCTCTCTGTAGAATATCCATAAGGAGGTCATGTTCCCGACGGCACGGAAGTAATTGTAGTGCCCCTGCACCTTGCGAATCATCGCTGGGATCAGTACCGCTAATGGATAGTGCCGGTGGGTTTTAATCCACTCCTTGCAGGCTTTGATGCTCGCTCGCAGTTTCTTTCTGGCCGTTCGCCGCCACACCCTGGGATCGCCTTTGGTATCGGCTTCCCAGTAAATCTCAAAGCCGAGAAAGGTGAACCGCCGTTTGCGGCTCGGATGGAAGCGGCTGAAGCGGTGGATGCAGGTCTTTTCCGGGGCCACCGTCAGGCCGAACTTTGCCAGCCGTTTGGGCAGCGTCCGGTAGAACCGCTCCGCTTCTCTTCGGTACTGGAAGGCGCAGACGAGTCGAGTCGCCCGGAGGAACCTCCCCTCCAGGCGCTCACAGAACCGGACTTGAACGTCTCCACTCATCCGGCTCCTATCGTCCGGCCGAGGCATACAGCAATCGCCAATGAGCAAACAGATTCGGTTGCTTGCGCGCAATGCGATTCAACCACTGTGCAGCTCGTCTTCGATGATGCCGTAGGCGTTTGTATTTTCGCGTCGCCCACAGGATCAAGCGACGTTCCAGGCATTTCAGGGTCGGGTACAGGGCTGACTTGTAGTAGCGATTGTAGTAGTTGATCCAGCCGCGAATGATCGGATTGAACATTCGAGCCAGATCTTCCAACTGTTTGTCACTCCGTAACGGCCAGTTCCAGCCGCGCGATGCCTTCCGAATGGCTTTCGCAGCTTTGTTGCTGATCGCCGGTGTGAAGTTGATGAAGTATTTTTCCCAGCGATTCTTTGACCGGCGGGGGCAAAAGGTATATCCCAGAAAATCAAAACTGATCGTGGAATAATCTTCATGGCGGTCGTCATCCTTACAGTAGACAATCTTCGTCTTCGCAGGATGGAGTCCCAACCCTACCTCCTTCATCCGTGCGTTCAGCGCCTGTTTCAGCTGCTCCGCCTGAGCTTCGCTCTTGCAGTGGCACACCGCATCATCCGCATAGCGTTCAAGGGGTGTTCCCGCTCCATCCATTTGTTGATGAATCCGAGAAACGGTTTGTCGTCCAGGTTTTCTCCGTATTGGGCGATGGTCACTTTGTCGACCCCCGGTGCTCCCCGCTTGTTCAGGTTGCGCCAGGCTTCGTGCAGAAGTGATTCATTCAAGCTGCCGTAGAGATTTTGAAATCGGTGGGCTTTCGCAGTGCCTGCCTTGATGGATAGTGCCTGCAGGAAGGTTGGCTCGGCGTGTTCCGGCCCGACTTTGTCCGGCGCGAGTGGCCTTTGCAGACTGCGTATGACTGTCACCCCCTTCCTCATGTGATCGGCTCTCCCGTCTCGGAGTACTATAAGGTGATCCGACTCCCTTACCGCCTTCGGCTGCTTCTCCCTTCGCAGGGGTTTGGCTCGCCTACCTGTCTCGGACGTATCGTGTGGCTTTAGACTCCAGCCTAGTCCTGTTTCCTGATTCCTCATGCGTGCCTCAATAGCTGTATGTCATATCCACCCGCCGTCTCCGACCAGGAGCAGCAAGGGTCTCCCGCGTTCATGACGCATCTCTTGTTACATGCCGTTGCTTGAGAACTCCGCCGGCTCTTACAGGACTCATCAATTCGTCCTGCTCGTTTAGGTTTCACGCACGTTACCACGCTGACCAATCCGGAAAGGCTTTTCGAAGCGATACCAGCTCTAAGGGACTGCGATCCCAACCGGCCTATAACATACCCTGTGTACGCTTCACCTCTTTTGTTCACAGACAACCGCAAATCCCTTCCGCAGCCGCCGCTCCGCCAGAGCCGCAACACTCGGTAATGGTGGGTGGTTAACCCGTCGGGTAGCCGGGTGACGTTACCGCCACCCAGCCCCCTAAGAACCGGGCGGGCGAATTTCCCCGCACACGGCTCAAGCCTTGGTAAGGCGCCGTGAAGCACCCGGTGATTAAGCACCTTCACGATCCGGGTTTGTAATCGGCTGGCATGGCATT
>DEII01000147.1:2937-6903 GCA_002352385.1 Methylococcaceae bacterium UBA2778 | reverse complement strand
CGGGAGGCGGGTTACGCCCGCTGGATTTGAGCTTTTTCATTGCGCGGTGAGATTGTATAATTCACGTAGCTGGTTATCGCTGACCGGTTTGTCCTGCCAGGCGGCATGCGAACGTGCTTGCAGAAAAAGGCGTTCCAGTGTGTCGTGGCTTAAACTATCGTTCATCGTTAACGTGCACCTGTGTCGTTGATACCTGCATACGCGATGCCGCTGAGATCGGCCATTTCGGGTTTCCAGGTCGTGATATCGTCCAGCGTGAACTGGCTTAAATGGTCGTGACCGCAGGCCCGCGCCATAACTTGCATCAGACGTGCTGAGGCTTCAAAGAAATTTTCAAGCGGTCGGCGGATTGCTGGATGTCCAGACGATCTCTCAGCTCGGGCTTCTGTGTGGCAATACCGGCCGGACAATTGTTGCTGTGACAGATGCGTGCCGCCACACAACCAATGTGGCCTGCATGGCGGAATTGGATACCGCTATGCCGTCGGCGCCCAGGGAGAGCGCCTTGACGAAATCGGCCGGTGTTCTATGACCTCCGGTGATAATCAGGGTGACATCCGGGCGCTCCTGCTGGTCGAGGAAACGACGGGCGCGCGCCAGCGCCGGGATGGTGGGCACGGAAATATTGTCACGGAAAATCAGTGGGGCCGCACCGGCGCCTCCGCTGCAGGCGCGTCCAGCCCCACGTGACTACCATCGCAATACGGCGGATTTTTACTCTGCTTGCATAGGCATAAATGAGCTGTTTCAGAAGCGTCGACTTTAAATGCCAGCGGTTCAAACGCTGTGCCTTGATGTGAGCCATCGCAAAATAGCTGATTCTGTGAGCGTCCGCAGCTGCACCAGTAATAGGTTTCGCTGGCTTCAAGCGCTACTCCCATTGGCTGAATCCCGGCGATGTGGGGTTTTGTCATCTTTCTTCTCCTCAGGGTAAATCAAACAGCAACGCTTCCGTATTGTCCTGCGCGTCAAACTGAATCATCGCAACATCTGACAGACCGATGCCGTCACCGGCTTCCAGTGAGTATTCGTTCACACTCAGGCGCCCGGAGATAACATGCACATAGCTCGTTAGACCTGCGACCAACCTGTACTGATCCACTTGCCCGGGATCAAGTCGCAACTGATACAGGTAAGCATCCTGATGAATACGCAAGGTGCCGTCGCGACCATCAGGCGATACGATGGGTGTTAACCCCTTGTTCACCCCAAAGGGTTTTTGCTGGTAACCGGGCGTAACGCCCATCACGGCCGGTTGAATCCAGATCTGCAAAAAAGATAACGCCTGACGGTCTGACGGGTTGTACTCGCTATGAGTGACACCGGTGCCGGCGCTCATTAACTGGAACTCGCCGGCCGGTAGCACCTCGACATTACCCATACTGTCCTTATGTTCAATGGCGCCCTGCTTGACGTAACTGATGATTTCCATGTCCTGATGCGAGTGGGTGGCGAACCCGGCCCCCGGTCGCACCTGGTCGTCATTGATGACGCGTAGTACCGACACGCCCATATGATCGGGATCGTAATAGTTGCCAAAAGAAAACGTGTGGCGGCTTTGTAACCAGCCAAGATCGCTGGGGCCGTGTTCATGACTGCGTCGTAGATAAACCATGCCGGGAGTCTCCATTCTGGCGTTTATTTCAACTATACCGAAGCTTATCAGGTTATTATTTCGAGATATACCGTCATTTTGTGAAATCATTATTTCCTGACTGGAAACAGTCGCACTGATCGAGGGCGCCAAATGGACCGACTTACCAGCATGTCCGTATTCGTGACGGTCGTTGACCAGGGTAGCTTTTCGGCCGCAGCAGAGCAGCTGCAACTCTCGCGGGCCAGTGCAAGCAAACACGTCGTAGCGCTGGAAAACTGCCTGGGCGGACGCCTGCTCAATCGAACCACACGGCGTATCAGTCTCACCGAGGCTGGCAAAGCCTACTACCAACGCTGCAAACAGATTCTCGAAGATGTGGCGGAAGCAGAATGTGTGGTCTCCGGGTTTTCCTCTGAGCCCCGCGGCCTGCTGCGGATCAATGCACCGATGTCGTTTGGTACAAAACAATTCGCCGATATCGTTGCAACTTTTTGCCATATGCACCCGACAATCGATGTTGAACTGTCCCTGAACGACCGCTTTGTCGATGTCGTAGAGGAAGGCTACGATCTGGTGATCCGGATCATGCAGTTGAAAGAGTCCAGCCTGATCGCCCGGAAACTGGCCCCCTGTCGTCTTGTACTTTGCGCCTCGCCGGACTATCTCAAAACACACGGGCGACCGATGGCGCCTGATGATCTTAAGCAGCACACCTGTTTACACTATGCTTATTTCGAAGGCGGGAAAAACTGGGTATTGAATGGGCCGGACGGTGAGCACCGAATCAGGATTCACTCTCAACTGACCGCCAACAACGGCGACGTGCTATACGCAGCTGCCAGACAGGGCCTTGGCATCGCGCTGCTTCCTACTTTTATCATTGGTGACGCCATACGCGCTGGCGATCTCGACCTTGTCCTGCCCGCTTACCAACCGCTGGAGATCAACATCTATGCGGTATATGCGTCCAGGAAGCACCTGTCAGCCAAAGTACGTACGTTTATAGACTTCACTGCCGGGCAGATCGGAGAACAACCGGCATGGGATGCGGGGATTTGAGCGTTTGATTGTCAGTCTGGCGATTTGCCGGTAGATGATAGTGCTGTTGTCGGCGTTTACTGTTGACACCAGCCTCCAACACTATGAGCCGCTGCGCCAACGGGTGCTCAACAGGCCTTTCCCGTTGACCGGTTAATGTCTGACAACCAGTTTCCCTCATGCAAGATTGAGTTCCATCAGCGCATGGGCCCTCGCTATGTCTTCGAAATTAAGAACCTGTACCGGTCGCGCTTTGTAGGTACTATCGGAAACCCGATCGACGATAGACTGCATCGGAATATCGGATAGCGGGAAGTCGAGGGTGCCAAGCATGAAACTGGCGAAGAAGTTCAGATTGACGGAGCAGGGCATATTGGTCAGGGGTTGAAGGCAAGCGGCTCACCCCCACCGAGAAAACCCGCGTTACATACATAGCCACCTTTTTTCACCGTTTTCAATGAATCCAGCAGTGTGGTGTTGCCGACGATGTCCATTATGCTGTCTATACCGTGCGGGTATCTGGCGCGAAGGGTCTCACTGAGTCCGGGCTGTTCGATCAATACCTCGTTGCAACCCAGAGACTCAAGCAATGCCCGGCGTTGCGGGTCGCGCTTGGTAATTATTTAGATCCTCTCACCTTCGCCCGGAGAGGGAACTGCGGTACCACTAGCCGCTGCCGGATGTTTTCTAGCGGCAGTGATTGATTGGATCCAGGGGAGTGAATATATGCCGACTGTCTTGTCAAACGATGTTGATGGTAACTCGGTTGTCATAATCTTGCTTTTTTAGTAGGCTGATCATCTCTTTCTTGTCGGACTCTGATATGCTGGAAATATCCAGATTATATTCTCTGAAAGATGACTGAATTGAGATTTCGTCGTTGCTGATAGTGATCTCTTTAAGCATATTGAAATGCTCTTGATCAAAATGATCATCTTCCAGTAATACGTTCACTCCCTTCTCGTCTTCATTCAACAATTCTTCAAAGAAAAGAGTTCTATGAAGAATAAGGTTTTTTACACCCATTTCTGTATCATATAAGGCAAACGATACAATAAGATCTTTGTCATCCTCTGCGAGATTGATGAATAGGACTTTATGTTTCATATTTCAATATTTTCATTCGCTTGGGAGGGCTCCGGTAATACTGACGCTTCCCTTTTGAAGTATATCTCGAATTTCCCATTATGACCAAGGAGCAGCCAACCCTTTTTCGGAGAGGAGTATAGTGGAAGCTGAGCCGGATGTTTTGTTCTTTGCCTTCAGCTTGTCGAAAAGGAGGCCAACATCATACGCCTTGATTCTAACCCGAAGATTTCATAAATTTGCGC
>DEII01000147.1:0-2856 GCA_002352385.1 Methylococcaceae bacterium UBA2778 | reverse complement strand
AATTTGTGAAAGATTCGGGCTAAGAGGTTTCGCTACGTTTTTTCGCGTTCGGGCAAGTGTTTCTGCTTGTTCACCCTATGGCAGATAGCGTGGTTAAAGGAGCACCTGCTGCAAATCCACCATCCCATACTTTTCTCCTCATGCCTCCACGGAATCGAACGGCGTTCGCGAACGGTGCTGCGGTCACCGCTCTGTGCATCTGCAGGCAGGAAAACGGAAAGGGCTGTTGGACGAATCGACGGACGTTGCTCTATAATGACTCCTTGCTGTCGCTTCTCGATGACGTTGGATAGGATGCGGGGGTCCACTATAGTTTGTCGTCGAAGGGTCCGCTGTCTTGCGGGCTGCGTTATGAGGATTCCGTTTCTCAGGATGCACATTAGGAAGAGTAACGCATGATTGCCAATCTCCTCAGCATCGTTTCCCCGGTCGCCATTTGCGCCGCCATTGGCTTTTTCTGGGAAAAATGGATCCGGCCCATCGACAAGGAGTTCATCACCGGGCTGGTGATGTTTGTTGGAGCCCCCTGCCTGATCATCGACACGTTCGTGCGTGCGCAGCTGGACGTCGCGTTGGTGGTCGATTATGGAGGGGTCGTATTATTGGCTTTTGTGCTGATGGCAGCGGTCGGCAAGCTGAGCCTCTTGCTGTTTGGGTTGAAAGACAATGCTTACCTCGTGGCTGCCTGTTTTCCGAATACCGGCAATATGGGGTTGCCTCTATGCCTTTTGGCATTCGGCGAGACGGGCCTGGCTTACGCCCTCATTATATTTGTAATCAGCGCGCTGCTGCAGTTCACGTTTGGGCTCTATCTGATGCAGGCCGTCCGGCCAATGAGGCAAATGCTGCGCTCGCCGATCATCCACGCCGCCTGGATCGCTCTGCTGCTGCTTTACACCGGCTGGCAGATGCCGGCCTGGGCTGCGCACACGGTTCAGATGTTGGGCGCTATTTCGATTCCGTTGATGCTCATCACGCTGGGCTCGACCCTGGCCCAGCTGAAGATTCAGCGGTTGAAACCAGCCCTGCGGATCGCAGCAGTACGCATCGGCATCGGTCTGGCTGTGGCGGTTGGAGTCACGCACATGATGGGCGTCACCGGAACTGCCCGGTCCGCACTGATTGTACAACTCAGCATGCCGGTTGCAGTGTTCAATTATCTGCTGGCAATACGCTATAGCAGACGTGTCGACGACCTTGCCGGGTCGGTCGTTGTTTCCACGCTGATTGCTGTTTTGTCGGTTCCGCTGGTTCTGACTTTTCTGGCCGGTCCCTGAGCCTTGCTCCGCCGGTGTGGCGTTAGGCGCGCTGTCGCAGGGCTGAATCAGGCGCCGAACCTTTTGCGCGCCGGAACCCAATGTTCGGCTCGTACCAACAAATCGTTCTATGGCGCAGCAACCTTTGTGCTCTGAGTGGTTCATCTGGGCTATATCTGGTGCTCCCGGTGCTGCTCCTTTGCCCGTCGTCCCCATTCGTACACCCTACGAAATCACCGTCGAGCACGATGAGACGACCGGCAAAGCGACTTCGATCCACTGGACCCGACAAACGCCAATCGAAGAGACCCTGCCCGGCGTCTACTGTTTGCGCACCAACCAGAAGCAATGGGATGAGGCAACCCTCTGGCAGACCTATACCATGCTCACCGACCTCGAGGCGGTGTTCCGCTGCCTCAAAGCCGAGCTTGGTCTGCGGCCGGTGTTCCACCATACGACAGACCGGGTCAGCGCCCACCTGTTCATCTCGGTGCTCGCCTATCATCTAGTCCACACCATTCGCTACCAGCTCAAGGCCAGCGGCATCGACCTCGGCTGGCAGGGCATTCGGCGACAGCTTGCCGGCCAGGAACGAGTGACCGTTACCTTCAAGCGTGCCGATGGCAAGACCATCCATGTTCGAAAAACCACTCGCCCCGAGCCGCGCCAGCAGAAAATCTATGACGCTCTCGGAATTGCCGATCGTCCGGGGAAAACCGAAAAGACGATTCTCTAACCACACACAGGTAACCGTGTAGTGCCATAACAGCGACCTCAGAAAACCTAACCAACTGAAAAATAAGAGAAGTTTCAATAGGCATGGCAAATATGGGCTAGGAGCTGGCGACGTCAGTCCGCCCATGGCAGTGTTGCGACAGGTCTTGACGCGGCTGGAACTCAGCCTGAACGAGACCAAAGCACGGGTGGTAGACGCCCGGGAGGAGTCGTTCGATTTCCTTGGGTTCAGCTTTCATGTGCGACGCAGCCGCAAAAGCGGCAAGCGCTATCCGCATGTGGAACCGTCAAAACGGTCGGTGCGGCGGATCATAGCCCGCACCAAACAACTGACCGACCGACGGCGCACGCCTGTACCGATGCCATACATCATCGGAGAACTCAACCGGACACTACGCGGTTGGTCCAACTATTTCCACCATCGAAACTGCACAGGAGTTATGTCCAATGTGAAGATGCACGTGGAAGAGCAGGTGCCCACCCATCTGCGGCGGCGCCACAAAGTGGCCAGTCGAGCGCGGGCGTACCACCTCTTTCCCGGGCATACGATCGATGGTCGATATGGGCTTTTCAAACTGCCGACGACGGCGCCTTGGTGATCGGCGCATGCCTCGGTGTGAAGAACATCGGAAAGCCGTGTACGGGAAAACTGTATGCACGGTTTGATGGGAGGGGGCTGGCTCCGTCGGGTAGCCGGGTGACGTTACCGCCACCCAGCCCCCTAAGAACCGGGCGGGCGAATTTCCCCGCACACGGCTCAAGCCTTGGTAAGGCGCCGTGAAGCACCCGGTGATTAAGCACCTTCACGATCCGGGTTTGTAATCGGCTGGCATGGCATTATATCCTGGTCCAGTGACTTTCGAAC
>DEII01000146.1 GCA_002352385.1 Methylococcaceae bacterium UBA2778 | reverse complement strand
AGACGCAAGGAGCCCGTAGGGCGAATGCTTTCTGACGGATGCCAGGCAGTTTTTCGATGGCGCGGCGGAGCGCTGTAGCATCGGCAATACCCGTGTTGTTGTTGTGGATAGCGCATCGTGGCTTTGACGGAGCACAGTGAGAAAGCGATCGTGAAAAAACGCTAAACTTTCGTCGACGCGGCCGACCACCAGGTCGTTCATCTGGTGCACCGCGGTGAATTCACCCGTTGGATTGGTCGCATACACGGCTCCGTTTCAGCCTGATCGGTGCGCACGGCGCACCCTACGAATGGCACCGCGGGTAGGGTGCGCCGTGCGCACCATTTCGGGATAAACAAAGATTCATCCGTCATGCCGACGGAACACACCCTTATCTTTCACTCACGGACGGTTGGTAGGTTGGGTTAGGCGCGCAGGCCCATCGTTTTCAATGTTTCGCTGAACTTTCTGCGCGCCGTAATCCAACACCGCCCTTACAAGCGACGTCTGAAATCAGATTTTATTCAGGACATGATAAAGCCCAAAAAAGTAAACCGCTGTTGGCAGCAGCCACCAATTCGACACCGCCTTCCAGGAATCGGGCCACGCAGAGATCAACAGCCAGAACAGCCCGATAACGGCACAGACCAGCAGCAGCCAGCAGACCAATGCCCCGGCCGACAGCACGCTGACGATGCGCGAAGGGGCCGGTTTCAGCTCGGGTGCCGGTGCCGAACGCCCCTTGACGATAAACTCGGCGATCGACTGCCAGGTATCCTCTTTGATCGCTGCGTTGTGGCCGCCGCCGACCCATTTGTGCTGGTCGACCGGCAGGTCGGGTTTAAAACCGTCGCTGCCCGACCTGCCGAGATCGGATATTCCCAGCTGCTCATAGACGCCGGGAAAGACAGCGACCACCCAGTCGTTGGTTGCGACGAAGTTTCGAATCTCTCGGATCCTGCCGGCCGTGATCATCTGATCCCACGGAAAGGTCGTGCGTATGACGCTGCCGGCGAAAACGACACGATCGAAGCGGCAGGAGGGGTACATTTCGAGGGCGCTGGCGAGCAGATAGGTTCCATTGCTATGGCCGACGAAGGAGAAGCGTGCGTTGGGATACTTGGCCAGTGCCAGCGTGTATTGATCCATCAACCAGAAGACGTTCATCTGCCGTTTGAAATATGAAAAAATGAAGGGCCACATGGGAAAGTAACCATAACTCGACGTAACGGTGATATATCTTTGCTCCTCGTCCCGCGCAACGCGCTGTATTTTTCTGGCGACGCGGTTGGTCCAGAAACCGTGATCGCGAATGCCATGAACGATAAAAACGACGTTGCGAACGGATGTGTCCGGCTCATGTTCCGGCGCAATCTGTATCTCGTTTTTGTTTTTCAGGTGCTGTTCGGACGCCGTCAGGGCGTCGACGAAAATGGCTCGACGGACCGCTCCTGCTTCGCCTTCGAAATCGATGACGTTCTTATGGCCCGAACGGGGCACCTCCAGATAGATGAAGTTCTTGCCGATTTGAAGGTCGATGTCGTCATCCTGTATCACTAGGTCGTCGATGGTGCCAAGAAGCTGTATCGTCAGTGCTGCCCGGTCGTTGTGGCGCAGCATGGAGAGCCACTGAATGCGCAGTTCGGTGATGAAATCGGCGCCGCGGCGACAGGAGAGCCAGAGATGACCTTTGTTGAGTAGGCGCGCAATCCCTTCGCCGCATCTCAACAATACGGCCTTCGCTCGAGGCAGGTTGGATTCGATGGACCAGCCGCGATTGAGGCTGGCCAATAGAATGATGCGCATCACCTTGTGCGCCCAGGGACGGCGATCGAGCGTCGCCTCGAAAACGGCATCGTCGTTTTCACCCTGGGCGAAGATGTACAGCTTACGGGCGAGCAAGGCGCCGACGCAGTGCCCGATAAGGATTATTTCAGAATAGCCTTCCCCGAACCGTTCCTGACGCTGTTTTTCCGCACTGTCAATAGCCTCTAGCAGAGCGATGGTGATGGCGACCGGGTCGGCGTTCGAAGTAAGATGCAGCGGTAACCCCGGGATCAGCAGGTCGGCATCACCCATCGTGTTCATCACAGCGCTTCTTACACCATCCATGTCTTCCGGACAGGAGGTCGGTGCGTGCAGCACGACCACGAGTGATGTCGATTTGCCTCTGGACTGCGGTGTGGCGTCGGCTATTTTCATGGGGGTCGAATAAACCTGTCGGCTGTTGGTTTGAGGCGGTACGGCGACGAGAAAGGCGGAGATTCTTGCCCGGGGTTCGATCCCATTATATGTGGTTTTCCCTGCCCACGGTTAAAATCCATGCCGATCCGCGGCAGATTTCTATTCGGATGGGGCTGCAGTACCGATTTCTTTCTCGACAAATAAAGATAGAGGCACTTTGCGTGGAGTGGGTGCATAAGGAAAAGCATAAATTTTCATGGCGTGATTGTTCCGCATTCAGGAAAATAACGGTCCTGCATGCGCTGGCAATAGGCCACCAAATGTTTCTGCTCCAGGATGTGGTTTTTTAACGGCGACTCGATCGGACAGCCGATTATATTGATCAGAAAACCGTAAACACTGGCATCGATGGTGGTTGGACCGGAGCCCATAAAATAGTCCTTTTCACCTAAAGCCGCAGCCAGGGCCGACACATCCTCGGCAGCCAGCGCAAAAATATCGTCCTCGCTCAGTCGACGGGTCCCCTGACCATAGATCTGCCTGCTGATCGAACGCCGATAAACCCAGGCAACGCAGTCCCGCACCACGACAGGAAGGACGGAAAAAATCGCGCGTTTGTTCTGTTGCCAGTTGGCCTCGTCATAGCACCACCGTGTGTACATGCTCACCCAATACAAATGCTCCTCGATCAACCGTTGCCACGCCTTTGCGGTTGCCCGCTCCGAAGGTGTCAAATCCGCATCCAGTGCATTGCCATACTCGGTCTGCAAATAGCGGATGATCAATCTCGAGTCGGGAATCGTGCGGCCTCGATCCTCGAGATAAGGCAGCTTGCCCAACGGTGCTTTCAGCGGCAGGGTCTCCACGACCTCGTACGGACGATCGGTCATCCTCAAATAGGTTTCGATTTTTACGCAAAAATGGCTGAGGTTGGGTATGCCCCATACCGGAGCGAACTGATAGAGTTTTATCATGATTGTTTGACCTTTCATTCAATAATTCAAAGGTGGTGCGCAGCTTGAACACTTGTGGTCGGTGATCGGCAGCAAGCCACCACTCACGCCTGCACGACAATAACTTGCAATATGCAAGCGAGTAGTAGACTAACCCAGTTTCTTGTTAATTGCAAGTGAGTCGTGCCTATGGTATCTTCGAGCCATGAATGATGCACAATCCCGCGCCTCCGAAACTTCGTTTCCCCGCTCAGCCTGCCCGGTCACCAATACGTTGGACATCATCGGCGACAAATGGACATTGCTGGTGATCCGCGATTTGCTCCTCGGCAAACACCTTTATGGCGAAATGATGCAATCCCCGGAAGGCATTGCATCCAACATATTGTCGAATCGGCTGCAACGCCTGGAACAAGCAGGACTTATCGTCAAACGCCCCTATCAATCGAATCCCGTACGCTACGAATACCACCTGACCGCCAAAGGCCAAGACTTGCAACCCGTGCTGCAAGCCATCGTCGCATGGGCCCGGAGACATGTGCCCGGTGTTGTCGTCTTTCCGGAAGTAAAACAGGACGAGCGAAATGAAGACGGGTAGAATTGAGCGGTATTGGCGAAAATGACAGTACGAGGAAGGGCTTAGTGCCAATGCTGTTGAATTAAGATGGCGGGCTCCTTCTCCCTTCGGGAGAAGGCTGGGATGAGGGGATGAAAATGGCTGAGTTCCTTATGTTTATTGCCCCCCCCTCACTCAGTCGGGTAGCCGGGTGACGTTACCGCCACCCAGCCCCCTAAGAACCGGGCGGGCGAATTTCCCCGCACACGGCTCAAGCCTTGGTAAGGCGCCGTGAAGCACCCGGTGATTAAGCACCTTCACGATCCGGGTTTGTAATCGGCTGGCATGGCATTGTATCCTGGTCCAGTGACTTTCGAACCAAGCTTTTGTCAC
>DEII01000129.1 GCA_002352385.1 Methylococcaceae bacterium UBA2778 | reverse complement strand
GGCTCGTCCGCAGTAGATCAGTCTGTTCTCGGACAGCCTCCTAGGTAATTATCCTAAAAAACGCTCGAATGTACAAACGGATGCTCAACCATGAGAGAATTCATCCACGCTGTGGACCGATTTCAACAGTCCCAGGTCTTTTTTGTGGATCTCCACTTCCATGTCCCAGCCCCCGACCTCATCCACCTCATCCCGCATAACCGTCGCCCGATCAAACAGCTGCGAACGCAACCGCGCCTGGGACGGGGCTAAATGAAAGGACCTGCGTACTCGGCCCATGCTGGAAAGCGCCGACAGCACGTCTGTCAGCAACGAAAGGCCTTCTCCGGTCTTGGCCGATAACCGCACCCGGCGCACCGAACCATCCTCGCGGCGGTCGATGCCCGGCTGCATACCGTCCAGGCAATCGATTTTGTTGTAAATTTCTATCCTCGGGATCCGGTCGGCCCCGATATCGGCCAGCACCTGCTCAACCTCCCGGCTCGTCTCGCTCTTATCGTCTGCGCCGGCATCGATGACATGCAGCAAAACATCCGCGTCGATCGCTTCCTGCAGGGTGGAACGAAAAGCAGCGACCAGTTCATGCGGCAAGTCTCGAATAAAACCGACCGTATCGGACACGACCAGGCGGCCGCCATGAGGAAGCGCACAGCGACGCATGGTCGGATCCAGGGTTGCAAAGAGTTGGTCGGCGGTGTAAACATCCGACTCGGTCAACGCATTGAAAAGCGTCGACTTTCCCGCATTGGTATAGCCGACCAGGGACACCGTTGGGATGCCGGCTTTGCGGCGCGCACTGCGCCCCTGCTCGCGCTGGTTGACGACTTTCCCCAGGCGCCGTTGAATTTGGCGAATTCGGATACCGATCAAGCGTCGGTCGGTTTCGAGCTGTGTTTCACCGGGTCCGCGCAGACCAATGCCACCCTTTTGACGCTCCAAATGGGTCCATCCACGAACCAGACGGGTCGAGATATGACGCAGCTGGGCGAGTTCAACCTGCAGTTTTCCTTCAAACGATTGAGCACGCTGCGCAAAAATATCCAATATCAAACCGTTTCGATCGACAACGCGCACATCCAACGCCTGCTCCAGGTTCCGCTCCTGACTCGGGCTCAAAGCATGATCGAAAAGCACAAGCTCCGCGCCGACACGCGAAATGGCTGTTTGCAGTTCGACAAGCTTGCCTTTGCCGACGAAATAGCGCGGGTCCGGGGTACGGCGCGAACCGGTAATGGTCGCCACTGGTATTGCCCCTGCCGAGTGGGCGAGCTCGGTCAATTCTGAAAGGTCGTCCTGAACGGATTGGGCCGACAAATGAACCAGCACTGCGCGTTCGCCTGTACGCGGCCGTTCAAACAAACTTCACCCCCTCCACTGTCGGCGCTCCATCCACGCCGGTTTATGCCTCAGCGAACGATCATTCATTCCGGGAGGCGCCTCGACCCACCCATATCGGTTGTATCGCCGGAGTGTTGAATCGTCACCTGACGCGACGGTACAATGGTCGAAATGGCATGTTTGTAAACCATCTGACTAATCGAATTTTTCAAAATAACGACATATTGATCAAAAGAGTCGATCCTACCTTGCAGCTTGATGCCGTTGACCAGGTATATAGACACAGGAATATGTTCTTTCCGTAGCGCATTCAAGAATGGATCTTGTAAATTTTGCCCTTTTGACATCCTCTTTCTCCTTATTTTTTTCACGGAAGCCCGCACCACGACTCTCCTGGCACGACTTACTATTCCGCCGATTTGCGATTATAACACACAAGCCGATCACCGATCGCAACATTGGAAAAGCGTCACGCAACTCAGGCAACAGAACAGGATGCGTTGCCGAAATTACGCCGCGTGGTCTTCGCAATCGAATTCGAATACAGCAAGTTCCATGCAGCCGCACAAACAGAGCCGAACACCGAAAGCGTGCATGTTACCTTAGCAATAGGCTCACATCATTTAAGACAACATTCAATAGCTCGGAGTTCTCACTCCGATAATGGAAAGCGGTCCGTTCCTTGCGCAGCCAGGTCAACTGCCGTTTAGCCAACTGTCTTGTCGCAACAACGGCCCGTTCGATCATAGTCTCTTTATCGTACCGACCCTGCAAATAGCCCCAGATCTGACGATATCCGACCGAACGAATCGAAGGTAACTCTTCATGAAGATCCTTTCGTTCCAGAAGTGTTTTCACCTCTTCGATCAAGCCCTGTTCGAGCATCATCGAAAATCGTCGCTCTATCCGCTGATGCAGAACTGTTCGCTTTTCAGGGGCGACAATCAACTTAACCACGTCGAATGGAATCGTTTCTTTCCGGGACTGTGCGTGAAGGTCGGTCATCGTTTGCCCACTGACCCGGTATACTTCCAATGCGCGCTGGATGCGCTGGGGATCGTTGGGATGAATTCGGGCAGCCGCAGCCGGATCGACGTCAGCCAGAATCCGGTGCATTGCGGCCCAACCATAACGTCCGGCTTCCCGGTCGATCTGCCTGCGTATCGCCGCATCAGCCGCGGGCAGCTGCGCCAGCCCGTGGAGCAATGCATTGAAATAGAGCATCGTACCGCCGACCAGCAACGGGATTTTGCCTTTGTCCGCGATGAAAGACATGGTCGACAGAGCCTGCTCGCGAAATCGGCCTGTCGAATAGGCTTCCGCCGGGTCCAGAATATCGATCAGATAATGCGGGATGCCTCCCATCTCATCGACTGAAGGCTTGGCGCTGCCGATATCCAGGCCCCGATACACCATAACCGAATCCACGCTTATAATTTCGCAATTCAGCCGGGAGGCCAGAGCCACCGCCAATTCCGATTTTCCCGAAGCCGTCGGCCCCATCAGAAAAATCGCCGGCGGCAAGCGCCTGCTCATCGGTCGCCGCGGTCCATCAGCGGCCGCGCAAAAAAAACTTATCCAGCTCTTTTTTGCCCAATTCGACCCAGGTCGGCCTGCCGTGATTGCACTGCCCGCTACGCTTAGTGGATTCCATTTCACGCAGCAATGCGTTCATTTCGGCAGTGGTCAACCTCCTGCGAGCACGCACGGACGCATGGCATGCCATGGTCGAAAAAAGCTCATCGATCATCTGTTCGGTCCTGCGGCTGCCGCCGAATTCGCTGATATCGGCAAGCACATCCCGAATCAACGTCTCGGCATCGATCGGACCCAGCTGCGCAGGCAACGCCCGAACCGTCACTGTTTCAGGGCCGGCCCGATCGATTTCGACGCCTGCCTTCAGCAGCGCATCACGTTCGTGCTCGGCCAGATTCGCCTCCGCTTCGCTGACCGTTATGCGAACAGGCAACAACAAAGGCTGAACCGGCATTCGGCCGTTGACATACTGATGCTTTAACCTCTCGTAAGTAATCCGCTCATGCGCCGCGTGGGCATCCACCAGAACCAGTCCGTTTTTCGATTCGGCCAGTATATAGATGTTGTGCAGGTGCGCCAGCGCAAAGCCAAGCGGGGGCATATCGCCCTCTTGGCGTCTTTGCTCTGCCACCTGGCCCGGTTGCACTTCAGTGGCTGATTTGCCGTGTAAAGCGGCATAAAGCTCGATGCTCTCTTTTACGCCGAGCGGCAATCCTTCCTGCCGACCCGGCGGAACCGGCTTTCGATAGGGTTGATTACCAACAGCTGCAGCGCCTGCGTGAGGAACCGATTCCTTGTGGAGCACGCCGTCCGAGTGCTCCGCCGTCTCTTGCGGTCGGTCATGGGCGAATCCGCCGTTCGCCGAAACACCATCCGCCCCCTGTTCACCGCCGGGACGAGCCTCCGCCAGACAGCGATGCAGCCCCCGAAACAAAAAGTCGTGCACCAGGCGGCTTTCCCTGAAACGAACCTCAAGCTTTGCCGGGTGGGCGTTGACGTCGACCAGGCTTGGATCGATCTCCAAATAGAGAACGTAGATCGGATGGCGGCCGTGAAACAGAACATCGTGGTAAGCCTGCCGCACCGCGTGTGTCACCAGTTTGTCACGCACCAGACGTCCATTCACATAAAAAAACTGCATATCGGCCTGACTGCGGGAAAAGGTCGGCAGTCCCACCCACCCGGACAACTGTATCGCGGACGCTTCATACTCGACAGCCAGCGCATGATTCAGGAAGGCTGTCCCGCACAGCTGACCGACCCGGCGCTCCTTGTCCTCTTGTCGCGCCGCCGGCTTCAGATTGAGCACCTCCCGCTGGTTGTGCCGCAGCGAAAAAGCGACATCGAAACGGCTCAGGGCCATCCGCTTGACGCCGGTTTCGATATGAGAAAATTCGGTTTTTTCACTGCGCAGGAACTTGCGGCGCGCCGGTGTATTATAAAACAGGTCGCGAACCTCGATGGTGGTTCCCTCCGGATGGGAGGCCGGCTGCAGATCAAAATCCGTTTCCGTACCGTCCGTCCTCACCTGCCAGGCACAATCGGCGCCCCTCAGTCTTGACGTAAGCGTCAGCCTGGAAACTGAACTGATGCTTGGCAGCGCTTCCCCCCGAAAGCCCATGCTGCGCACGCCCTCGAGATCTTTAAGCGTTGCAATTTTACTGGTGGCATGGCGCGATAACGCCAATGGCAGATCCTCCGGATGAATACCGGACCCATCATCGCGAATACGTATCAAACGGATACCGCCCGACTCCACATCCAGATCGATCCGACGAGCCTCCGCATCAAAAGAATTCTCGATGAGTTCTTTGACCACAGCGGCGGGCCGTTCGATGACTTCACCGGCGGCAATCTGGTTGATCAGCTGCGGAGACAGCGTATGAATCTTCATTATTGGATGCAGCTCAGCCTCAAAAGCTATATTGTATCCAATCCAGAATGAGGAGAGAGGCTAAACCTCTTTTTATGGGTGACAAGCAAACAATGACCAAATGTGCCGGGCCGCCGCAACGGCACGAATATTCACATGGAAGTCAGCAGCGGCCGCCGCGTCATGTTTGCCCCTCGTTTGCAAGCTCCTGGTTTTTCCGAAGCACATCACGCACCTCGAGCACATCGAGACCCAACCGTCTGGCGATTCCATTGACCGTTTCTCCTTCGGCGGCCGATGAGCAAATCTCGGTCAGGAGCGATTCGGTCGACCGTGGCAACGGCTTATCCTGGTAATATTCCTCGACTGCGGTTACTAAATTCATTTGCAATCCTCACTTTCAACGCCTTCGACGGACTACTCCCAAGAGGCGGCCCGAAGAATGCGAAGACAATCGCTTTGTTATCTGTATTATTGCGCTTTTTGGCACGATATATTGCATCAGGAAATTCCCGAGTTCGATTGTCAGGCAATTCCTCACGTCGCATCATAAGCGAAAGGGCCCCACCACTTCAAGTGGTGGGGCAAGCGTCATCCACCCCAAAAAACAAAACATGGCCAACCTTTTGTTTCCATTACGCAGATCAACCAGACACTCAACTTCTACTTCAACTTCCATGAGGAATCTTCAAAACCTGTCCAACGCGAATTTGGCTTCCCTTCAACAAATTTTGTAGCCGTAGTTTTTTCAGGCTCACACCATAGCGTTGGGCGATTGCCGACAATGTATCACCGGCTGAAATCACATACTCTCGCGCCGCGACACGCATGCCGGGCGGCGCACGCAAAGCAAAATACTCCAGAATTCCCTTGAACATAGCATTGGCCAGTCGCGCCTGATGCCTTTTGTTGCGCAAATTATTTTCCTCGTGCGGATTCGAAATAAATGCGGTCTCGACCAGGATCGAAGGGATATCCGGCGATTTCAAAACCACAAACCCGGCATGCTGCACCTGGCGTTTATGCAGGCGGCCGACACGTTTCAGGTTGTCGAGCACTTTCCCGGCCACCTCCTGGCTGACCTCCCGGGTAGCCGTTTGAGACAAGTCCAGCAACACCGAAGCCAGCAGGTCATCCTTATCGTCGAGACTAACCCCACCCACCAGGTCGGCTGCGTTTTCTCTGGCCGCCAACCATCGCGCCGCCTCACTGGAGGCGCCGCGCTCCGACAATGTGTACACCGACGAACCGTGGACATGCCGCTTCGTGTACGCATCAGCATGAATCGAGACGAACAGATCGGCTCTGGCTTTTCGCGCAACGCGCATACGCTGGCGCAAGCTGACATAGTAATCGCCGTTGCGGATCATGACCGGCCGCATTCCCGGCTGCCTCCGGATCAGCGCTTCCAGTTTCCTGGCGATGGCAAACACGACATCTTTTTCTTTCGTTCCCCGGGTGCCGCGGGCACCAGGGTCATCTCCACCGTGCCCCGCATCGATGGCGATCACAATATCGCGCCCCCGTCGGACCGTTTTCTTGCTGGTTCGTTGCGGCCTCACCGCGCCGCCACGCGGTTTCTCCTCTTTATGCAGAGCGGCACGGGCAGTCTTCGTATCACGGGTTATCTTCTTGTGATTACCAACCGTCTTCTTATCACTGGTTTTCCGCTTTGTGTCACGATGGGCGGGGGGGGTATCCTTCTCATACAGATCAACCACCAAGCGGTGTCCATGAGTTCCGCTTGGCTTTAGGGAAAAGATTTGGGGCTTGACCACCGATTTCAGATCCAGGACCACCCGCAAATCGGTGCCGTTCCGCGGCGCACTGCGAATCTTTTTGATCAGGGGATGTGAAGAAAGCGGCTGGCTGAGCCTGCCTTTAAGGCGTGTGTTCGCCAGATCGATGACCAGCCGGTCCGGGTCGCTCAGCAGAAAGAAATGATGTTTTACGGCGCTGGAAACATCAAGGATAATACGCTTATGATCAGGCGCACTCCAAAACCGTAAGGAGTTAACCTGTGTCGCCTGAGCAAGCCCTGCTGTTGTAAACAGCACAAAAACAACAAAAGGGATGCATTTAAAAATCCTACCCATTTTTCCAGACCTTAACCTTATAGCTTGCACGAACGAACCGCAACATCCAGAAAAACTAATGTATTAGATTAGATATTATCAATAGCCAACTGTTTATTCAAGCAATTTTTTTATTTTCTCCTCTATTTTTTTTCCACGGAGGGAATACCCTGTTAGTTCGAGAAGCCTTGCTTCATTAAAAACAACAAGTTGCAGATTCACGTCAGACGTTGGTAAAACGCCATAGCCCTTTTGCGGCCATTCAAAAAAACAGACCGTATCCTCTGCCATATAGTCGTGAAGGCCGATCCACTCCAATTCCTCCGGATCAGCCAGTCGGTAAAGATCGAAGTGGTATACCGTCCGGCTATCGATCCGATATTCCTCGACCAAGGCAAAAGTGGGGCTTTTCACGATCCCCTCATAACCCGCCGCTCTCAAATAACCCCGGACCAGCGTCGTCTTTCCGGCCCCAAGATCACCGTACAGATAAATCACACAGCCATTGTCGATGCACTCAAACAAGCGGGCACCGAACGCCAGCGTTTCGGCTTCATTGCGAAGTTCACAGTTCATCGATTGACCAATGCACGCAGGTGATGCATCAGATCACCGGCCAACATCCCGCGCTCACCATCGGTCGCGGCCCGGTCGGCTGCGGCGCCATGCAGTACGACCGCCGCTCTCGCCGCATCGGCAGGATGCAGCCCCTGCGCAATCAATCCGGCCACGACTCCGCTGAGGACATCGCCCATGCCGCCGCTGGCCATGCCCGGATTGCCGGTCATATTGACGGTCATGGCCGCACCATCGCAAATGAGCGAGCCCGCTCCTTTTAACACGCACACGCCGCCGTAGCGCTCCTGCAGGGCTTTAACCGCCGCAAACCGGTCCCGCTGAATTTCGGCCACACTGGTTTGCAGCAACCGCGCCGCTTCACCCGGATGAGGCGTCAACACCCAATTCTGCCTGGACGCCGGCATGTTCGCCAGCAGATTGAGCGCATCCGCATCGACCACCATCGGCAAATCGCATTGACATGCCGCTTCGAACAGCTCGACCGCCCAAGGCGACCGTCCGAGCCCCGGCCCGACAGCCACAACAGAGGCACGCCGGCGCAAGGCATCCAGATCCTTTGCTGTTTCAATCCCATGGCTCATGATCTCGGGCCGCGTCAGATTGATAAAAGCGGCATGCGCCGCCCGCGTAGCGACGCTGACCAGTCCGGCACCTACCCGGGCAGCTGCTTCTGCCGCAAGGCGCACCGCGCCGGAGAAACCCGCGTCACCGCCGATCACCAGAACATGTCCGAAATACCCTTTATGCGCAGACCGGCGGCGCGGCGCAAAAACGGGTCCCGGCCGGGTAGACAACAGTGCGGAGGGCTGCTCACTGCATCGAACTTCATGCGGTACGCCCAAAGAGGAAAAGCTGATGGTTCCACAGCAGTCCGGGCCGTCCCCGGTAAACAATCCCTGCTTCAGACCGATGAACGTCACTGTCCGATCGGCCTCCACCGCACTGCCCAGCCGACAGCCCGTATCCGCATGCAGGCCCGATGGAATATCGAGCGCCAGAACCGGACCACGGAATCGGTTCACCGCCTCGATGGCCGTTGCGTACCCCCCTGACACCGGACGGTCGAGCCCGGTGCCCAGCAACGCATCGACCACCAGGTCGAGTTCCTCGAAGCCATCCCCGCCGTATTCCAGGATCGCACCGCCCGACGATTGCCAGGAACGGCACGCGGTCAGCGCATCGCCCCGCAGGCGCTCGATCGGAGCAAGCGAGCAGACCCGGACATCCAGCCCTGCATCCCTCGCCAGACGCGCCACGACGTAGCCGTCACCTCCATTATTACCGGCACCGCAGACAACGGCCAGCCGCTGTGCACCGGGCCATTGCGCTCTCAGTATTCGAAAAGCGGCCCCACCGGCCCGCTGCATCAGATCGATCCCGGGTATGCCTAATGTGTCAATGGCAAACCGGTCCATGGCACGAACCTGATCGGCGCGATACAGTGCCGACGGCAGTCGATTCGTGATATCGTTGACGTTCATCATGATCTTTTTCCCCCCACCTTATTTCAGACAGGATTAACTGGATTTCTCAGGATTAACTGGAAACGCATTGAGTGTAAGATGAAGCCGAACGACACGCAACTGGCTCGACGCATCAAACAGTGGGGAAAGGAACTGGGTTTCCAGCAGGTCGGCATCACCGATACCGATCTCTGCGAAGCGGAACGCCACCTGATGGAATGGCTTCAGGAGGGCTGTCATGGAACCATGCACTATATGGAACGCCACGGCAGAAAACGCAGCCGCCCGGCTGAACTGGTCCCCGGAACCATCCGCGTCATATCGGTCCGTCTGGATTATCTTCCCGAGAAGGCCAAAAACAGCGAAAAGATACTGGAGAACCCGATTCAGGCGTTTCTGTCACGCTATGCGCTGGGACGGGACTACCATAAGATCATGCGCAAACGCCTGCAAAAACTGGCTGGGCGAATCGAGCAGGCGGTGGGGCCTTTCGGCTATCGCGCGTTCGTCGACAGCGCGCCGGTGCTGGAAACAGCACTCGCGGAGAAGGCCGGGCTCGGCTGGATCGGCAAGCATTCGATTGTCATCAACAAAAAGGCGGGCTCCTGGTTTTTTCTCGGCGAACTCTACACCGACCTGCCGCTGCCGCTGGACCAACCGGCCGAAAACCACTGCGGAAGCTGCAGCGCCTGCATCGATGTCTGCCCGACCCGGGCGATCGCCGCCCCGTATCACGTCGACGCCCGACGCTGCATATCCTATCTGACCATCGAACTGCGCGGCTCGATTCCGGCGCCATTGCGCGCGCTCATCGGAAATCGCATTTACGGCTGCGACGACTGCCAGCTTGTCTGCCCCTGGAACCGGTTTGCCCGTCTCTCCGATGAACCCGATTTTCAGCCGCGGCACCAACTCGACGACAACGAACTGGTCGATCTGTTCGCTTGGGACGAAGCAGCTTTTCTCAAAAAAACCGAAGGCTCGGCGATCCGACGAATCGGTCATGTCTGCTGGCTGCGCAATATCGCAGTGGCGCTCGGCAATGCGCCAACTTCCCAAGCGATCCTTACAGCACTCGAGTCACGGCGGCACCACCCTTCCGAACTTGTCCGCGAGCATGTCGAATGGGCGCTGCAACAGCACCGCGGCAGCCCGAACAATATAACGGTTGGAGCAACATGAAACAAACGATCATTTATGCATTGGATTTTGACGGGGTCATCTGTGACAGTGCTGTGGAGACGGGCATCACGGGATGGAAAGCCGCAACCGGGATATGGAATGACATGCCCTCGCCTCTTCCACCACAGAAGCTGGTCGACCGATTCCGTCTCGTGCGCCCCATCATCGAAACCGGTTATGAATCGATCCTGGCCATGCGCCTCTTGTTCAATGGCGAAAGCGTGGATACCATCCTGGCGGATTTTCCCGACAAAAAAGAGGAATTGCTGCGAGAATCGAAACAGAGTATCGATGACCTCAAAAAGTTGTTTGGTGAAACCCGGGATGTGTGGATCCGGCATTCACTGGATGAATGGATCCGAATGAATCCGCTGTTTCCAGGCATCGCGCACAAGCTGAGGATGCTGGCGAACGAGGAGAACTGGTATATCGTAACAACCAAGCAGGAACGGTTCGTCGAAAAAATACTCGACGCCAACCGCATCCACTTGCCGAGCCAGCGGATTTTCGGATTGGATCGCAATATGAGCAAGCAGGAAGTGCTGCTCGATCTGCTCACTCTTCACCCAGACGCGGCAATTTACTTCGTCGAAGACAGGCTGCCCACGCTGTTGAATGTACTAAAAAATGACCGCCTTCAAGACATAAGACTGTTTTTTACCGACTGGGGCTACAACACCGAACAGGACAGGAGTGACGCTGCACGAAACTTGATCGAGATAATCGATATCGATCACTTTCTCGATTACGGAGCACAAGAAAGCCACGCTCAGCGAAACCGCCGTCCCAGCCAATAATCGATACTGACATACCGCCCGCCGCCGGTAAAGAACAGGACCAGCAGCATGATCGTATAGGTCACGGCAAACTCGATGCCGTTGTTGACAACGGCGAAATGTCCGTTTCCCGTCAACCACTCATAATTCCCATGCGCTTGCAGGATCTCTTTCGCTTTCCCAAGCCGTTCAACCGCGCCGATTGTGCGTTCGGTCGCAAAGAGGCCGCTGCCTTCGGCGATCGCCAACCAGCCGTTTTGCCAATGGGCGGTCGATGCAGCGACGATCATGGTGATCATCAGCGGCACCGAGACCCAGCGGACCGCAAAGCCAACGAGAAGAAACAGCGCACCGATGACTTCACTGCCCGTCGCCAGTGCCGCCATCAACGTAGGAAACGGCAGCCCGAGGCCCCAGGCAGGATTGCCGAACCATTCCGCCGTGCCGGAAAAGTTGCCCAGCTTGCGCGTGCCGGCCTCCCAGAAGATGGGGACAAGATAGAGCCGCAGCGCCAGCGGACCAAGAAAGTCGGCTTTGCGTGTCACATCCAAAAGATCCTGCGCTTTGTTGAGTAAGCCTATCATCGTTCTTTTTCTCCTCGTCGATTATTCAAGCGATTGCAATCCTGTTCAGGGCGCTCATTCGGTCAGTCGTCGCAGACATGAAATCCTGACAATACACAGGCTCACGCTATTCGATTCGTCGATCAGCCGACTGCTTTGCGAGAGCCGAACAGCTTTCCGCCCGCTTTCCAATGACTTGGAATCCGGTTTGCATAAATCCCATGGCTAAGGGGATAATACGCCGTCGACTCATCGCATCGATTTTCGATCGATGCGCATGGCAGGCCAGCGATCGGAGCATTCCGTTTGAGAGGACAAACCAGGCATTCCCCAGCCGGACCCGCTTTTCGCTGCCAGCATGAAGATGACGAAACGGTGCTTTTGGCAGCTTCAAAGATTCGATGGAGCCAATGAAACCCGCTCTGTATTAATACACAATAACCCAAAATGAAAAAAGTGAAAATAACGGAAATAAAACCAACCGAAGTTATTGATCGTTGCCTGACACTGTTTGGTGACTCACCAGAAGACCGGCGCAAGGCAAAATACACCTTGATCGGCGGCATATCTCTCATCGTCCTGGCGCTGTTCTGGCTGGCGTCTTCGAAGCCGGAACAAGAGACAATGGCGGAAGGGATGAAAATGGCGCCGGGTATGCCGATGCATATGCGAACTTTCGGACCGGGGGATGGCTATCATGTCCATAAGAAAATCGATCCCACTCAATTCAAGCATGTAAAGGACATCAGCAAAAAATCGACCGACCTTCCGCCCCCCTTACAGCGAAACGTACCCAAAACCGTTACGATCAATCTGAAAGCAACGGAAGTGATTTCAGACATCGTTCCGATGACCGGTTTTCACTACTGGACCTTCAACAACACGGTCCCCGGTCCTTTTCTTCGGGTGAGGGTAGGCGATACCGTCAAACTCACTCTGGAAAACGATAAAACCAGCAGCCATGATCATTCGATTGATCTCCATGCCGTTTCCGGGCCGGGCGGTGGTGCGGGGCTTACCGAGGTGGAACCGGGAAAAAAGAAATCCTTCCGATTTAAAGCACTCATTCCAGGATTGTTTGTTTATCATTGCGCCACCCCTAACGCGCCGACCCATATTGCCAACGGGATGTACGGTCTCATTTTAGTCGAGCCGGAAGCAGGTCTGCCGCAAGCGGATAAAGAATTTTATATCATGCAGGGTGAGCTTTACACCAAAGGAATGCTGGGGCAGATGGGCTTTCAGGCTTTCGATGGACAAAAGATGATCGAGGAGCGCCCCGAGTACGTTGTGTTCAACGGCCGCCCCTGGTCCGTCGTCGAAGAAGGTGCGATAAAGGCACAAGTCGGCGACCGGATACGTCTTTTCGTCGGCAACGGCGGCGTTTCGAAAGTGTCCTCGTTTCATGTGATCGGTGAGATTTTCGATCGTGTGTATCCCGAGGCTGCCATAAGCAGGCCATTGGAAGATGTTCAAACAACATTGATCCCTGTCGGTGGAGCAACGATGACGGAATTCAAAGTGGATGTTCCCGGTGATTACGTTCTGGTGGACCACGCTTTGACTCGTATTGATCGGGGCGCATGGGCTATCCTCACTGTAAGCGGAAAAGAACAACCGGACATTTTTTCAGCAATAGAGCCAGAAAGCAGAGACATAGATCTGGCGAAACAGTAAGTACCATAAGCAATCGCAATGGCGCAAAAAACGTCAAAACCGGGTAAGACAACATCTTGAAAGGAGCTCTGCGTTCTTTGCGCCTTTGCGGCAAACTTCCTTCTGCCGGCTTGCAGGATTTTTCCACTGATTCTGTTGACTGGGAGGCTGTCCGACAATAGACTGACCTACCGCGGCCAAACCTCCCAGGATTCACAAATCGATGCTGTTCCCTCCTTTCTTGCGCACCCCGGTGAACCGACCATCATGACTGACACGCCGGAACCTTCGATCATCCTGGTCGACGGCTCCTCTTTTCTGTTTCGTGCCTTTCACGCCCTGCCGCCTCTGACCAACTCGCGCGGCGAACCGACGGGCGCCATTCTGGGCGTCGCCAACATGCTGCGCAAGTTGCTGGAACAATACCCCGATTCGCATATCGAGGTCGTCTTCGATGCGCCGGGGAAAACCTTTCGGGATGAGCTGTTCCCCGAATACAAAGCGCACCGGCCGCCGACGCCCGATGAGCTCAAAGTACAGATCGAGCCGTTGTACGAGTTGATCCGGGCGCTGGGAATTCCAATGCTGGTGGAACCGGGAGTCGAAGCCGACGATGTGATCGGAACGCTTACACGTCAGGCGGCCTCCGCCGGCTTCTCGGTGATCATCTCGACCGGTGACAAGGACATGGCGCAACTCGTCGATGACCGGATCATACTGGAAAACACCATGACCGACACGCGCATGAACCACGACGGCGTGGTGGAAAAATTCGGCGTTCGGCCCGACCAGATCACCGACTATCTCGCTCTCGTGGGCGATGCATCCGACAACATCCCGGGGGTACCCAAAGTCGGGCCGAAGACAGCGGCAAAGTGGCTGGGCCAATACGGTTCGGTGGAAAAGATCATACAATCAGCCGACGAAATCAAAGGCAGGGTCGGTGAAAACCTGCGCGCCGCCCTGGAGCAAATTCCTCTTGCGAAGCAGCTGGCGACAATCAAGTGCGATCTGCCGCTCACCGTCGCCATCGAGGATCTGCAGCGGCAGAAGCCCGATCGAAAGGCTCTGCGTTCGCTGTTGACCGGACTCGAGTTTTCATCCTGGCTCAAACAGATGAATGATGCCCCACCGACAGATGACCCGCAGGTGGAGCCCGAACAGCAGGACCAGCCGCCTGAATACGAAGCGGTGCTCACCCGAGACCATTTCGAACGGTGGCTCGAAGAGATCGAATCGGCGGCATTGTTCGCCTTCGATACCGAAACCACAAGTCTGGATTATACCCAAGCCGAGGTTGTCGGCGTCTCTTTTGCGGTGACGGCGGGAAAAGCGGCTTACGTGCCGTTGGCGCACGATTATCCGGGCGCACCGCAGCAGCTGGACCGGGACGAAGTGCTGGCCAGGCTGCGCCCCCTGCTGCAAGACCCGGACCGGCCCAAGCTCGGCCAGAATCTCAAGTACGATGCCAATGTGCTGGCCAATCACAACATCGAGCTGCGTGGCATTCAGCACGATACCATGCTCGAATCCTATGTTCTGAACAGCACGGCGACTCGGCACGACATGGATTCCCTGGCCCTGAAATATCTGGGCAAGAATACCATTCACTACGAAGATGTGGCGGGGAAAGGGGCCAAACAGATCCCTTTTCAGTCGGTGCCGCTGGACCAGTCCGTCCCGTATGCGGCGGAGGATGCCGATATCACCCTGCAGCTGCACCAACGGCTCTGGCCGCAGCTCCGCGATGAGGAGCCACTAAAAGCCCTCTATGAAACCATCGAAATGCCGCTGGTTCCGATTTTGTCGCGCATGGAACGAACCGGGGTTCTTATCGACCGCACCATGCTTGCCGAGCAGAGTCGGCAGTTGGCCGAACGAATGGCCCGGATCGAACAGGATGTTTTCAAACTGGCCGGCCAAACGTTCAATCTGGGCTCGCCCAAACAGATACAGAGCATTCTTTTCGATCAACTGAAGCTGCCGGTGTTGAAGAAAACGCCCACCGGGCAGCCTTCGACCGCCGAATCGGTGCTGCAGGAGCTGTCGCTGGATTATCCGCTGCCGCAGCGGCTGCTCGAATACCGCGGCCTGAGCAAGCTCAAATCGACCTACACCGACCGACTGCCTGAGCAGATCAATGAATCGACCGGCCGCGTTCATACCTCCTATCATCAGGCGGTCGCGGCCACAGGGCGCTTGTCCTCTTCCGATCCCAATCTGCAGAACATTCCGATACGCACTGAGGAAGGCCGCCGTATTCGCCAGGCCTTCATCGCCCCGTCGGGTTACAAGATCGTCGCTGCCGACTATTCACAGATCGAACTGCGCATCATGGCGCACCTGTCGGGAGATGAACGGTTGCTGCGCGCCTTTTCCGAAGGAATCGACGTACACCGGGCCACTGCGGCCGAAGTATTCGGCACGGTGCCCGAGGCGGTGACCAAAGAGCAGAGACGATCGGCGAAGGCGATCAATTTCGGTCTGATCTACGGCATGTCGGCGTTCGGACTGGCGCGCCAGCTCAACATCCCGCGCGGTGAGGCCCGGGCCTACATCGATCTCTATTTTGCACGCTACCCCGGGGTGAAAAAATATATGGCTGAGACCCGACAGCGGGCGCATGAACAGGGCTATGTCGAAACCGTGTACGGGCGGCGTCTCTATCTGCCCGATATCAATTCACGCAACACCCAGCGCCGGCAGTATGCCGAACGCACGGCAATCAATGCACCGATGCAGGGAACCGCAGCCGATATCATCAAAAGAGCCATGATCGGGGTCAACCACTGGCTGCAGGCGCAAACCCGCCCGGCAAAAATGATCATGCAGGTTCACGATGAGTTGGTGTTTGAAATCGCTGAGACCTATCTCGAAGAGACCATTCCTGCCATTCAGACGCGTATGAACGGCGCCGCCGAACTGAATGTGCCGCTGTTGGTCGACATTGGCACAGGCAACAATTGGGATGAAGCGCACAGCTAAAAATTTAAAAAAAAACGTGAACTTTTCACATTCACGCCTTGTCATAAACTACAAGCACCAGGAACGGTGCTTTGCCACTCATTTCCCTCCCTTAATGAGTTGGCAATCGTCATCCGGCACCCCCAAAGCCGGAAATCTCTCAGGCCCCGGAGCCTTCCCCCTTTGCTTCGGGGCCTTTTTACGCTCCGCTTTCGGGAATAAACGAATCAACACGAAGGAAGTCGACCCATCGATGGATCCGCGCCAACCATTTAGAAGGCTAGCCTCCTTAGGCGTGATCCAACGCTTCCGGCATCTCAGCCATCTCCTCTTCGGCATGGGCGACAAACGGTACGCCCGGTTTTCCTGTCGCCAGTATGGTGCGGTGATAACAGTTGAATGTCTTCGAACCGCCGGCCAGCACGGCTGCCTGCTCGAAGCCGGACTGACAGAGGATTCGGTAAGCCAGATAGCTGCGGAAACCGACGCGGCAATAAAGTAAAACAGGGCCTTCGTCCGGTATCTCCCTTATCCTTTCACGCAACGCCCTGAGCGGAATATTGACCGCACCCGGAATATGCCATTTATCATATTCCTGCTTGGTCCGTACATCGATGACAATCCCTTTTTCAGCGATCTCCGGGTGCTGCTCCGCATACCAGAATTTCACATCGCCGCGCAACACGTTGGACGCCACGAAGCCCGCCATGTTGACAGGGTCCTTGGCCGAACCATAGGGCGGTGCATATGCCAGCTCCAGCCGCTCGAGATCATAAACGGTGAGACCGGCCCGAATCGCTGTCGCCAGAACATCGACCCGCTTATCGATCCCGTCATAGCCGACCACCTGGACACCCAGCACGCGTCCCTCATCCGGACTGAACAACAGTTTGAGATGCATCGGCGCGGTTCCGGGATAATATCCGGCATGACCCGAAGGATGAATATAGATTTTCCGGTAGGCACGGCCGAGTCGGCGCAGCGTTTTTTCCGAGGCACCGGAGCTGCCGCAGGTCATGTCGAACACTTTCACCACCGCTGTGCCCTGGGTGGATTGATAAGCGCTTGCTCTGCCGAAAATATGGTCGGCCACGATTCGACCCTGCCGGTTCGCCGGGCCGGCCAATGGAATAAGAGTCGGTTCACCGGTCACGGTATCGATCACCTCGACCGCATCACCGGCCGCATAGATATCGGGATCGGAGGTTCGCATGTGCCGATCCACTCTCAGCCCACCGCGCGGGCCGAGTTCGAGGCCCGTTTCCTTTGCCAGCGCAGCGGCGGGACGCACGCCGATGGCCAGAACCACCAAGTCGGCGATCAACGATTCGTCATTGCCAAGCATTACTGCAACGCGTCCGGCGGCATCCACGAAAGCCTCCGCCCCCGTCCCCAGGTGCACGGAGATGCCGTGACTTTCCATATGATAAGCGAGGTCATGGGCCATTTCCGGATCGATCGGCGGCATGAGCTGTTGCTGCAGTTCGACCAGATCGACGGTCACCCCGCGCTCCCTGAACGCTTCAGCCACTTCGATGCCGATGAAGCCGCCGCCGACAACCACCGCGCTGCGCGCGCCGCCATCGACCTCCGCCTTGATCGCGTCCATATCGGGAATGTTGCGCAAGACAAATATTTTCGGATGATCGATGCCGGGTATCGGCGGCCTCATTGCATCGGCGCCGGAACAGAGCACGAGCTTGTCGTACTGCTCTGTATAGCGTCTGCCGCTGTCGAGTTCAACGACCGCAACCTGCTTGTTCGCCCGATCCACCTCGACGACCTCATGCCCGACCCGCACATCGATATTGAGCGATTCTTTGAGACTCTTCGGCGTTTGCAGCAGAAGTTTCTCCCGCTCCTTGATCGTTCCACCAATGTGATACGGCAGACCACAGTTGGCAAACGAGACATAATGGTCCCGCTCGAGTACGACAATTTCGGCCTCTTCACTGAGACGCCTTGCGCGGGCTGCCGCGGAAGCACCACCCGCCACGCCGCCAACGACGACAATTTTCATAATGGCTCCTGTTCGCCTGAATAACGCATAGAAAATTAAGATCAATGCCCGCATCGACTATAATAAAGCGCTGGCCCTTGTCAATCATTCGAATTCAACCAATGCCGAAAGAGAATCAGTCAGATGGCTGACGAAGAACCGCAGCGATCGATCGCCTGCCACGAATGTGATCTGCCGATCAAAACAACAACTGTGCCGGATGGTTGCTACGCCCAGCGTGCACACTATGACCCGGTATTGTATCAACCCAAGTCGAACAGTGTCGAAAAAGGCATGGCGCTCGCTTTCGCCGATCTGATTCTTTATCAAACCACTCGACTGATTCGCCTTCCGCCGATAGAATTAGAAAGGATATTACAATCGGTCCGTCCACGGTGGTTCAGCAATGAGAACACAACCAATCACGATTCTTTGCGTGGTCCTTTTCATCATCGGCGCATCAATGACCATTCGCTTTCTTTTCCAATTCCTGTTTACCGCGGACCTCGGCTCCTTCCTGATGCTCGTACTCAGCCTGACCGCGCTTTTTTCGTATTACGGCCTATGGCGGATGCGCCGCTGGAGCGTAATGGCTATTCCCATTATTTGGGGAATCATTTTATTGCTGACGCTGTTTTCCGCACGTGAGATGACGACGATCATGCAGCTGCGCTCTCTGTATCCGATCGGTATCATACTCATTTTCCTTGCTGTGGTATTGCCGAGTCTGAAGAGATTTTCCGGAGGCAAGAAAAGAGATCCGTCACAGCCGTAGCGGCGGCGCATAGGGCGCCGGGAATGCCCCCAAACAAAAAGCAGTTTTTCCCCCGGTAGAGGTGCATTAGAATCGAGGTTGAGAAATCCATAAACGCGCAGGAAAATGCTCATGACCCAAGCTGATTTGATTCAGAATTTTATCGATAGTGCCAATGCAGCGATTTACCTCAAGGACGACCAAGGGTGCTTTCTGATGGTCAACCACCGGGTAGCGGAGATGTTCAATGCCAGCAAAGATGAAATCATAGGCAAGACCGACTATGATTTTGTGTCCAGGGAGGATGCCGACATGTTTCGGGGATACGATCGGCAAGTAGCCGAAGCAGGCGTTCCCATGACTTTCGAGGCGACGGTTTTGTTGCCCGATGGCGAGCATACCGTCATTGATCACAAGTTTCCCGTTTCCAATATCGAGAGATCTCCCAATGCTGTCGGCGGAATAGCCATAGACGTCACAAAAAATGGCTAGGAGGCTGTCCGAGAAT
>DEII01000111.1 GCA_002352385.1 Methylococcaceae bacterium UBA2778 | reverse complement strand
AAGCCCCTCCCAATTACCATGCCCGGCATCTTTTTTCGCCTTCAAAAGCATCGTTACCGATATCGACTTTTCGGCTGTTATCTCGGCAGACGAATGTACGAGCAAGCTGTCACTTTTGCCTATTTCAGCACGGACCTCTCTGTCTCATATTGAGTCTGTTGGGAGCAACGCGTTGCATTTTCCAACAAACTAGCGTTAAAATTCCTATCCATCTTCTCGGAGGCCGAATCCGACTCCCGGCCTCTGTAGAATCCTTCACGGAGTCGTCAACAACAGAGAGGCATCTGGACATGGGCAACTGGACGCGAGTAGCAATGGCGATGATGGTCACGGTCCTCCTGACCATGGGTTTTGTCGGGTCCGCCGCAGCCTGGGACGAGTGCGACGAGATGTCGGGGTGCGAGGCGCTTTGCGTCACGCGTTGCACGGTGAGGAATCCTGAACGCGAATTGACCACGGTAGACAACCCACGGTTCAACAAGGACAAGTGCCGTGAAGAATGCCGCCGTCACGACCTCGACAATGACGACGATGACGACGATGACGACTGACTGAACTCGTCGAGAAACGGTACAGAGAGGGGTTGGATCGTGGACTCGCGCGCCTGCGTTCCAGAGGTGCCACCCACCCGTTTCAGACGCGCGCTCGTCAGCGCACCCGGTCAGCCCATGACGATGCACGGACACCAAAACAGCACTCAGGTATGACTCAAATTCATGTGTTTTTGAGAACTACTTAAGCGTCTGTAGCAGAAAGACTTTTTTATGGCACGGTTTATGGTAGTACGTATATTGTTAAGGCATGAGATGTGCCAGCACTTTGCTTCAGTCACAAGAGAAAGCCGGGTTCGTGGCCCGGCTAAGCTGTAGGTACTGATATTATGATTTTCTCTGTTCCTGAAGCGCTCTGTTTATCATTTTGTTGACGCGCTCAGACATATTGATTGCAGTAATCTCAATTTCCGGATGACGGTTCTTGAATACCCGAAATGCCTCATCAGCGAAAGACTGTCCGATGCTGTCTACTCCCTCGAAATCCAAAATGACATAACGGAACCGTTCAATGCGACTGAGCAATCGCTTTGCCTGTGATCTCGATACGAGGTGTTCCCCCTCATACAACGCAAGACGCACCGGAACAACCGTACGTTCAAACCGATATTCATCAGGATCGTCGCTGAATTCGCTGAATACTGCCTCCAGTTCTCGCGCGCTATCTACCGCGATTCGCATTGCTACAATCGTCCCGGCTGTTTCATCATCCGAATGCAAAAGCCAATCCAGTTCATCTCTGTAAACATGAGAAAAATCCAAGTCGCCTGAACGAATTACAAAATGATCAAAAACGCGAGAAGTAAAAAAAATCCCTTCACCAGTGTGATGTTTTGGATCAGTTGTGAGCTTTCCCTTACTAAGCTCCAACAAGGACTCTCGTGTGTCGTTCAAATTAAGTAATCGTGCTATACGACAAAAAATTCCTTCGCCGTCATCACGAATTACAATGAGGACGTTCTTTTCATCACGAACAGCTTCTATTGCAACATTGGTGCCCTCGGAGTGATCTATTGCATTATTTACCATTTCCGTAAAGCCATAATGGCAGATTTCAGAGATATTGACTGGAAGTGATTCAAACACGAAAGAGAAATCCCGTTCGTGAACCGTGTTCTCATCGATAGACGATAGATCATATGTTGCAGCAAACCAACGCTTAGGACCAAGACGATAAACACGTTGACGCGCCCTACCCTCGATAACGAGAAAGTCATGTCGAACCAAGTGGTTAATGTGACGATAAACGGCTTGTTGGCTAATCCCAAATAGGCTGGCTGTCTCATTGACAATGCTCCGGCGACCGCCTTGCACTAGGCTAAGCAAAAAACGTCGGATTGCGTCGGATTTTTCAGTACGGCCAAGTCTGCGCATCGAATAATCAACTTTAAAGTTTATTTTTTCGTTTATCTTAAACGTTCAGCGCTTTATTTTAAACTTTCAGCGTTGCCATTGTAAACTTTTACTCCGTTAGCTTGCCGTTATTTTGATCCATTGCCAGTAGGCATAAAAAAACCGGGCGTTGTTGGCCGCCCGGCTTCTCATTCTTAAACAACGCCGCGAGGTCTGAGCGGCAACTATCAGTATAGGTCAAATCTTCTGGCTTTCAAGACCGCTGCCCTTTGAATCAAGGCCAGCGATTATGCCCCGAAAGTTGATAATCTTGACCCCCTTCTCGCCGGCGCCGGAAACGGATACACGCCTGGCCGGATGAATAGTCCCGATTTCAGCCCGAAAATAGGCGCTTTTGTAAACTTGTGGTTGATAATCGCTTCGTGGAGTGGGTGACACACTTAAGCGCGAGAAGTCTGAAAACCCGCGACCGGCCACGCGCCATGCTGGGAAGCAGAGAGAGCCCGGTGCCGGTTATGCGCATTATAGACGATGAACTGATCGACAGGCGCAAAAAGCCGGGTTGTTAGTCCGCTGTATTAAAACCGACGCACGCGTCGGAATTAGTCTGATCGACAGGCACAAAAAGGCCGGTCGATTAGCCCGGCTTAGATGGTGTTGGTGGAAGTGTGGTGTCAACATGCCTATGCTTTTTCCCGCCGCTTGTATGCTCTTGTTTAAGCCGCTCCACAGCAGGTAACAATGATTCCGGCACGCGCACAACAACCGTCGGCTCACCCTTCGGCCTGCCTGCGCCTTCTCTCTTTCCACCTCGCGGCATAGTGTCGCCTCTTTGATATATGTAACAGGAATTAAACTGTAGCATACTCTGAAAATTGTTACAAGTAACAGGCACAAAAAAAGCCGGGTGCCTGAGAAAGCACCCGGCCTGGTCCCTGCAACTTCCTTTTAAATAGCCTCGGTCACCGCAAATGAAAGCGGCAGTTGCAGTTTAAATCGATTTGATAATCACTGAAACGCGATTTATTGATTCATGTGAACTACGTCACCCTTTGGCGTAATGGATGGCTGAAATGGCTACTGATTTAATATTCTGTGACGGACCTCACACTAAACCGCACTACGTTCGAGGTAATGTGCCTTGCTTGTTTCCGAAAAACGTGAGGAGAAAATCATGAAAGAAGAGAAAATTGTGAAAAAAGAGTTGAAGGCCTGTCGAAATCTGCGGAGTGCAGGTTTAAAGGGTTTGGCTACGGCTGTGGTAGCGCTCGTCATTCTCGGCTTTGGACCAGTGGCAGCGGCGGCTGTACTGGTAGTAAACGATGACCCGGCCGGTAATCCGGCCGAGCCGGTACCATGTGACGTAACGCCGGATCAAAGCACGATACAGGACGCAATCACTGCTGCCGCCTCGGGTGATCACATCACCATCTGCCCGGGCAAATACCCGGAAGACCTCACAATCACGACGGATGATTTGACTCTGCATTGTGTCAACACTAAATACCACGAGGCTGTCATCGAAGGTCAGGCGACTAACGTTGCCGCGGATTTTCCATTGGCCAGCCCAAACATCGGGATTCAGGCTGACAAGACCACCATCGCCAACTGCAAGATCAAAGTGCCTGGCGGGCCTGGCGAGTACGGCAGTGGGATAGTCCTAGCCGGCAAGAATAACGCAATCACACAAAATGACATTCGGTGTGAAGCAGGCGATCCAGGGACCGTATGTTTGCAGACATGGAACTCGGCAGCCCTGTCGAGCGTTCCCACAGACATTTCAGGTTCGTTCATTGGACTCAATCACTGGACCTGCAAGCGTTCTGGCGGAGCCTTTGGCTGCGAGGGCCTGTTCATTAATCCCCAATTCGACACCGAAGATTTCATGTCGATTGTTGGTAATAACTTCAAGGGACGGTTCTATAGGCTGATCGCGGTCGCACGCCCAAAAGTGTTGGTGGCGAATAATAAGGGGACGACGGACCTGAGCCCCACCAATACGCCTGACTTTGGTATGGTTCCGATAGGAATCAAACTATTCGGAGCTGGCGATCTGTTCGGTGCCCTTCCTGGTCCTGGCAGTAACAAGGCCAATACCACAGACAGCCTGGTGCTTGAGAACGTCATAACTTCGCGAGCGAAGGGAGGATTTTTCCGGAGACTATTTGGGGGACGGGGACGCTTTGCTCGTGGCATTTGGGTGGAAGACAGGGGTGCCGATGGGGCCGCAACTGCCAACCTGCTTAGAGAGAACATCGTCAAGGGTGCCAGCGAATGGGACTGCCTGGACGAGACAAGCGGCGACCGAACTGCGGGTACGGGTAATGTTTGGGCTGAGCACGATGCGCAAAAGGATTCCCCCGACGGCATCTGCCCATAGCGCCGTGGCGGTGACGATGAGAATGAGGATTGATCGTCTGTTATGAGTCGCTGGCGATGAAGCTAGGGGCGGTGTTGTACCGCCCCTTTTTTGTTCTTGAAATTGGAGCGTAATCGGTGCGACATGACAAGCGGCTTATCGAAGTTCCGGCCATTTGAGTTTGTAACGCTTTTGTTGATATGAGCGCCTGCAGACCCTGTTGGCGACCACACAGTTCAAACAAAAACGTTGATAACTCAGAATTATGCACCGCCGTATCGCAAAAACAGCTGTTTCCGATCATGTGTCCCTGCCACCTACGAACCGAGGCACAGAGATTCGTTCGTAGTCAGAGTGACGATAAAACGCTGCACCAGTACAATCGCGGATCACCTCTTATCTGAAAATCGACCACCTCAGATCGTTTCTGAGCCACGAAAACGGGTTGACCCTTGTCATGTGGCATGGGTGAAATCCGGCTTATTTCGGCGCTTTTGTTTTGGTACTAAAAACCGGTCGTCACTCACGACCGGTTTCTTGTTTCCAAATATTGAATATTGGAACCGTGAAATCAACCGCGTGCTCGGCTGCGGCTTTACCGGATTTTGCAAGGCTTCCGATTTCGGTAAAAGTGCGCGATAGGTCAGCAGTTGTCTGTTGCGTCATATCCTCACTCACCGCTATTTCCTCCTGAGTCCAACAAGCCAGCCATTTGTCGAAGATGCGTTTGTTGCGCGCTTGGACGCGGGAAGTCTGAAAACCTGCGCACCGGCCACGCGCCATGCTGGAAAGCAGAGAGAGCCCCAGCACCGGTCCCACAATTATA
>DEII01000218.1:2185-2756 GCA_002352385.1 Methylococcaceae bacterium UBA2778 | reverse complement strand
TGCGATTCGATCTTCCGGTCGATGGCAGACTGAGCGCGCGCTTTGGTTTAAGGCGTTTTTTCAATAAGCAACCCCGAAGACCCCATTCGGGTCTGGACATCGCGGCCCCCCTGGGCACGCCGGTGACAGCACCCGCACCCGGTGTCGTGATCGCAACCGGCGACTATTTTTTTAACGGTAATACAGTCTTCATCGATCATGGCCAGGGATTGATAAGCATGTATACCCATCTCAATAAAGTGTTTGTCGATCCCGGAATGGAAGTCCGCCGGGGCGATAGTATCGGTGAGATCGGTAAAACCGGCCGTGTTACCGGACCGCACTTGCATTGGACGATCAGCCTGAACAACAGCCGCGTGGATCCGATGTTGTTGCTCAAGGCGGAAATGTCTGCAGAACAGAAATCGGGAACGGCAAAATACTAGAACCTATCTCAAAATACCTTATATTAATTTTCAACGCAAAGGCGCAGAGACGCAAAGAATTTTTTTTGATTAATGTGCTGACTTTGCGCCTTGGCGTCTTTGCGTTAAACACTCATACGACTCAGTGTTTTCGAACACGGCGGGGC
>DEII01000218.1:0-2137 GCA_002352385.1 Methylococcaceae bacterium UBA2778 | reverse complement strand
TTTCCGACGTCCCGTCGAAGACCTTTTCTTGCCCTTAAAAGGATTTTTTCCCTGCCGCAGTTCGATGCGCAGGGGTGTGCCCTCCAGTCCGACGGCCTGCCGGAACGCATTGACGAGATAACGCCTGTAATGACGCGGCAAGGCATCGACCTGATTGCCGTGGATGACGATTACCGGTGGATTTTTTCCTCCTTGATGTGCGTACTTTAATTTTATCCGTGTGCCGCGCGCCATTGGCGGAGGGACTTTCTCCACAACATCCCGCAAAACCCGGTTCAAGTCCGAGGTTTGCAGGTCTTTTGTTGCAGCGGCAAAGGCGTCGTCAATGGCCGGGAATAAGTCCTTGACCCCGGTGCCGCGTAAGGCCGATACATAGAATATTCTCGCAAATGACAAAAACGCCAATTTTCTATCTATTTCCCTCTTATTCCTTGCCCTGTCGTCCGCTCCTGCAGCATCCTGCTTATTGACCGCGAGCACCATCGCACAGCCCCGCTCCAGGATATAACCGGCCAGCGACATATCTTGCTCGGTGACACCTTGCTGTGCATCGAGCACCAAAACAATGACATTCGCATTATTAATGGTCTGAAGCGTCTTGATAACCGATACCTTCTCAAGCTCGGCATCGATCCGCGCCCGCCGGCGCACACCTGCCGTATCGATGAGAATATAGTTCTTTGCATTACGCTGAAAAGGAACGCTGACGCTGTCTCGCGTAGTACCTGGTTGGTCCAATACGATCGCACGTTGTTCTCCCAGCATGGTGTTGATAAGCGTCGACTTACCCACGTTGGGGCGTCCCACAATCGCAATCTTAGGGACATCGCCGATCTCGGCGGTTCCAGACACGGCCGATTCAGGAAATTTTCTCAGGACATCGCTTGTCAGCGCAGCGACACCGTCACCATGAGAGGCGGAAATGGGGATCGGCGTGCCGATGCCCAATTGGAAAAAATCCGCGGTAACAGACCCGGCATCAACCCCTTCCGCCTTGTTAACGACCAGCCAGACCGGCGTATCAGTACGACGCAACAGTTCCGCAATCCCATAGTCGACGGCGCTTATCCCTTCACGCCCGTCAACGAGGAACAATATGGCGTCCGCGTCATCGATTGCACGTATCGCCTGCTCAGACACAAGCTTGTCGACAGTCGAGGAAGGGGGGGATTTCGCGCCGGCCCGGGCAATCGTATCAGCGATATCGACAATCCCACCGGTGTCAACGACTATGAAAAAATGCCCGTCGAACTCACCATCGCCGTAGAGCCGGTCACGAGTCAACCCCGGCACATCGGCCACCAAGGCGGCCTGGGTGCGCGTCAGTCTGTTAAACAGGGTGGACTTCCCGACATTCGGGCGGCCAAGCAGAACTATAACGGGCTTCATTGGCGGATATTAAGGATAGGGGCAATTACTTGCACCGGGCGGTTCGCATTAGTCACAGATATGCATCACCCGCATGGGCGCTAATGCCAACGTAAGGCCTTAAGTTTACCATCGAGATTGCTTACATAAAGCACATCACCGTTGACAAGCGCTTTCGCTCTTATCGCTGAACCGGCTACTCTGTAGCGCGCTGCCATGCTGCCATCATCTTTCTTAAGCCAATGCACATAGCCGTCCAAATCGCCGACAACAACATAATCTCGTGTAACGACCGGTGCGTTTAGCTTGCGGCCTCGCAGCTTTTCATATCTCCAGATCACAGAGCCGCTATTCTGATCCAGAGCGATGACATTACTGTCATCATCTGTCAAATAAATATTTGAGCGATCGGCAGCTAATCCCGTATATGTGGAGATTTCACGCGACCATGCTGTCCTTCCGGTTCTGAGGCTGATCGCGACGACTTTTCCTTGATAACTGCCTGCAAACAACAATCCATTGTGGATGACCGGCGGGGCGTCGACATCCACCAGCCTTTCTATCTCATTCCTGCCCTGGGGCGTCGCGACCGGAAGGTTCCATATGAGCCTCCCGTCACTGAGATTCACGGCGATAACGGACCCGTTTGCCATTCCCGTTAAAACCACACCCTGGAAAACGATGGGCGTGGCTGTTCCACGCAGACTCAACGAAGGTTCAGTCTGAGTCTGTACCCATTTTATCGATCCGTCGCGAGCGGACAGACCAA
>DEII01000080.1 GCA_002352385.1 Methylococcaceae bacterium UBA2778 | reverse complement strand
CCCGAAGATTTCATAAATTTGCGCCGATATCGCGCAGGACATTGGTTTCACAAGGAAATTTCCGAAGGAGCGGCGTATCAGTGACTACGGCCGACTGAGGAAATATTTCTTGTGAAATCAAGAGACAAGCGAGATCAAGCATAATTTATGAAAGATTCGGGTTACGAAGACCCTCCCTTTTTTTGGCGTTAGAATACAACCGCCTGACATTTTAGGACATTGACATGAGCGAGTCCAAGCACTGCCGTTTACTCATCCTCGGTTCCGGCCCGGCCGGATACACTGCCGCCATATATGCCGCGCGCGCCAACCTCAATCCGGTCTTGGTTACGGGGATCGAGCAAGGCGGCCAGTTGATGACCACCACCGATGTCGACAACTGGCCCGGCGATGTCAGCGGCCTGCAGGGCCCCGAGCTGATGGAGCGAATGCGCCAACATGCGGAACGCTTCGATACGGAGATCGTCTTCGACCATATCCATACAGCCGAGCTTTCGACGGGGCCGATGACACTCACCGGTGACGCCGGCAGCTACACCTGCGATGCGTTGATCATCGCCACCGGCGCGTCGGCCCGCTACCTTGGTCTCCCGTCCGAAGAGGCCTACAAAGGCAAAGGCGTCTCAGCCTGCGCCACCTGTGACGGATTCTTCTACAAAGGCAAAAATGTCGCAGTCATCGGCGGCGGCAGCACTGCCGCCGAAGAGGCGCTGTATCTTGCCAATATCGCCAATCATGTGACGGCGGTGCACCGTCGTGATCAATTTCGCGCAGAAAAGATACTTGCCGACAAACTCATACAAAAAGCCGCGCATGGAAACGTCACCATCGAATGGAACCATGTACTTGACGAAGTCCTGGGAGATGATATGGGCGTCACCGGCATGCGCATCAAAAACGTCAAGGACGGCACGACCAAAGAGATCGAACTGGAGGGCGTTTTCATCGCCATCGGCCACACGCCCAATACCGGCATTTTCGAAGGGCAGCTGGATATGCGGGGCGGCTATATTAAGATCCACAGCGGCACTGAAGGCAATGCCACAGCGACCAGTGTGCCCGGTGTCTTCGCTGCCGGTGACGTCGCCGACGCGATCTATCGGCAGGCCATTACATCGGCCGGTTCCGGCTGTATGGCTGCCTTGGATGCGGAACGGTACCTCGACAGCGTGGAGCAACCGTAACTCCCTCCAAAAGGGGGTGCCGCATCCGCCTATCACCCTATCACCCACCTCATCATGCGGCTGGAGGAAGAACCGGCGCCAGGAGCCGGCATACTGAATTCACCAAACCGCTGTCATGGATAAGTGCACTTCATTGCGCTCACGCCTGATCGATCGAATCGATACCGTTGCGCCGGATGCCTGGAACGCACTGACTGACAGCCGCTTCCCCTTCCTGACACATGAATTTCTGAACGCGCTGGAGCGGCAGGAGTGCCTGGGCGAAAGAACGGGCTGGTTTCCCCGACACCTGTTGGTCGAAGACGAGAACGGCGCGCTGATCGCTGCCATGCCGATGTATCTGAAAACCAATTCGTTCGGAGAGTTCGTATTCGACTGGGCGTGGGCCGACGCCTACCGCCAAGCCGGCCTCGCATACTATCCCAAACTGGTCGTCGCCGCACCATTTACTCCGGCAACCGGTCCCAGAGTATTGATCGCCGACAAATTCGACAGGCAAACGCTCTACCCGACAGTGGTCGATACCGCCATCGATGCCGCTGCACAGCTGCAGGTTTCGTCGCTGCACTGGCTTTTTACATCGGACCAGCAGTTCCTGTCGTCACAGCCGCTGTTAATACGCCTCGGCTGCCAGTTTCACTGGGAGAACCGAAACTATGCCGATTTCGAGGATTTTCTCTCCACGCTGACGTCGAAGCGACGCAAACAGATCAGGAAAGAGCGGCGCGAGGCAAGCAGCTTAAGTCTGGAGGTCCGCCGCATCCCCGGCAACGAAGTCGACAGCCGCGAATGGCGAAGTTTTCACCACCTCTATCAGTCGACCTTCGACAAACACGGCAACTACCCGGCGCTGACCCTGGGTTTTTTTCAGGAGGTCGCCGCAACCATGGGCGAGCAGACTCTACTTGTTTTGGCCTACCAGGCGAAACGCATCGTTGCCGCCAGCTATTTTCTGGTCGGCCGTGATACATTGTATGGTCGCTATTGGGGATGCTTCGAACGGATACTCGGACTGCATTTCGAACTGTGCTACTATCAGGGCATTGAATTCTGCATAGAAAACCGTCTCGAGCGGTTCGAGCCGGGCGCCCAGGGCGAGCATAAAATCAGCCGCGGCTTTTTGCCCACTGAAACGTGGTCGCTGCACTGGGTGCGGGATCCGCGATTCCGTGCCGCGATAGCGGATTTTCTCGATCAGGAAACTGTCCGGATGCACACCTATATTGCCGATTTGTCGACCCATTCCCCCTTCAAAGCGGACACTGCCGACGATGCTCACGGCTCTCGATCCACTTGACGACACCCAGCCGTTTCCCCCGGCTGAGCACGCACTGGAAGAGCCGGACGGGCTGTTGGCAGTCGGCGGCAGCCTGGCCCCGCGCCGTCTGCTTCATGCCTACCGAAACGGCATTTTTCCCTGGTACAATGCGGGCGAGCCGATTCTCTGGTGGTCGCCAAATCCACGGCTGACGCTGCTGCCCGACCGGTTGAAAGTGTCCAGAAGCCTGCGCAAGATCCTCCGCCGACAGGAATTTCAGATCAGTTTCGACCGTGCCTTCGATGCCGTCATCGAAGGCTGTGCCGCCCCTCGCCCGAACGCGGCAGACACCTGGATTACACCGGAGATGAAAAGCGCCTATATCGCCATGCATCAGATGGGCATCGCTCATTCGGTCGAGTCCTGGTATGACAACGAACTGGTCGGCGGACTGTATGGCATCGCCATCGGTCAGGTCTTTTTTGGCGAATCGATGTTTTCCTGCCGCAGCAACGCCTCCAAAGCGGCCTTTGCCGTTTTTGTCCAGGCATTGAAAGAGTGGAACTACGCCCTGATCGACTGTCAGATCTATACAGACCACCTGGTCGGTTTCGGCGCTGAGGAGATGCCCCGCAGCGATTTTCTCACGCTGCTCGATCGCTATTGCGAGCGCCCGGCTTCGCCGCAGGCTTGGGGGAGCGAACCGATCCAATGCGTCACAGCATGAATACCATCCCCTTTTATCTCAGCAGCGAACAGCCCTGTGACTATCTCCCAAACCGACAGGCGCAGTCGCTGTTCGTCGCCCCTGACACGCCGCTCACCGTCACGCTCTATTCCCGCCTGCTCGCCCACGGCTTCCGCCGCAGCGGCGGCATCGTCTATCAGCCGCACTGCAGCCGGTGTGCCGGCTGCGTCCCCATACGCATTCCCGTCGATCGGTTCGAGGCCTCGAGAATCCAACGGCGCACGCTGCGCAGAAACTCCGATCTGTGCATCATCGCCAAGCCGGCCGAATTCGACGAGGAGCATTACGCCTTGTACATGCGTTACCTCAGAGCCAGGCACCCCGAAGGCCAAATGGTCCACTCCAGCCCGGAAGATTACATCCATTTCCTCACCAGCCGTTGGTGCACCACGGTGTTCTATGAATTCAGGCTGAAAGGATCGCTGGTCGCATTGGCCGTCGTCGATCATCTCGAACATGCATTATCAGCCGTCTACACGGCATTCGAACCATCGGCGGCCGCACGCAGCCTCGGCGCTTATGCGGTCTTATGGCAAATCCACCACGCCAAAAAACTCGGCATGCGTTGGCTTTATCTGGGCTTTTGGATTCATTCGTGTCGCAAGATGGCATATAAAAACCACTTTCGTCCGCTCGAAGCCTATCTGAACGGCCGCTGGCGTATATTCGAAAAGGGCGAAAATATGGTATGATTAATGGTTTTATATACTTATTGCTTGAATTCGATAAACGAGACAATCAGATGGCCAAAGAAGATCAGATCGAAATGGAGGGGAAAGTGATCGAAACCCTTCCAAACACCATGTTCCGGGTTGAACTGGAAAACGGGCATGTCGTGATAGCCCATATCTCCGGAAAAATGCGCAAGCACTATATCCGCATCCTGACCGGAGACAGAGTCCGAGTGGAAATGACGCCTTATGACCTGTCAAAAGGACGTATTACTTTCCGCATGCGCTAAGGGCATGTCACGAGAACGCGTGGTCCGCCTCCCCGCTTGTCGTGGGCTCTCCTCGAGGCGCAACCTTGACCACACAACGGGCTGGCTGTGCGCAGCTTCACAGTTACATCGTGTCTTCCTCCGAGATGACCATCTCCTTTCCTTCGATGGCAAAAGCCAGTGCCCCCTCTTCGACATACACCCGGATATGCCCGCCGCGTGACAATCGGCCGAACAGGATGTCCTCGGCAAGCGGCTTCTTGATGTGCTCCTGAATCACCCTGGCCATCGGCCGTGCGCCCATTGTCGGGTCACAGCCGTGCTCGGCAAGCCATTGCCGCGCTTCCGGTTCCAGCGTTAGACTCACATTCTTTTCTTCCAGTTGTGATTCCAGTTCGAAAATGAACTTATCGACAACGTAGCCGATAATTTCGAAATCGAGCGGCTTGAATTGAATAACCGCGTCCAGGCGGTTGCGAAACTCGGGCGTAAACACCTTCTCGATGACCTGCATGCTGTCGCTGCTATGGTTCTGTTTGGTAAAACCGATCGATGCGCGAGCGGCTTCAGTCGCCCCGGCATTGGTCGTCATCACTAAAATGGTGTTCCTGAAATCGGCCTTGCGGCCATTGTTGTCGGTGAGCGTCCCGTGGTCCATGACCTGCAGCAGCAGGTTGAACACATCCGGATGCGCTTTTTCCATTTCATCGAGCAGCAGCACTGCATGCGGGTGCTTGTTGACTGCTTCCGTCAACAAGCCGCCTTGATCGAAGCCCACATAACCCGGCGGAGCTCCGATCAGGCGCGAAACCGTATGCCGCTCCATATATTCGGACATATCGAAGCGAATCAACTCGATGCCCAACACATGCGCCAGCTGCCGTGTGACTTCGGTTTTGCCGACGCCGGTGGGACCTGCGAACAGAAAAGAACCGATCGTCTTTCGATCATCACCCAAGCCGGCGCGCGACAGCTTGATTGCCGAAGCCAGCGCCGAAATCGCCTCATCCTGGCCGAACACCAGCATTTTCAGGTTCTGCTCGAGATCTCTGAGCTTATCTTTATCACTGGATGAAACCGACCTGGGAGGAATGCGTGCAATTTTGGCAACGATGCTTTCGACATCCTCGATTTCGATCACTTTTTTGCGCTCCGCATCGGGCAGCAATCGTTGACCGGCACCGGCTTCATCGATCACATCGATGGCCTTGTCCGGAAGGTACCTGTCGGTAATATAGCGGTCGGACAACTCCGCCGCGCAGCGAAGCCCTTCCACAGAGTATTTGATCTCATGATGCTCTTCGAAGCGGGATTTCAGTCCCTTGAGAATCTGGAACGTCTCCTCGACCGTGGGCTCGACGATATCGATCTTCTGAAAACGGCGCGCGAGGGCATGGTCTTTTTCAAAAATGCCGCGGTACTCCTGATAGGTCGTCGAACCGATGCAGCGCAGCTCACCGGATGCAAGCATGGGTTTGATGAGATTGGAGGCATCCATAACGCCCCCTGAAGCGGAACCGGCGCCGATAATCGTATGAATTTCATCGATGAAAAGAATCGAGTTCGGCTCCTTCTTGATCTGTTTGAGCAAGGCTTTCAGACGCTTTTCAAAATCGCCCCGATATTTGGTGCCGGCAACCAGAGCGCCCAGATCCAGCGAATAGATGATACTGTCTCTCAATACCTCCGGCACGTCCTCCTCCACGATTTTCTTGGCCAAACCTTCGGCGATGGCCGTCTTACCGACGCCCGCCTCGCCCACCAGCAAGGGATTGTTTTTTCGCCTGCGACATAAAACCTGGAGCGTGCGTTCGACTTCGGCTTTGCGTCCTATCAAAGGATCGATCCTGCCAAGCCGGGCCTCTTCGTTCAGATTGACGGCAAATTTCGCCAACGGACTGTCTACCTGCTGCCCATCTTCCTCCCCATCGGTCAGCTGACCCGTATCGGCATCTGCATCATCTTTCGCCTTGGAGATGCCATGCGAGATATAGTTGACCACATCGAGCCGGGTCAAATCCTGTTTATTGAGCAGATAGACCGCGTGCGAATCCTGCTCACTGAATATGGCGACCAGAACATTCGCCCCGGTGACTTCCTTCTTGCCTGATGACTGAACATGAAAGACGGCCCGCTGCAACACGCGCTGAAAACCCAATGTGGGCTGCGTCTCACGGTCAGCGCCGACGGGAATCAACGGCAATGTTTCCGCCAGAAACTCGATGAGTTCCCGCCGCATCGACTCGCTGTCCGCACCGCACGCCTTCAGTACTTCTAGGGCCGCCGAGTTATCGAGCATGGCTAAGAGCAAATGTTCGACCGTGATAAACTCATGCCTTTTTTCGTGCGCCTCTTTCAAAGCTGAATTGAGCGTGTACTCGAGTTCTTTATTTAACATCTTGAGATCCTAGGCTTCTTCCATCGTGCACAACAACGGGTGCTGATGCCGACGTGAATGTTCGTTGACCAGTTGCACTTTGGTTTTCGCCACATCACGGGTGAATACCCCGCACACCCCTATTCCACGGGTATGCACATGCAGCATCACCTGAGTGGCTTTCTCCTCGTTCATCGAAAAGAAACTCATCAGAATTTCAATCACGAACTCCATCGGCGTGAAATCGTCATTCACCAAAACGACCTGGAACAAAGGCGGCCGCTTCAGTTTCGGCTTGGCTTCCTGAACAGCGAGATCGCCATCAGGCGGCCGCTCATCATTCTGCTGACTCATGGACCATCTCAAAGCTTACCAATTACGAGTAGAAGTATATAGTATACCAACTTCATACGACGTAAAACCCACTCCGCGACCGATTCTCTCGGCGCGTGACACACACACATTTTTAGAGAGATTCAGCACTCAATGGTTCCGCGCAGCAACGATACAAATCAAGTACAATAATGCTGTCAGTCACACACCAAACAATCGAGTTGCATGGATGGGAACCCTCATGAATGATCGCCTCGACGGCGAGCGTTATCCGCTCCGTCTGATAAAATCATTGATCGATATCGATATGAAAACAGCCTTTCCGGCAACGAATCTCACCCCGCCATGAGCAAAAATATTATCGTCGGCATGTCCGGCGGTGTCGATTCCGCTGTCGCAGCGCTTCTCCTGCTCGAGAAGGGCCATGACGTCACCGGACTGTTCATGAAAAACTGGGAAGAAGACGACGACAACGGTCAATGCACCGCCACCGCGGATCTGGCCGATGCGCAGCAAGTGTGCGACCGGCTCGGCATCGCGCTGAAAACCGTCAATTTCTCGGCCGAATACTGGGATGACGTATTCGCGGTCTTTCTGAACGAATATCAGGCGGGCCGCACGCCCAACCCCGACATTCTGTGCAACAAACACATCAAATTCAAAGCGTTTCTCGACTTTGCCCAAGACCTCGGAGCCGAATGGATCGCCACCGGACACTATGCGCGCATCAGCGACCAGAATGGGCTCCGCCGGTTGTACAAAGGCGTTGATGCGAACAAAGACCAGAGCTATTTTCTCTATACGCTGGGCCAACGACAACTGGCGCGCACCCTTTTCCCACTGGGAGGTATGAACAAAGCAGAGGTCCGGGCGGCAGCCAAGCGCGCCGGCTTTGTCAATTATCGAAAAAAAGACAGCACCGGCATCTGTTTTATCGGCGAACGCAAGTTCCGAACCTTCCTGCAACGTTTCCTGCCAACCCGGCCGGGCGTCATGCAAACCCCGGACGGTCAGGTGGTCGGCCGCCACCAAGGATTAATGTATTACACCCTCGGTCAACGCCAGGGACTCGGCATCGGCGGAGTGCAAGGTGCTGCCGATGAACCCTGGTATGTGCTCGCCAAGGAGCTCGAACGCAACATTTTGATCGTCGGTCAGGGCCACGACCATCCGCTGCTGTTTCATTCCAGTCTTGAAGCCTGCCGACTCGATTGGGTCGACGGCAAAGCTTTGACGAACCGACTGCCCTGCGCCGCAAAGACACGCTACCGCCAGCCGGACCAGGCCTGCACCGTCGAACCGCTGAACGAGGAGCACTGTAGGGTTGTTTTCGATCAGCCTCAGCGAGCGATCACCCCAGGCCAATCGGTCGTTTTTTATCTGGGCGACGAATGCCTCGGTGGCGGCGTCATCGAACGTGCGGCGGATTATGAACCTCGGTCCAAAGTGTCTTTGACGAACGCAGAGGCTACCGCGTAGTCCTCATGTCTCTTAATCGATATCCAACCACACTCTCATGACAACACTGACCGCACTCTCCCCAATCGACGGACGCTACGCCGGAAAAGTGGATGCCTTGCGGCCGATTTTCAGTGAATACGGCCTGATCCGCTGCCGTGTTCTGGTCGAGATCCGCTGGCTGCAGGCGCTTGCCGAAGCACCGGAGATAGGGGAAGTGCCGGCACTGAGCGAATCGGCCAACCACCGGCTCGAGCAGATCGTCGCTCACTTTTCCGAAGCCGACGCGCAGCGGATCAAAGAGATCGAACAAACCACCAATCACGACGTCAAGGCGGTCGAATATTTCCTCAAGGAGTGCATCGCGGACAACGATGAGCTGATGAAGGTCAAGGAATTCATTCACTTTGCCTGCACTTCGGAAGACATTAACAACCTGTCCTATGCGCTCATGCTGAAAGAGGGGCGGAATTGTATCCTGCTGCCGCAAATGGATGAGCTGATCGGCACGATTCGAGCCCTTGCGCAGCAATATGCGGAATGTGCGATGCTTTCCCGCACCCATGGACAAGCGGCCACCCCAACCACCATGGGCAAAGAGTTCGCCAATTTCGCCGCCCGCCTCGAGCGGCAGCGCACGCAGCTGCACTCGGTCGAGCTGCTCGGCAAAATCAACGGTGCGGTCGGCAGCTACAACGCCCATCGGATCGCCTACCCGGAGATCGACTGGCCGGCTTTTGCGCAGCGGTTCGTGGAATCCCTCGAGCTTTCCTGGAACCCCTACACGATCCAGATCGAGCCGCACGACTATATCGCCGAACTGTTCCATGCCCTGTCGCGCTTCAACACCATTCTCATCGATCTCGATCGTGACCTGTGGAGTTACATCGCGCTCGGCTATTTCACTCAAAAAACAGTGGCGGGTGAGGTCGGCTCCTCGACCATGCCGCACAAAGTCAACCCCATCGACTTCGAAAACTCGGAAGGAAACTTAGGACTCGCCAACGCAATTTTCAATCACTTGAGCGAAAAGCTGCCGATATCCCGCTGGCAGCGGGACCTCACCGACTCCACGGTACTCAGGAACATCGGCGTCGGCATCGCGCACACCAGCATCGCCATTCAATCCTCACTCAAGGGACTATCGAAGCTGCAGATCAACGCTGAGCGCCTGGATGCCGATCTGGATACGAACTGGGAGGTCCTCGCCGAGCCCGTGCAGACGGTCATGCGCCGCTACGGCATCGAAAAACCCTACGAAAAACTCAAAACGCTGACGCGCGGCAACCGTATCGGACCGGACTCGCTGCACGCCTTCATCGAAAGCCTCGACATCCCGGACGATGCAAAAAAACAGCTGCTCTCACTCACGCCCCGTGACTATACCGGGTACGCAGCCACACTGGCCGGGAACGTTTAATGGATTTCTTTTCGGACAACCGTCAACGCTGCTTGCTTTCCAGCGGCCATTTCTCGAATGTTTGGGTCTTCGTCACGTACAATCGATCAGCCGGCTCCGCTCGTCTGGAAACTGGTCGGTCGCTCGCTTTTGTGATCGGGTTCAAATTTTTTTTTCAATGTTCGGCCATACTTATAACCGGTTGTTGAGCTATTGGCGATAAGCATCCTCCCTCTCCCTAGCCACGCCACTCACTGACAGCCGCGTCACCGGCCCGTGGAGTTGCCCCCACACCACGGGCCGGTGTCATTCTCCCTCCACGATTCAAACACGAGCTTCATTGAGACGGGAAGCCTCTCTTGGCACGGTTTTGTCGAGCTCCGTCAGCTGCCGGAACGCATCACCGCAGAGCGTTTCTTTTTCTATGTTTGCGTTTTTTGCCCTGAGCCGCTTCCTGACAACGCTTATTGGCCAGTTCGATGAGTATCTCCTGAGCACCCGTTTCGTTTTGCCCTTTTTCAGGCCGGCGCTGGATATAGGTTCCGTCGGACTGCATCTCCCAAACGCTGCGTTGATTGTTGACCTGGACCTTCAGAGTCTGCCGCAATACTTCACGCAGCACCGGTTTCTCGACCGGCGTGACGACCTCGACGCGGCTTTCCAGGTTGCGCTTCATGCAGTCGGCCGAGCCGATGAAATATTCTTCTTCACCGCCGTTGCGAAAATAGAAGATCCGCGCATGTTCCAGGAACCGGCCGACGATGCTGATTACCCGCACATTGTCCGAAAGCCCGGGAATGCCGGGGCGAAGACGGCAGGTGTCGCGGACGATCAGATCCACCTTGACACCCGCCTGAGATGCCCGGTACAAAGCGGCCGTCACATCGACATCCTCCAGCGCGTTCATCTTGAATTGAATCAACCCCGGAGATTTCGCCGAGTGTATGCCGATTTCCCGCTCGATCTTGTCCAGCAAGGCGGGCTTCAACACCTTGGGGGCCGGCAGCAGTACCCGATATTTTCGCTTCGGGCCGAAACCGGTCGTCAGATAGTTGAACAACTCGGTCAGGTCTTCGCCGATGGCCTGGTCGCAGGTCAGGATGCCCAGGTCGGTATACAGACGCGCTGTGCCTGCATGATAATTGCCGGTGCCGATATGGGCGTAGCGGCGCAATCCGCTGTAGTCCTGACGCACCACATAGATCACTTTGCTGTGGCTCTTCAGGCCCACCACCCCGTAGGTGACATGAATGCCCGCCTGTTCCAAACGGTTCGCCCAGCGTATGTTGGCGGACTCATCGAAACGCGCCTTGAGCTCGACCACCACCGCCACCTGCTTGCCGCCCTGCGCGGCGTCGATCAGATATTGCAGGATCTTGGTGTCCTTCGAGGTGCGGTAAAGGGTCATCTTGATGGCCAACACCTTGGGGTCGCGACTGGCCTCCTTCACGAACCGTTCGACCGAGGTGGCGAACGAGTCATAAGGATGGTGCAATAAAATCGCCCCCTGCTCGCGAATGACATGGAATATATTCGGTGCACCGGCGAGCTTCGGATGATCACAGGGGTGATGCGGCGGGTCGTGGAGCGCAGGTTTGTCGATGCCGACGATCTGAAACAGATCCCGCAGCGCGATCCAGCGGTTCACCGTAAAGACGTCACTGGCTTCGTCCAGGCCCAACTCGGCCGCCAGCATGCCGCGCTGCAGCGGATGCATGCCGGAAGAGACCTCGAGCCGCACCACCGGGGCGAACTTTCGCTCGCGCAGCTCGGATTCGATCATCTGCAAGAGGTCGTCGGCCTGATCCTCGTCCTGTTCGGTGATGGCATTGCGGGTTACCCGAAAAAGCTCGCAGGACGCCACCTCCATGCCTGGAAACAGCAAATCCAGCTTATGCGCAATCACCTCTTCCAACGGCACATAAAGATGGTCATCACCGACCCGCAAAAAGCGAGGGGAACTCGAACCGACCGGCACTTTGATCCGGACCAGCGTCGATTCTTCACGCTCTGCAGGACGCACCATGGCCAGAAGGTTCAACGAAAGATTGGATATGAACGGAAAAGGATGCGCGGGATCGATCGCCTGCGGCGTGATCAGCGGGAAAATCGTCCGGATGTATCGCTCCCGGATTTCTTTCTGTTGTTCTGCGGTCAATTCCGGATACCGCGCGATGTGTATCTCCCGCTCCTTCAGCAGCGCGTCCAGTTCCGTCATCAGCGTATGCTGTTTCGATTCGATGTCGCGCACCACCGAATAACATTCCTCGATCTGCTGCTGGGGGCTGCGACCATCGACGCTTAGCTCGGTCACGCCCGCTCCCACCTGCTGTTTGAGCCCGCCGATGCGCTTCATGAAAAATTCATCCAGGTTGGAGCCGACGATCGCCACGAATTTCACGCGCTCCAGCAGCGGAGTACGTTCATCCTTCGCCTCGTGCAGCACCCGGCGGTTGAAGGCCAACCAAGTCAGCTCCCGATTGAGATACCATTGCGGGGAACCCAGGTCGAAACGCTCCGGCGCTTTAGCCTTTTTTTCCGATGAGGCTGTGCTCCGGCCTCCAGTCCCGGTGTGTTGGTTTTCTGTTTGTGGTAAATCGGGCAACGAGGTGTATGATTGGTCGTTGGTCAGCGCTTCCGTTGCTTCGCTCATGCTTCAAAGTCCTCCTGGTTTATCGGGTGATCATGCCCGATTGTTTGGGTGTGGCCATTTGTGGATTTTCTTTGCCAGCGGATGCAGCCGGCCCCCTATTGGGATGGACGGGGGCCGACCGGTGAACAACCAGAGGACCCCGCCGTGTAGTATGCATGATGGATGGCGGAACCGCTTGGCGTTCCGCCCTACGCGTTTTTTTTCCCATGCCGCCGCATGGGAAAAAGAATTAAGACTCGCTCATGCCTCTTTGGCAATACCCCTGACGGCCAGGGCGAGAAAAATATACGACCATCCGCTGATGATCAATTCAATAGCAAGAAACAAGCCGATCACCCACAAACCCGACGCCGGCCACTCTGCAATAATCATCATACCGATGATCACCGCCAAAATGCCGCCGATGAGAGACCAGATCCAGTATTTGACTGCGCGATTCTGAATGGCGATCATGATTCGCAGGATTCCGATTGCGATGAAAGACCAGGCAACCACGAGTGTCAGGACGGAGGCGCCGAGCAACGGATGCATCACCACCACCGCACCGGCAACGATATAAAGCAGCGCAATCACCACATGCCACAGGATGCTCTTCCATCCTTTGCATTTGAAGGCATGCACCAGTTGAACGCCGCCGCCGATTAAAAACAGTACGCCAAAAAAAACGATGCTGGCCAGTGTCAAGGCAAACGTCATACCCAGCCCGATCGTTCCCAGCACCATCAAAACGATACCGAGCGCGAGCAGCCATCCCCAATTATGCTTCAAGTCGCCCAGATCCGGCATCCAGACGCCGGAGACGATCAATTCTTCTTTTTTGCTCATCGAGATCCTCCCGTAAGATAATGAGATTATTCATTCGGCCTGTGCCATACTCGCAGGCCGCTGATAGAATAGCATGACTGCTGACCAGATGATCGGGTTAATCGCATGAACGCCGCCGCAGGAACGAATGCTCTCTAGGAGGCTGTCCGAGANNAGGCGAATAGTGGGCCTATTTAACGAAAATGATCGGGAAATCTGGCCAATCAAGCTTGGCCGCAGTAGATCAGTCTGTTCTCGGACAGCCTCCTAGGCTGCCATTCGAGATCGGGCAGCCATCCATCCACCACCATAACCTGAAAAGTCACGCATGCATATTCTCGTCATCGAAGACGACGCCGAAACAGCCGCCTACATTACCAAAGGACTGAGCGAAGCCGGCCATACCGTCGATCATGCCCAGGACGGAAAAGAAGGTCTGCTCATGGGCATGGGAAACGACTATGACGTTCTGATCATCGACCGCATGCTGCCGGAGCTGGACGGTCTCTCACTCATCAAAACCCTGCGAGGTGCCAAGAACACGACGCCGGTCTTGATCCTCAGCGCACTCGGCGAAGTGGATGACCGCGTGCAGGGCCTTCGAGCCGGCGGCGATGACTACCTGGTCAAGCCGTTTGCGTTCACCGAGCTGCTGGCTCGCTGCGAGGCCCTGGCCCGACGTAGAGAGGGTGAAGCGGCCGAAACCGAATTGAAGGTAGCGGACCTGGAAATGGATCTGTTGTCCCGGCAAGTGAGACGGGCCGGACAGGTGCTCGACCTGCAGCCGCGGGAATTTCGCCTGCTCGAGTATCTGATGCGGCACGCCGGTCAGGTGGTGACGCGAACGATGCTGCTGGAGCATGTATGGGATTATCATTTCGACCCTCAAACCAACGTCATTGACGTTCACATCAGCCGCCTGCGCAGCAAGATCGACAAACAGTTCGATCGGCCGCTGCTGCATACCGTGCGCGGTGCTGGGTACTGTCTGCGTGCGCCCGACTAGCCTGCTTCGCAGCTCCACCTTCCGCCTGGCGCTGATCTACATGGCGCTGTTCAGCGTCTCTAATTTCATTCTGCTCGGCTTTATCTATTGGTCCACCGCCAGCTACATGGCGCGCCAGACCGATGCCACTATCGAAGCGGAAATCACCGGACTGGCCGAACGCTACAAAACCTCAGGACTTCCCGGCCTGACCAATTTGATCCGAGAACGCCTGGCTCGAAAACCGGCCGGCTCTGCCATTTATCTGCTGACCGACGCCCGTTACAATCCCATCGTCGGCAATCTGCTGCACTGGCCAACGGTCCGGCAGAGCGTCGACGGGTGGGTCAACTTCCGTCTGGAATACCAAGGCTGGCGAGGGCATGAACTGCATCGCGTCCGAGCCCGGCGCTTCCTCCTGCACGGCCGGTTTCACCTGCTGGTCGGCCGCGACATACACGAGCTGGAACGAAACCAGCGCCTGATTGCCGAAACCCTGACCTGGGGATTGGTCATCACCTTCGTGCTTGCGCTCATCGGCGGAACACTGACGAGCCGGAGCATGGTCCGGCGCATCGACGCGATCAACCAAACCAGCCGCGACATCATGAGCGGTGATCTGTCACGCCGCATACCAACGAACCAGACCGGCGACGAATTCGACGTATTGTCGGATAACCTGAACAGAATGCTCGATCAAATCGAATCCCTGATGGAAAGCGTACGCCGGGTATCGGACAACATCGCCCACGATTTGCGAACCCCGCTGGCACGTTTGCGCAATCATCTGGAACGACTGCGCAGCCGGGCCATCGCCGAAGGATACGATACAGCGGCGGTTGAGCAGGCCATTCACGAGGCGGACGGCCTGCTAGCAACATTCAGCGCCCTGTTGCGAATCGCCCGTGTCGAAGCCGACCACCGCCGCGAACGGTTCACATCGATCGATCTGGCCGCGCTCGTTCGGGATGTCGTCGAACTGTATGAACCACTCGCCGAGGAAAAATCGCAGCAACTGACTCTGAAGCTGACCGGCGGTATTCAGGTGGGCGGTGACCGGGATCTTCTGTTTCAAGCCGTGGCCAACATACTCGACAACGCCATCAAATACACCCCGTCCAACGGCCGCATTCAGATCAGCCTGAAGCACAGCTCCGAGGGCCTGTTGCAGCTGATCATCACCGATTCCGGCGCCGGCATTCCACCGGAGGCAAGAGAAAAAGTGCTGCAGCGCTTCTTTCGCCTCGAATCGAGCCGGCGCACGCCGGGCAACGGTCTCGGCTTGAGCCTGGTAGCGGCGGTCGTCAAACTGCACAACATCACGCTGCGTCTGGAAGACAACAGGCCGGGGCTGCGCGTCGTGATGGATTTTCCTGCGACAGCTCAGCATCGGGCCGATTTGAAGCGGGATGAAACCCACGATAGATGAGTGGTTCACTTGCAGCTTAGCGGCTGAACCACCGGCACACTCCAAAGATTCCGGGGCACATCCGAACTGTGCTATATTAGGATTTTCTGATTTTTCCTCGTTGAACCCGATGCGAATTTCCACGGTAAACCAACATGACAGATGATCGCGTGACAGTCAAAGTGACAGGGATGCAGTGCGGTGGCTGCGAAACCGTCATTGAAGAGACAGTTAGTCAGCTGGGAGGAGTCGGAGAAGTCAAGGCCGATTATGAAAACGGCATGATGTCGGTCCGATTCGATCCCGAGAAGTGCTCCATCGAAAAGATCTGCCGGACCATCGAACCCAAGGGATATCGCTGCGTACTCAAGGTACCCGAGGCGAAAAGCAGCTCCACGAAACGCATCCTCTTTTCCCTGTTGGGACTGGTCATCATCGCCCTTTTGGTCTTTGCCGCACGCCGATACGGCCACGCGCTTGCGATGCCCGAGCTCGATGGCCACATGAGCGATACCCTGGTGCTCATGGTCGGGGTTATCACCGGATTTCATTGCGTCGGGATGTGCGGCGGATTCGTGCTGACCTATGTCAATGCCGCGCTGGAAGAGGGACGCTCACCTTATCTCGCCCATCTGTTCTACGGCGTGGGCAAAACCATTTCCTATACGATGTTCGGAGCACTGTTCGGACTCCTGGGATCGCTGGTGAGCTTCACACCTTTGATTCGGGGGGTGACCGCCATCATTGCAGGGCTGTTCCTGCTGGGATTCGGGTTGAACATGCTGGGATTCTTCGGCTGGTTCCGCCGGGTGAGGCTCAAGCAGCCCAAGGCCCTCGAGCAGCTCGTGGAACCGGCAAGGCGGCGCTCCCGCCATCCGCTGCTGATCGGCTTTTTCACCGGCTTCATCTTCGCCTGCGGTCCTTTGCAGGCGATGTATGTAATGGCCGCGGGAACCGCCAGCCCCTGGGAAGGGGCCAAAGTCATGTTCTTGTTCGGCGTCGGAACCTTGCCGGCCCTGCTTGGCTTCGGCCTGTTCGCCGGCTTTCTGTCCGGGCGGATGTTGCAGAATTTCTTCAAGATCTCCGGCGTGCTGGTAATCAGCCTGGGACTGATCATGGTCGCCAAGGGAGTGCAGAAAAGCGATGCCGAAACCCACCTGAAATCTTTGTGGCAACAGATCGAAGCCCAGCTGTCCGAAACGTAGGTTGGATTGGGCGCGCTTGTGATGACTCTGAACATCGCCACCCGCGCCGCGAAAAGCTCGATACCGGCGTTGCGCTACGCCGGTACCTATACCTTTGCCAACGTGCTGCTGACTTTTGCCGGGACTATGATTATGATGTTGTGATGTGGATGGTCCATTTCTCAAGGGTGTGATTTGTCCTGCACACCGTCAAAAGCTCGGTTGGCCGTCTTACCCCTGATGGTTCGTAACATTGACTGAAAAACAGGTTCGTTTTGGAGGCAGCGAAACATGACATCATTAAGATACGTCTACTGGCAGGATGAAGGTATGTGGCTTGGGTACCTTGAAGAGTATCCTGATTATATAACTCAAGGGGCCTCTCTGGAGGAGCTCCAGGAAAATCTCAAAGATATCTACCAAGACTTGGTAAGCGGGAAAATTCCCGCCGTCCGGCATACTGCCGAGCTGACTGTCGCGTGAAGAGACGCGATCTGATTTCACGGTTGAATGATATGGGCTGCATTGTCCTTCGCCACGGCGGAAAGCATGACTGGTATCAGAACCCGGACACGAAAATCTCTCAACCAGTCCCGAGGCACCGGGAAATTAACGATCGCCTTGCGAAACATATCATCAAGAAATTGAGTTGACCGTTGCAGGGCACGCCTTGCGGGTGCTCCGCCATCGCGTCCGCCGCGTGACGCCCTACAAAAAATCGATCTCTAAGTTCACGATGACGCGGTAGTCGACGCTGTCGTTGTCGTATCGACAAGCACACGTGCACCGTTATGCCTTGCATTTCCAGCCGAATTGGCATCACGCTGGATGCCAGGGTTGTTTCCGGAGAAAACATAACGAAGAAATGTTAAGGAGTTGGCCATTATGCTGACACCCGACCACGAAACGGCAGTTGATTATCGGACAACCTGCCAAGGGTCAGTTAGAGGGTTCCTTCTCCCTCAGGGAGAAGGACAGGATGAGGAGATAAAGATAACGAAATTTTCTTCATTTGATCCCCCCACCCCAACCCTCTCCGGCCTCTTGGGATGCGGTCTGCGTCACCGGTCCCCCCTGCACAGCCAACTGCTCCGCCAGACCAGCGAAAGCCGCCTCGAGCGAGACGTCCATCGCGACCCGGTGATTCATCGCCGTAATCACCCGCACCAGTTGCGGGATACGCGGCTCCGCTGTGGCCGCGAGGTAGACCGGCTGGATATAGAGGATCGAATCGTCCACCGGGACGACAATGATTCTGCCGCGCAAGACCTGTGAGCCCCGCTGATCCCAGAGAGTCAATTGCCGGGAAATCTCGGCATTCTGGTTGATCAGCGCATCGATCTGCGCCGGTCCTTCGAGCTGAATATCAGTGGGGAAATTGTACGCAAGGATATTGCCGTAGTATCGATCGCTGCATGGGCCTTCGCCCAGACACCCGGCCAACAGGATCATTCGCAGGTTTTGCCGCCCCACCGGCGACAAGGGGCTCATCACGACAAACTTTTCCGCCCCGATTGCCTTTGCGCCAGCCGATTCCAACAGGTCCAGCGTCAAATAATACGAGTCCGGCGATTCCGGGTTGAGCTTGGCGACCTCTAGTCGCTCGCTCTGCTGGTAGAACACCACGGGTTCCTGCCGGTGATAGCGGGCATAAATTGCGAGTTGCGCATCGAACAGATCCTGCGGGTAATTGAGGTGCGGGATGAGCTTCTTCGGCATTTGGTCGAACGGTTTGAACAGGCCGGGATAGGCTCTGTCATAGGCACGAACGATCGGGTCTTTAGGATCGACGATATAAAAATCGGTCGTGCCATTGTAAGCATCGATCACGATTTTGACCGAATTTCTGATGTAATTGATCGACGCGGACGCTTCTGGGTCGATCGTTTGACCCAAAGCGGCAAGCGGTGTCGACATCGGGTAAAGATCCGAAACCGTGTACGCATCCTGAACCCAGAAAATCCGCTGTTGTTCCAGCACCGGGTAAGGATCGTCGTCCAACACGAGAAACGGGGCGACGGCAGCGATGCGTTCCCTGATGTTGCGCCGCATCAACAGGCGGCTCCGCGGTCCGATATTGCGCGAAAGCACGATTTTCGGTTCGCCAAAATAGGCTGCAAAAACCAACCGCCGGAGCAATGATGAAGCAGGAATGCCGCCGCTCCCCGAATATCCTTGTCGATCCTCTCCTTCGTAACCGGCAAAGCCGACGGGGTCCACCTTGTTCAGTACGATGGCGTAGTCGGACTGCTCCTCACCAAAATAGATCTGCGGATATTTTATCTGAAGGCCCACCGAAGAATTCAGGGTCAGATCACTCAAGTACCACTGCATCGACTGGTCGGCTCGTTGATCGGATGGGGAGACCGCCACACCAAACCCGTGGGTATAGACCAGGTGCCGGTTTTCCCACGATTGCGCTTCGCCGGGCAGTTTGCTCAGATTCAATTCTCTCGCGCCGATATTGACCTGCTGCACGGCGCCTTCGAGGTGGTATCGATCGACGTCGATTTCTACGAAGTTGAAATAAGGCCGCAATGCCTGCAGTTGATTATAAACATCTTTGAGAAAGGTTTTGTCCCACACCGGAATATTGTGGAGCGTCTCGCGCACGTCCGCCCTGGTCACCGGCGACAGCGACGACTCGATGGGATAGTCTATGGTTTGCACCCGATCCAGGTCATAGGCTGCAAGGGTTGACTGGATGTTGCGCTCGATGAACAGCCGCTCCGCCTTGACGGGATTGGGCTGCACATAAAATCGCTCGAGCAGCTCCGGTAAAAAGGAGATGTGGCGCAAACCGACAAAGGCAAGATAACAGAGCGCCGACAGCGCGACGATTTTCAGGGATTTTCTTGTATAAAGGAAGTGGAGCGCCGAACCCGACAGGACGAGGAACGCAACGAATGAGAGCCAGATCAATGACAGATGATAACGCATCTCCACGAAACCAGGCCCGTAGAACAGAGGAAGATGACTGGCGTCGTACAGCAGTTCGAACCGACCCAGCCAAATCGACCACGCCTGAATCGATACCAGGATCATGATCAGCACGGTCAGGTGAATGTTGGCGCCATCGGTGCCGCGTGTCCAGTAGGAGGCGTGGGCTTGGCCGGTAGTGCGGTACAGAAGGTACACCACACAAAGAACCAGAGAAAAAGTGACCAGCAGCTCCCAGTGGATCAGTGAATAGACGGGATAGTCGAACAGGTAGAAGCCGAGATCCTTCCCGAACGCCGGGTCATGGATGCCTGACCGCGCCCCCGATAAAAAAAGCAGGAAGCGATCCCAGCTGCGGTACACCGGAACCAGAACCGGCAGGGCCAGGACCAACGAAAACGGTATACCGATTTTCGGGGAACCGCCATCGACAGCGTGGATGAGCCGGCCCCGAATCGTCTGTGATGCGGCGGCATCTGCCGCAAGGCCCGTTCTTTTGGATATCTTAGAGACGACCCAGAAATTGATGTAAATAATCGCGCCGAATATCAGCGTAATACCGAACCCAATGATGTCGCGGTAGAATGTCCGTAGGATGAAAAGCCCGGACCGGTTGATTTCACCGAACCACCACAAATCGACCAAAAAATCCACCGCGAGATAAATCAACAGCGCAGCCAGAATAAGGATGCCCAGTGATGCGGACAAAACGATCGCAAACTTTCTTTTGAAATGGTTCATATATTCGAGGAAGGAGTTGAAAAAGGGGTGCGACACAGAATCGACTGCCAACGCGAGGGTTTTCGTGCACGCTTGTATTATCTTGATTCCCCGGCGCAAGTGCAACAGCCTCCCGGCCGCATACGAAGTCAAGCATCCTCATCGGCCGGGCACTTTGCTGGAAAAGATGGCGCTTGGCCGTCGTTTTAAAGATAATGTCCCGGCGCGTCGCATAAATTCATTGCAATTCGGGGAGAGGAATGAAAGCAACTTTGGCAAATAGCCATTCATCCAATGAAAAACCTTTCGGCGGTATGGGACGCCTAATGAGAGCCGGCCGGGCGGCAGGAAACGATACGGCGTTCTTTTTACTCTGCTGCCTATTGCTTCTGAGCGGGTGTGCCGTGGGGCCGGATTTCAAAAAACCGCAGGCACAGGTTGCGGAGGAGTGGGTGTCAAGTGGTGATCCACATGTCAAAAGACGGGAAGAGGCGGATTACAGCAGCTGGTGGACCGTGTTCGACGATCCGATCCTCAACACGCTGGTCGATACCGCCTACCGGCAGAACCTGCCTCTGCAAATTGCGGGTGTGCGGATTTTGGAGGCACGGGCAAATCTGGGCATCGCCATCGGCGAACAATTTCCTCAGGCTCAACAAGCGGTGGGAAGTCTTGTCTACACCGGACTGAGCAGCAATGCGCCGAATGTCGGCCTTGCGGACAAGAACTTCTGGGATTTCAACCTGGGATTCGATGCTGCCTGGGAGCTGGATTTTTGGGGCCGCTTCCGGCGCGGCGTCGAATCGGCATCGGCCAGCATGGGTGCCTCGATCACCAATTATGACGACATCCTGGTGAGTTTGACTGCCGAGGTCGCACGGACTTACGTCGTGATCCGAACCCTGGAGGAATTGATCGCCGTCACCCGACACAATATCGAGATTCAGCAGCGCAGCTTCGAAATCACCGATGTGCAGTTCCGCAACGGCGCGGTCAGCGAACTCGACCCGCAGCAGGCACTAAGCCTGCTGCGCGATACCCAATCGCTGCTTCCGCCGCTGCAAGCCAGTCTCAGCCAGGCCAAATATGCGCTCAGCATTCTGCTCGGTATGCCGCCGAGCAATTTGCAGGCGATTTTGGGTAACAAGCCTGGACAGATTCCGCTCGCGCCCGACGAAGTAGCCATCGGGATTCCTGCGGATCTGCTGCGCCGGCGCCCGGACGTGCGGTTTGCGGAACTGCAGGCAGCCGCGCAAAGTGCACGCATCGGCATTGTCAGAGCGGACCTGTTTCCACGCATCTCTTTGGTGGGAAGCCTCGGCTTCCAGACCAGCGAGAGCAGCGGCTTTTTGTCGAACAGTACACACCTCTCCAAGATCTTTAGCAGCAAAAGCTTCACCTATTTTATCGGTCCCGACGTGCAATGGAACATCCTCAATTACGGGCGGATCAAGAACAACGTTCGGGTCCAGGATGCACGTCTGGAGGAGCTGATCGTCAATTATCAGAACACCGTTCTGGAGGCAGCTAAGGAAGTGGAAGACGGTCTGGCCGGCTTTCTCGGAGCGCAAAAACAGGTGTTTTTTCTCGACGACGGTGTCGAAGCCGCCGAGCGGGCGGTGCATCTGGCCGGTATTCAGTACCGGGAGGGCGCGGTGGACTATACGCGGGTGCTGAACACCGAGCAGTTTCTGATTCAGGAACAGACCTCCTGGATCCAGGCACGCGGTGAAATTGCCACCAACCTGATTGCGGTATACAAAGCTCTGGGCGGCGGTTGGGAGCTGCGCAAAGGAAAAGAATTCGTGCCGGCTAACCTGCAGAAGGAGATGTCCGAACGCACCGATTGGGGCAGCTTCTTCGATAAACCGAAAACCGACCTGCCCGACGACCTTCCCGAACCGCCGCCGACCGGAACCGAGCAGCCGCTGTTCAACAAACCGATGTCAGTATGGTAGGCAGCGCCTCAAAAGCGAGGAGCATTGCATAAACCGGAGCATCATGCGCCGCGCCCGGAACGGCTGCCTGCAAGCAGCGGCGATATGCTCATTCTCGGGTGCCTTCCCATCAACCAATCTCATGCGACATCCGGCGTTGAATCGATAAACCAGAAGAACTGACCCGCAGGATGGTACGAAAAAAAACAGTGAAGGCGCGTCTGGCTGCTTTTCTGATAAAAGCCCTATTGGTGCTGGTGGTGATCTCAGTGGCTGCCGTGACGCTGTTGCGTTGGGCTCCGCCGCCTACCAGTGCGTTCATGCTGCAAAGTTCTCTCGAAGCCTCACGCGCTGGGCGGCATGGTTATTCGTCCGACTATCGGTGGGTCAGCTGGGACAGGATTTCGCCATACGTCAAGCTGGCCGTCATCGCCTCCGAGGACCAGCGGTTTCCGCATCACAGGGGCTTTGATTTCGATTCCATGCTGCAGGCGATCAAGACATACGCGGACGGCGGTACACTCAGGGGAGCCAGCACGATTTCCCAGCAGGTGGCAAAAAACCTGTTCCTATGGCCGGGAAAAAGTTTCGCCCGCAAGCTTCTGGAAGCCTATTTCACCGCGCTGATCGAACTGATCTGGCCGAAACGACGAATATTGGAAGTCTATCTCAATGTGGCGGAGTTCGGGCCGGGAGTGTACGGCGTCGAAGCGGCGGCCAGACGCTTTTTCAGAAAACCCGCCGCTGCACTCGGGCGATCCGAGTCGGCCTTGCTTGCCGCCGCTTTGCCGAACCCGAAAAAATACAACGTTCGACGACCGACACGGCATGTTCAAAAGCGAAAGGCGTGGATCTTGTCGCAGATGAACAATTTGGGCGGGCGCCGTTTCCTGAAACAGTTAACGCACAATTGAGCGCCACGTGGGTTGGGTTGAGCTTTGCGAACCCCAACATTCCGGCCAAAGTCGACGCTTCTGTTGGGGTTCGTTCCTCACCCCAACCTACTGGCTCGGCGCAAACCCCCGCCGCAGCGTATTCTCGGTCACTGTGCAAGGGTTGAGGAACTGCTTCAGATAATCGGGACCACCGGCCTTGCTGCCGGTGCCGCTCAAGCGGAATCCCCCGAAAGGCTGACGTTCGACCAGCGCCCCGGTAATCGGCCGGTTAATGTAAAGATTTCCCACCTGGAATTCGCCTTTCACACGTTCGATATTCGCGGGGCTGCGAGAGTAGAAGCCTCCGGTCAACGCATAGCTGGAATGATTGGCGATGGCCAGCGCCTCATCCAGCGTGTCGGCTTTCATGGTCGATAGCACCGGGCCGAAAATTTCCTTTTGCGCCAGATCGGAATCGGGCGGCACCCGGCTGAAAATGGTCGGACCGACGAAATAGCCGGGCCCAACCGCAGAACAGCCCACATGCAGGGCAAGCCGGGCGACTTTTCTGCCCTGCTCGATCACACCAAGGATCCGCTCCCGGGCGGCCGGCTCGATCACCGGCCCCATAAAACTCCCCGGTTCTTCCGGCATTCCGACCTTCAGGCTGCGCGCTGCTTCGATCAATCTTTCCAGCAACTCATCATATTGCGCCCCGACAATGATCAGGCGAGAGCAGGCGCTGCATTTCTGGCCCTGATAACCGAACGCTGACCGGATCACGCCTACCACCGCATCATCGAGGTCTGCATCGCAGTCGACTATGATGGCATTCTTGCCGCCCATCTCAGCGATCACCCGTTTGATATGGTGCTGGCCGGGGGTTAGTTTCGATGCCAGATCGATGATCCGGGTTCCCACCGCTTCCGAACCGGTGAAGGCAATGAAATGAATGCCGGCATGCTTGACCAGATATTCGCCCAATGTTCCCCCGGCCCCGGGCAGATATTGAACGACGCCGTCGGGCACTCCGGCCTCATGGAGCAGCCTGACGAATCGAGCGGCGATGACCGGCGTTTGCGACGACGGCTTCACGATCACGGTGTTGCCGGTCACGATCGCTGCCGACAGCATTCCGGTCAGAATCGCCAGCGGGAAATTCCAGGGCGGTATCACCACGCCGACACCACGCGGACGGAATCCGAAGAGATTCTGTTCACCCGGCAGATCGAGCGTGCCGCCGCCCTCCAGACGGATTGCCTGGCGGGCATAATACTCGAGAAAATCGATCGCTTCGCTGACATCGGCATCGGCTTCGCCCCAAGTCTTTCCGGCTTCAAAAATCTCCCACGCGGCAAACTGCGCCCGTTCCGCCCGCAGCCGAGCGGCGACCCGCAGCAGCAGGTGGGCCCGCTGCTCCATACTTCCGGCGGACCAGTCGGCGAATGCCGAAGCGGCCCCTTCAACAGCGAGATCCGCGTGACCGCCATCGGCCGCGGCTACTCTGCCGACCAACTCTTCCGGCCGGGCGGGATTGCGTGATTCGATCGTGCTTCCTGTCTGCACTGCATCGCCGTTAATGTACAGCGGATAGATCTCCCCCAACCGGATGCGCACCTCCGCGATTGCGGCTGCAAACTGTTGCCGCTCCTCTATCCGGTTGAAGCGAAGCAACGGCTCATTTCTGAAATCCGGCAATGGATGGGAACCTGGCTCATCGCCCGGCCCATCATTTCCATTGGTTGCACCGACCGTCATAGGGGAGGTTGCCCTGGATGACGCCGAAAGGGGCGGTGCCAGAACCTGGTCCGGATCATATTCCTGTGAAACGCCCATCCGCAGAAACGATTGATTGGAAGCGTTTTCCAAAAGTCGCCGCACCAGATAGGCCATTCCGGGGATGGCCTCACCGAACGGAACGTATATCCTAAGGCAGTAGCCCGACCGGGATACCGCATACTGCAAAGATTCCGCCATACCGAACAGCATCTGGAACTCGAACTGGCCAACGGAAAGCCCGTATTCCTCGGCCAACACCATCGCCAGAGCCAGACTGCGTATATTGTGGGTTGCAACAGCGGCTCGAACAGCCGGATAGTGACCCAATAAAAGCTCCAGGTAGCCCTCATAACAGGCATCGGTCTGGTGCTTCTCCTCCCAAACCGGCACTGGCCAGCCTTGCTGTTTGGCGACGACGGTTTCAAAATCCCAGTAAGCACCACGCACCAGTCGAATCGTTACGGGGGTCCCGCGCCGACGAGCCCATTCGATCATCTCTTTCACATCCTGTTCCGACTCGCGCAGATAGGCCTGCATGGCGATGCCGACATCGCACCAGTCCCTTAATGCGGGCTCCATCAGCACCGTTTTGAAACACTCCAGTACAATTTCCTTGAACTCATATTGCTCCATATCGATGCAAATAAAAACCCGCTTGCGGCGGGCCGCGAGCATGATGGGCCGCAACCGGACGATGATGCCTTCGATGCTACCCCGAACATCCAACGCATTGATTTGAGAATGGAGGGATGTCACTTTGAGCGAGAGATATAACAGCGGTCCCTTCTGCCCGTCGATCTCATCGAGCTGCTGTTGGAAGGGCCACTGTTCGAGTCGAGGCGTTATTTCGTCGATCAGCTTCAGATAGTGCTTCTGGTATGAATCGGCCTCTTGTTCGCTGACAATGGCTTCACCGAGAATGTCCAGACTGAACCCCATTTCGCGGCGACGCAATGATTCGATGGTCGTCATCGCTTCATCCGGGGTCGCACCACCCATAAACTGCCCTGACAACACACCCATGAAACGGCGGACGGCCTGCACGATCAGCGGACCATAGATTCCAGGCTTGTGTAGACACCACTTGAATGGCAACGGAAGTCTGAGAGCATCGGTATCGAAATACTCCTGACAATGACGCAGAAGCGCTTCATCGTCATCGAGCCGCGGCAGCACATCGATAAAGCGGAGCGCCTGAATTCGGAAGGAGTCGTCTTCGATGAACGGGCGCATGATCCTGTTCAGCTGGCGAGACCAAAACCCGGATGAGAAATCATGAATCTGCTCCAGAATCGCCCTTCCCTTCGTCTCGATAAGAGATTGGCGTGCACTGCTTGCTGCGTCGGATCGGGAGACCATGCCGCGTCGGGTCAAATATGAAACTGATGACTTATTAGAGAACCAGTTCTTCGACTGGTTCCGACGGTTTGACTACGAAGGGGAAGTGACCGCAAAAAAAAGGCCGATGCAAAAATGCATCGGCCTTTTTACTTCGATCGTTCGGCGCGTTTACAGCGTACCAACCGCGTTCAACTCTTTGAACGCCTGCTCTAAACGCGTTACCATACCGACCTGTCCGGCACGCTGCCAAGCGCGTGGGTCGTAGAATTTCTTGTTCGGTTTGTCGTCGCCTTCCGGATTACCGATCTGTGCCTGCAGATAGGCCTCATTCTTCTTATAGTATTCCATCACTGCAGCCCATGTCGCCCATTGAGTATCGGTGTCGATATTCATCTTCACTACCCCATAGCTGATCGCTTCCTTAATTTCCTCGGGAGAGGAACCTGACCCACCATGGAAAACAAAATCCAAAGTGTTCGCCGGGACTGCGAATTTCTCGGACACATATTTTTGCGAGTTGTCCAGAATTTTAGGCGTCAGCTTGACGTTTCCGGGCTTGTAAACACCGTGAACGTTGCCGAACGACGCGGCAATCGTGAATTTTGGGCTGACTTTGCTTAGCATTTCGTAGGCATAGGCGACCTCTTCCGGCTGGGTATACAACAACGACGAGTCCATGCCGGTGTTATCCACACCGTCTTCTTCACCCCCGGTGACACCCAGTTCAATCTCCAGGGTCATGCCCATCTTGGACATGCGCTGTAGGTATTCGGCGCAGGTTCCGATGTTTTCTTCCAGGCTTTCTTCTGACAAGTCCAACATATGCGAGCTGAACAACGGTCTGCCGGTTTCAGCAAAATGCTTCTCGCCAGCCTTCAACAGCCCGTCGACCCACGGCAACAACTTTTTCGCGGCGTGATCGGTGTGAAGAATAACCGGTACACCGTAGGTCTCAGCGATCGAGTGAACATGCCGAGCTGCGGAGATAGCCCCGAGGATTGCATTCTGTTGACCTTCCAGCTTCAGTCCTTTGCCCGCATAAAATTGAGCGCCGCCGTTCGAAAGCTGAACGATCGCCGGTGCGCTCACTTTCGCCGCGGCCTCCAACACCGAGTTGATGGTATCGGAGTTGATGACGTTTACCGCGGGCAACGCGAATTTCTCTTCTTTGCAAACCCTGAAGATTTTCTGCACACCGTCGCCGGTGACAACACCGGGATTAACGATGTCTAAAATTTTTTGTGACATACAAATGGGGATCCTGTTGCAACATGAAACATCGTTCCCGCGCGACAACCGCGCGGGAACGATACAATACCTTGGAGAATGTAGTTGGTCCCCCGCGATATGAAGTGCCGGGCACTTCTTCGCCGGGGCCAAAAGTTTAGCTGGCGAGCCGCGCCTCTACTGCAGTCAACCGGGTCGCGAGAATCTCTTCCAGTGTCTCCAGTGCTTTGGTGAAACCGGCAATGCCTTCGGACAGTTTGTCGGTCGCCATGCGATTTTCGGCATGCATCCGGTCGAACGCTTCTTTGTCAACCGTTATCTTCTCGATGGACATACCAGCTGCTTTTTGTGGATCGAGCTTGCGTTCCAATACGCCCTCCGTCGACTGCAGTTCACCCAACAGAGCCGGAGAAATCGTCAACAGGTCGCAACCGGCTAATTCCGTAATCTCGCCGATGTTCCGGAAACTGGCACCCATCACTTCGGTCTTGTGACCGAAATTCTTGTAATAGTTATAGATCGACGTAACCGAAACAACGCCCGGGTCTTCCGCCGGCGGATAAGAGTCGCGCCCGGTATCTTTCTTATACCAATCGAGAATCCGCCCGACAAACGGGGAAATCAACGTAATGCCGTTTTCGGCGCAGGCAATCGCCTGGTGGATTCCGAACAGCAGCGTCAGGTTGCAGTGGATACCCTCTTTCTCCAATACTGCCGCAGCCTGAATACCTTCCCAGGTTGAAGCAATCTTGATTAGCACCCGCTCGCGGGACGCGCCTTGGGCTTCGTATTGTGCAATCAATTCGCGGGCTTTCACGATGCTCGCTTCGGTGTCATAAGAAAGGCGGGCATCCACCTCCGTCGAGACCCGTCCCGGAACGATATCGAGAATCTTGAGACCCAAGGCGACGGCCAAGCGATCAAAAGCGAGAGCCACAACCTGCGTTGCCGTCGCATCCTTGCCCAAAGTCTCTCTGGCGCCTGCCAAGGTGTCATCAACCATCCCTTGGTATTGCGGCATTTTGGCGGCGGCGGTAATCAATGAAGGGTTAGTCGTCGTATCGCGCGGTTTGTACGCCTCAATGGCCTGAATATCACCGCTATCGGCGACGACCACAGTCATTTCCCTCAGTTGTTCGAGTAGATTCTTTGCCATAATTTGTCACCTTTCGTTTTCAGATTCAAAAAATCCGCAGGCTTACGCATTATCATGCAACGGGCATGAAGCACGCGGATATACCTGGGCTCTCCCCTTTCGTTCAACCGCGCCTGCGCAAATACTTTTCAACTCCAGTGAATTCCTTTCCATGTTTTTCAATGTACTTTTGAACGCCGGTTGGTCCGGACATGGCCTTCATTCTCAGGTACCTGGCAACACCAGTCAGCCCGCTGGTATCGATGGCGTAGGCAGGAGCTTCGCTCACTTCCGGCTTCGGTCGTCTGCTATAAAGGACGGCAAACCCAGCCAAAGCGAGAGCAACCAGACCAAACCAGTAATTTTCCATTATACCACCAGATTTACCGGCTTCTGCGCCGCTGACGCCTGCGGACGGTGCTCTACGGGTAGTAGCCGCGGCCCGAGCAACCTTCTCGATCTGCTCGGCATCCTGGTAAACGATCTCCGGCTCGAAGTTTGCCGCCGGATATCTGGAATCTGCTCGGCTGGCTTTCGCAGGAGCGGCCTTGGCCTTTGAGGCTGCCTTAGCTTGGCCCCCCTGCTTGCCGATATACTCTGAATCCTGGTAGATGACTTCCGGCTGAAAGTTGGCCGCCGGATATTTGGTCTCTGCCCCCGCGATGGGGCTGGCGAGCAGCAGCGCGGCCACAATGCCATTCGTCAAATGATATTTCTTCACGTATGAATACCCCTCTGTTATGTTGTTTTCTTGAGTTTAAAGTAGCGACTCCACCTTGTTGGTGACATTTTCCGGAGTGAAGCCGAACTCCTTGAAAAGTGCCCCGGCGGGTGCGGACTCGCCGAAGCGGTCGAGACCGATGACGGTGCCGCCGGTCCCAACATATTTCCACCAACCATCGGTCACGCCGGCTTCCACGGCCACCCGATTGGTTACGGCAGGAGGCAGTACCGAATCGCGGTAGGCCTGATCCTGGGCATCGAATACGTTGGTCGATGGCATCGAAACCACCCGAATTTTCCGCCCTTTGGCCGACAGCGATCCCGCCGCCTTTACCGCAAGGCCTACTTCCGAACCGGTGGCAATGATGATCGCTTCAGGCATACCGTAGCTGTCGCTCACGATGTAGCCACCACGAGAGATCGCCTCGATCTGTTCTGCCGTCCGCGGAACATGCGGCAGAGCCTGGCGCGAGAAAATCAGGGAGGTCGGGCCGTCTTGACGTTCGATCGCCGCTTTCCAGGCTACCGCCGACTCCACCGCATCACATGGACGCCAAACGTGCATGTTCGGAATCACCCGAAGAGTGGCAGTCTGCTCGACAGGTTGATGAGTCGGGCCGTCTTCGCCGAGACCGATTGAGTCGTGAGTATAGACGAACGCAACTGGAATTTTCATCAACGCCGCCATGCGGAGTGAGTTGCGCGCATATTCAGAAAACATCTCGAAGGTCGCACCGTAAGGCTTGAATCCGCCATACAGGGAAATCCCGTTCATCATCGCAGACATGCCGAATTCACGCACGCCATAATAAACATAATTGCCATCGTGCCCCTCGGCATTGACGTTTTTGCATCCGGACCACAATGTCAAGTTGGAGCCGGCGAGGTCGGCGGAGCCGCCCAGAAATTCCGGCAATATCGGGCCATATCCGTTGAGGGTATTCTGTGAGGCCTTGCGGCTGGCGATGTTTTCCGCCTTTTCGTCCACACTGGCGATGAACGCCTTGGATTTCTCATCCCAATCGGCCGGCAACTCACCCGCCATGCGGCGCTCGAATTCAGCCGCCAGTTCCGGGTGCTCGCGACGGTAACTTTCGAAACCTTCTTTCCATTGGGCTTCGCTCCTGCTTCCCTTTTCCTTGGCATCCCACCCTGAATAAATCTCGCCCGGAACCTCGAACGGCGGGTACGGCCAGCCGATGGTCTTGCGGACCAACGCCACTTCGTCCTCGCCCAAAGCCGCGCCGTGGCACTCTTCCTTGCCCTGCTTATTGGGGGAGCCCCAGCCAATGATGGTCTGACAACAGATTATAGATGGCTTGTCGGTCACCGAACGGGCTTCCTCGATGGCTTTTTTCACAGCATCCGGGTCGTGGCCGTCGACTTTAGGTATCACATGCCAACCATAGGCCTCGAAACGCTTCGGAGTATCATCCAGAAACCACCCTGGAACGCCGCTTCCTCCGCGTACTTCGCCGTCGATAGAGATGTTGTTGTCGTCATAAAAGGCGATCAACTTGCCCAATTGCATGCTGCCGGCCAGCGAGCAGGCTTCGTGCGAGATGCCTTCCATCAAACAACCATCGCCCAAGAATAGATAAGTGTGATTACCGACAATCTCATGGCCCGGCCGGTTGAATTGACCCGCCAATGTGCGTTCGGCCAAAGCCATGCCCACGGCATTGGCGATACCTTGACCTAACGGACCGGTGGTCGTTTCCACACCCGGCGCATAGCCATATTCCGGATGACCCGGCGTCTTGGAGTGGAGTTGACGGAAGTTTTTCAGCTCTTCCATCGGCAAATCATACCCGGTCAAGTGAAGCAAGGAATACAGCAGCATCGAGCCGTGACCATTGGAAAGGACGAAACGGTCCCGGTTCGGCCATTTTGGATTGGCCGGGTTGTGACGCATGTAGTCGTTCCACAATACCTCGGCAATATCGGCCATCCCCATGGGTGCGCCCGGATGTCCTGAGTTCGCTTTCTGCACGGCGTCCATGCTCAATGCGCGTATGGCATTCGCTAGTTCTCGGCGAGAAGGCATCTATTACTCCTAACAATTTTTTACTGAGTGAAGGATTGTTGAACCGGCGTGACCAACATCGAAGCGTTCGTTCGCGTTGGTTCTCTGGATTGGAAAGGATTTGAACGAGCGGCCGTATATGGCCACTCGTTCCTTCGGCGCACTATTCTAGATTCGCGTGCCTAGTCCTCATCACTTCTTCCAGTATCCCTTTTTGGTGGATAACATGCGAAATCAATGCTTCCAAAAACAAGAGGGTCGATAGCTCGAATACCGTTCCCATCGGCATGCCTTTGACTTTGCCATACTGTTCCGAACTACCGATCTGGAATACCGCGTCAGCCAGATCGCCGATGCTCGAGTCGCTTTTCGCAGAGATCAACACAATCTTAGCGCCTATCTCTTTAGCCCGTTTAGTGTATGCGATCAACTGTTCCGTCTCACCGGAGCCGGAGATAATGATCAACAGGTCATCTTTTTTAATGCTCGGGGTGACAATCTCACCGACGACATTCACACCGTATCCACTATGCATCAATCGCATCGCAAAGAACCGTGTGACCAATCCTGATCGGCCGGCACCCGAAAGGAAAATGCGCGACGCATCATCAAGTATCGCGGTCAGCTTTTCATCGTAGGAATCATCCGTTGCCGCCAGTATGTCCGAAATCTTGTCAATAATAAGCTGCTGATGCATGGCATTATATCCTTAGTTATGCAGCATCAGCCAGTTCGCGAATCTCGCGAGCCGCTTCAGCTGGCGAAGGAGCACCGTAGATTGCCGCTCCGACCACAACGATGCCCGCGCCCGCCCGTACGACATCCTGGACTGTTGACTTATTGATACCACCTGCAACCGATATGCGGACAGGCAAACCCAGGTTACCAATATCGCTAAGATCGGCAAAGGGTGTCTGCCCGGCCGCCTGTGCATCGAGACCGGTGTGAACACCGATAATATGCGCACCCAACTTGGCCGACTCTCTTGCACACTGTCTTTTGTCCGGAACGTTGATCAGATCGACCTGCGCCTCTCCACCGTGTGCTTGTGCTGCTTTGACAACGCCAGCTATTGTTGCTGCCCCGGATACTCCAAGCACCGTGCAAATATCACCGCCTGCCTCATAAAACGGGGTTGCTTCGTACTCGCCGGCGTCCATTGTTTTCAGGTCGACCAAAATCAGCTTGTCCGGAAACCGCCTTCTCAGCTCTCTAACCAGTTTGACGCCGTTATGTTTGATGCATGGCGTTCCGATTTCGAAAATATCAACATAAGGACCTGTCTGCTGGGCCAGCGATATGGTCTGATCGAAATCCAATGAATCCAATGCCAATTGAAGTAATGGTTTTGCCATCTTACGTGCTCCGTATGGTTATCGTTTTTGTTTAAAAATGTGACGAGGGCGTAACTGTAAAACAGAAAGGTTCGGATGTCAATCGTCGATGTGAACTTATCGAATGCCCCACCCGAAGCGAGAAATTATAGCTATAAACAGCTACCCAAAACAAGAACGGCACCAGCAGATCAGCGGTGCCGAATGCGAAACTGGTGCAAACCCGCGTTATTGAAAATAACGCCACAGGAGCAGTCATCAGGAAAGTCCTGCGCATTATTTTCGGGTGGGTTATTTGCTCTGGTTATCCCGCGACCCAACCGCCCGATGGCCGATATCGGTACGATAATAGATGTTGTTCCAGGTGATCGTTCGGGCCAGCCGATAGGCTCTCGCCTGTGCTTCGACCAAGCTCTCTCCCAATGCGCAAACACACAGCACCCGACCGCCGGATGTCACTACTTTTCCGTCTTTCAAGCGGGTACCGGCATGAAAGACCTTCTCCTCGGCACGCATCTCTTCGGACAGGCCGAAAATCACATCTCCTTTTTCGTACGACCCCGGATAACCGCCGGCCGCCAATACAACACCGAGAGCCGCCCGACGATCCCACTCGGCCTGAACCGCATCCAGTTTTCGATCGAGCGCGGCCTGACACAGATCGATCAAATCACTGTTGAGACGCATCAGGATCGGCTGAGCCTCAGGATCACCCAACCGACAGTTGTATTCGAGCACTTTCGGCGTACCGTTTGGTGCGATCATCAAACCGGCGTACAGAAAACCGGTATACGGTACGCCGTCAGCCGCCATGCCGGCCAGCGTCGGCTCGATGACTTCTGTCATGATTCTTTCGTACACGGCAGAAGTGACCGCGGGTGCCGGAGAATAGGCACCCATGCCTCCGGTGTTTGGTCCCTGATCTCCATCATCCCTGGCTTTATGGTCCTGAGAGGTGGCCATTGGTAGTATATGTTCGCCGTCGGCCATCACGATAAAGCTGACTTCTTCTCCCTGCAGAAACTCCTCGATGACAACCCGGTGGCCGGCATTGCCGAACACATTTCTCGAGAGCATGTCCCGAACTGCGTTCATGGCCTGTTGTTCGGTGTGCGCAATCACGACACCTTTACCGGCGGCAAGCCCATCGGCCTTGATTACGATGGGCACGCCTTTCTCGCGTATGAAGGAACAAGCGCGCGCCTCATCGGTAAACGATGCAAAAGCTGCGGTCGGAATCGAATGGCGTTCGAGAAAACGCTTGCAGAACACTTTGGAACCTTCCAACCGGGCCGCCAGCCGACGTGGCCCGAAGCAGCGCAGCCCGGCGTCTTGAAAGGCATCGACGATTCCCTCCACAAGAGGTACTTCCGGGCCGACAATGGTCAGATCGATCGCCTTGCGTTGAGCAAACCGACACAACGCAGGAATTTCCTCCGCACCGATCGCGACATTTTCGATCCCCGGTTCCAGTTCGGTTCCGGCATTGCCGGGGGCCACATAGACCTGAGCGACCCGGGCCGATTGTGCGGCTTTCCATGCCATGGCGTGTTCACGACCGCCGCCGCCGATGATCAATACTTTCATAGTTAACCGTAAACCGATTGCACAGGATCAGTGTCGAAAATGGCGCACGCCGGTGAATACCATCGCCATGCCATGTTCGTCCGCAGCCGCGACGACTTCATCATCGCGCATCGATCCCCCCGGCTGAATGACTGCCGTGATGCCGGCTTCGGCAGCCGAATCGATGCCGTCACGGAAAGGAAAGAACGCGTCCGAGGCCATGACCGAGCCTTTGACCTCCAACCCCTCGTCCGCCGCTTTGATCGCCGCGATTCTGGCCGAATAGACCCGGCTCATCTGCCCCGCCCCGATGCCGATCGTGCGCAGGCCCAAACAATAGACGATGGCATTGGATTTCACGAACTTGACAGCTTTCCAGGCGAATAAAAGGTCATCCATCTCCGCTTCGGTCGGCCCGCGCCGAGTAACGACTTTGATATCATTGCGGTGGATGACTGCCAGGTCGCGATCCTGCACCAGCAAGCCACCGGCGACCCGTTTGTAGTCTCTTTCATTTTCCAACCGCTCGTCAACCGTCCACCGGCCGCACACCAACACCCGTACATTCTGTTTGGCCGCCAGCATTTCCCGGGCGTCACTGCTGACAGACGGCGCGATAATCACCTCGACAAACTGGCGTTCGATGATGGCACGAGCCGTTTCGGCATCCAGTGTCTCGTTGAACGCAATGATGCCGCCGAACGCCGAGGTGGGATCAGTCGCATAGGCAGCATCATAGGCTTCCAGCAAACGATCCGCTTGTGCAACACCGCAGGGATTGGCATGTTTGACGATCACGCAGGTCGGTGAATCGTCGAATGACTTGACGCATTCCAACGCCGCATCGGCATCGGCGATGTTGTTGTATGACAAGGCCTTGCCCTGAAGCTGCCGTGCGCTGGTGATCGTTCCCGGTGCGGGATCGGGTTCCGAATAGAATGCGGCTTGCTGATGCGGGTTTTCACCATAGCGCATCAGCTGTGTTCGCTGAAACTGCAGGTTCAGGATGGCCGGAAAATGTTCGCCTTCGCGGGCGCCGAGATAAGCCGCAATCGCGGTATCATAATGGGCGGTGTGGTTGAAACTTTTCACCGCCAGGCGGAAGCGGGTCTCTTGCGAGATACTCCCCTGCTCGTTCCTGAGCTTATCGAGCACCGCTCGATAATCAGCCGGATCGACGATCACTGTGACATCGGCATGGTTTTTTGCTGCGGCACGAATCAGGGTCGGGCCGCCGATATCGATCTGCTCGATCGCCGTTTCGAAGTCACAATCCGGCTTGGCGACTGTCTGCTCGAACGGGTAAAGATTAACCACCACCAGGTCGATCGGTTCGATGCCGTGTTCAGTCATGACCGCATCATCGATGCCGCGCCGTCCCAATACGCCACCGTGCACTTTCGGATGCAGGGTTTTGACGCGGCCATCCATCATCTCGGGAAACCCGGTGTAGTCCGATACCTCGGTCACTTCAATCCCGTGATCCGCCAACAACTTTGCAGTTCCCCCGGTGGAAAGGATCTCGATGCCCATTGCAGCCAAGCCACGGCACAATTCAGCAATGCCGGATTTATCCGATACACTCACGAGAGCTCTCGTAATCTTGCTATTCATTTCGTTTTGTGTGGAAATCGAGAGCGATTGATAGCCCGTGTGTTATGAATAGGCTTTTACGGCAGGCACTGTGCCATCACACCAGGCCGTAATATTCCATTTTTTTTCGCAGCGTCGAGCGGCTCATGCCCAGAATCCAGGCCGCTTTGGTCTGATTATGACCGCTGTGATCCAACACCGTCTGAATCAGGGGCTTTTCCACTTCGCCAATGACCATGCTGTACAGGCCGCACGCCGGATGTCCATTCAGTTGTGAAAAGTATTGTTCGACTGCGATGCGGACATGACCCGACAGAGGCAATGCCCCGGATTCCGCACCGCCGTTTGAAACCAGTTCAGGGTCGCGCTGACGAGTTTCAACATCCAGATTCATGCGGTTAATCCCTGGCTCGTTGACTCTAATGCGATACGGACCAGCGTCCGTTGCCCGGCAGGGCTTTCCGCGCGGACGACCCTGCTCACGGTTTCCCTGCTGAGGGACCTCAGATCTTTCAGATACCAGCCGATATGTTTTCGAGCAATCCGCACCCCCATATCATTGCCATAAAATGCATACAAATGCTCGAGGTGTGTCATGACAATGGATGTCACTTTCGTACTATCCGGTTCCGGAAGCCTGCGGCCATGGCGCAGAAAATAGTCGATTTCACGGAACAACCAGGGTTTTCCCTGGGCTGCCCGACCGATCATGATCGCGTCGGCACCGGTCGCCTGAAGGACCGATTTCGCTTTTGACGGCGTGTCGATGTCGCCATTGGCAATCACCGGTATGCCGACTGCCCCTTTAACCTCTCGGATTGTATGGAATTCAGCCGAGCCTGAAAAGCCGCATGCACGGGTACGCCCATGAACCGCAATGGCCTGAATTCCCGAATGCTCGGCAATACGGGCAATACGCACCGCGTTACGATGTTCTCGATCCCATCCGGTGCGGATCTTCAGCGTAACCGGAAGGTCCACCGCTTCGACAACACGTTCCAGGATACTGCCGACCAGCGATTCATCCTTCATCAAGGCCGACCCCGCCGCGGCATGGCAGACTTTTTTGGCGGGGCACCCCATGTTGATGTCGATAATTTGAGCGCCTTGATCCGCATTGTAGCGGGCCGCTTCCGCCATCTGCACAGGATCCGAACCAACGATCTGAACCGAACGCGGCTCGGCTTCCCCACGATGGTCGGTTTTGAGCAGCGTCCGCCGGTTGTTGCGCAAAGCCGGATTGGAGGAGACCATTTCGGAAACCGCCAGACCCGCTCCGAATTGCTTGCACAGCTGACGAAAAGGCCGATCGGTCACGCCGGCCATCGGCGCAAGAATCAGGTTGTTTTTCAGTTGATACGTCCCTATTTTCAGCATTGCAGTACAAAAGAAAGCGTGAATGGCGAAAACGCCGGCATCGACTCCCGATGAACACCGAACCGCAGCCGATCGATATCGGTCAGCTCATCGGATAGCCCGTATTTCGATCGGGGGATGACTATTCTAATCACGATCCCCAATTTTTTCCAGCGGTAGAACAAGCAATCGAAAAAAGTTCAGCCGTCTCAGATCGCGTTCTTCCGGCAGCCCGATCTCCATCCCCGCGTGACCCAGCGCCGGATTTGGACAATAGGTCCCGAATAGACGGTCCCACCACGGCACGGAAAAACCATAGTTGCTGTTGGTTTCATGGACGATGCTGGAATGATGAATCCGATGCATGTCGGGTGTGATCAGCAACAGGCGCAGACGGCGATCCCAATAACCCGGCAAGCGGACATTGCCGTGATTGAACAGGGCGCACGCATTGAGAATGATCTCGAAGAGGATGACCGTCCACGGTGAGACGCCCAGCAAAACGACCAAAATCATTTTGTAGTACATGGAGAGCACGATTTCGACGGCGTGAAAACGAACGGCTGTGCTGGTATCAAACCCCATATCGCAATGATGCACCCGATGAATCCGCCACAGCAGCGGCACTCGATGGAAAACCCGGTGCTGAAAATAGATCGCGCAATCCAAAATCAACAGACTGAAAACGGCGCTGACCCACGGCGACAGTTCGATGCGATTGAACAGACCGAAACCGTGCTCGCCTGCATACACTGCGGCCAGAAAAGCCCCGCCGCCACTCAGCAGCCGGAGAAAAACGAAATTCGTCAGCATCAGGCCGACATTGATCAAAAGACGTTCGCTTCTCTTCTGCTCAAAAGCGCGAAACGGCCGTCGCCACTCCCACAACAGCATGAGAGCGAAGACCAAAACAAAGGTGCCCAACCGAATCCATAACTCCATGATCAAGATTGCCTGTTCATTTTTGAATCACTTGCCGAATAGATGTGGGCCAATCGATCCGCATCGGCGCCGAAATAAAACCACAGCCGCAGCCACCACATCAAAAGGACGGTTTTAACAATGCCGTTTTCTTCCCAGCGCCGGCTCGATGTCACCACTTTGTCTCTGAGACAGACCGGCGCAGCGCAGCTTCTTAGTCGCCGACTCAGCAAGATGTCCTCCATCAACGCGATATCAAGAAAGCCGCCGACACGTTCAAACAACTGCCGGCGAACGAAGATGGCCTGATCCCCTGTGGCAATCCCGGTCACGCGGGAACGCCAATTCATCATCGTTTCGATCACACGCAACAACCAGTGCCGTCCGGACAACCTGACATCGAACCGTCCCCATGCAGCTGATCGTTCATAGACATCCGCTAACATCGACAGCCAATGATCAGGCAGTCGGGTGTCGGCATGCAGGAACAGAAGATACTCGCCGGCGGCACACTGCGCGCCGCGGTTCATCTGACGCGCTCGCCCTTTTGCAGCACTCAACACATGATCGGCCAGCGGTTTCGCAAGTTTTGGTGTACCGTCGCTGCTGCCGCCATCCACGACGATGACTTCCACGTCCCGGCGCCGCGAAGGCTGGAGCCGTTGCAGGGTCTGCCGGATGACCGCGGCTTCGTTAAGGACCGGAATGATAATTGAAAAGTGCATCGATGAAAACAGCCGGCGCATCTGATTTCGCCCATCTTCGTTTGCGAGATCGGCTCAGCATAACAGCAATCAGCACCGGGCGTATGGAGCAGCATGGCCGATTCAGCCGTTCAAACCACGTCAGCCGTCGAACACACCCAGCAGTGCTCCGCGCCGCGAACCGATCATCAGTACCTTCAACGGCGCGACGTTAGCCGCATCTCATTGTGGAATTGCCAAAGCCGACTTCGAAACTCATCCCCTGATCGGGCCAGGGGCAACCGGATATGTCACCCTTTTCGTTATCCCCGAAATTATTGTCCATCAGATCCGTTAGAAGAAACGTACCGCCTCTGTCGCTGCACAAGATGCCGAAGCCGGCGCCGTCAACGATCTGATTGTCTGCGATCCGCGCCTCCGCGCGCTCGCCCGCATTTAAAACGATGATGATATGCCCTGATGCGGCCGCAGTCGAATCAAGAAAGTCGTTATTTTCAATCGTTGCGTTCGTCATAGTGAAATTGGAGTTGGCGCCTCCTAATCCGATGTCCAACGCTTTGGCATTCAGGCCAGCAGTCTGTTGGCCTCTTACTATCCACGCTATTACGGCTACTACAAGAAGGCCATTGGCATCTACACCCACATCTCCAATCAATATTCCGTCTTCAGCACCAAGATTATTTCCTGTAGCCCTCGCGAGGCGCTGTATGTCCTGGATGGTCTACTTGAAAACAACACGATTCTGCAGATTCGCGAGCATACGACGGATACCCACGGTTATACCGAGATCATCTTTGCCCTCTGTCACCTGCTGGGATTCTATTTTATGCCCCGTATCCGGAACCTCAAAGACCAGCAGTTGTATCGTGTTGACCGGTATGCCGACTACGGCGTGTTCACGTCATTGCTCACGAAGATCGCCGACCTCAACGTTGTTAAGGAGCAGTGGGAAGAAATGATCCGAGTCGTACTATCTCTTTTAAGCAGCGCACTGCCCCCGCGCATGTAATCGTTCAGAGATTGACCAACAGCTTTCCTTCGGACCGGCTGTCCAAGGCGCTTACCAACCTTGAGCATATCATCAAATCCCAGTACATCTTGCGCTATCTCACCGATCTCGAACTCCGGCAAACCGTGCAGCTCCAGCTCAACAAGGGCGAATATCGGCATAAGCTGCCACGCCGGAGTTTCTTTGCCGAACAGGGTGAATTTACGGCCGGTGATTACGAGGAGATCATGAACAAAGCGAGTTGTTTGAGCCTGGTTTCCAATGCGATCCTGTACTGGAATACCATAAAAATCAACGATATCTTAGCCCATATTTGTCATTTTGCCCCTATTTTTCCTCGATTTGTTACGAGTTAATATTTTGTC
>DEII01000064.1 GCA_002352385.1 Methylococcaceae bacterium UBA2778 | reverse complement strand
CTCATACAACATATCTTTGAGCCTTGCATCGCCTGGTTCCGGCGTATAGGATGACGAAAGCAGCCGGCCCTTGAGGCCATCGAAATCAAATAACTGCCTGTTATCGAATACCGTGACCTCGACTCCATGTGGACTGAAAAACGATTCAAGCATCGATTGATCACCATGCCCCTGCCGCACAATATCGTAATTGGTACCATAGGTCTGCAACAAACTATGATATGCAGCGAGGAACGGGGTACTGGAGGTTCTTGTTCTATTCCACACCAGCACAACCCACCCCCCGGTTTTGAGAATGCGGGCGAATTCTAGTCGGGTTCTTTGCCTGTCGAACCAATGGAATGATTGTGCCGCCGTGATAAAATCCACACTGTGCTCTGCGAGCCGGGTTGATTCGGCGGTGGCTGCCACGCTGACAAACCGCGCGCAATTTTCGAAACGGCGTTCAGCGACCCGCCGCATCCCGGAATTTGGCTCGACCCCGAAAACGCGATTACCGTTTGCCAAGAGTAAAGATGAAAAGACCCCGGTTCCCGAACCGACATCAGCAATCATCGCATCGGGTGAAAGCCCGCACTTTTGCTTCATGAGCTCGACAACGGCCGGCGGGTAACCCGGCCTGTATCTCTTGTACATCTCTACCCTGCTGGAGAATCTGACTGTCGGATCGACCATAGCGCTCGCGGACCAGTGGAATTTATCCCAGTCTTTTACTACTCACTGCACGGTTGTGTATCGCCCGGAGACCAACCGCCATCCCCCTGCAAGACTATTTTAGTTTGACACTATTTTAGCTGGGGGTTCTCATAATTTTCGAAAATTATGCCCAGCTGTGTTAGTTTCCGCCGAAAACCTTCCTTTGTATTGAGCGTATGGACATAGGATCCATCCCGCTTCCTGTACGAAATCAGGCCACCATGGTCCAGCGGGGCAACGATGACAGGGTCACTCGCATTATCAACGTTAAATTCACATATGCCGACCTCTGTCCCGAGCAGATCCGCCGGCCTTAGATCCTGCATGCAGCCGGACAACACAAATCTTCCTGGACACGCCCGGATCGGCCTCCAATTCCATGCAGCCATCAAGTCTTCATGGGTCACAATAGCACTCAGTGCCGATCCAGCAGTACCGCCAACTGCTTGAGCGCTTTATTCCTCACCAATTCGCCATCATGAAACAATGCGACTAATCGAAGCGGTCCGCCGTTCAACGCTTTCAGCGCAACATGATCCGGACTGATCGTAGCGCGGCCCAACGCCTTTTCTGTCGGCCAATCAATTCCGGTATACGCAGCGTAGATCAGCTCCGAACACACGATCCTGTCCGTGGTCTCTACATCAAAATTGAAATCGTACGCCTTGCCTACCTGCCGCAGCGCCCGGATAATGATTTCGGCCGTGTCTTCCTTGTCTTGCCGGGAAACACGAAAGATCCCGACGTCATCGACATTAAGGAATTCCTCCAGGGTGCTCATCTCGACACCGGAACGCAGGGCCTCCACTATGAGCTGCCCGTTCCTGATCTGCCCACGGCGCTTCTTGACCAGTGGATGGTCCCAGATACCCAGCGACCTCAACTCCTCTTCTGTGCCTATCCAAACCGCCGCATGACCCCAGTGCCCGGGGATAAACTTATCAGTCAGCCGGAATGGCGTCTTCTCCAGCAGTATATCCCCGGCCTGAAGTCGATCTTTGATCAATCGCGACATCTGAGGCCGGCCGTAGAGTTTCCCCTTGCGCGTCTCGATGAGCCCAACAGAGTTCCCAAACAGCATGCTGAAGATATTAACGCCTTCACGGCCAAGATGATTCAGGCTGTCGCCGGTAACCGATCCAAAAAACTGCATCTGTCTTCCCAAGCCGTAAAGCGATGAGTGTTTCTTGGTCATATTGTACGTCGGGCTCTGGGATATGAGCATGTACAAATAGCTCGACCCGCTGTCTCTGAAAAACTCTCGCGGCGCCTGTTCAACCATTTTGTCGTAGAATTCCCTCGCTGATATGACGCGATGACGATTGCTGGGCGAATTGTACAACAGTGTCACCTTGGCCAGTTCGGCCCGACCGATCTTATACCCCGTGTCGCGGGCATTGAGTAAACGACGAAGTTTACGGTCTTCCTCGAAGATAGATATTGCAAGGAGATAGTTATCATAGAGCACCAAGGCCGCGGAAAGCGACAGCATGACCGCGGTCAGCCTATCCTGCGGGGAAATACGGAAATCACGCAGGGTGTCTTCAGACACCTCAACCCAGCATTCGTGGGCCTGGGCGACCGCATAAAGCTCGTCGCGGAGGCTCAAATGCGCGATCATACCCTGATTAAGCGTATCCAGATCGGCGCCTGACAGCGGCTTGTCCCGTGCGATTTTGCGCTTAAGCCGGTCGGCCACCCTTATGCTCTCAGCGCGGTACACCAAAGCCTTCTCGACCAACGCCTGATAGTCCTCGATCTCCCTGCGAATACCATCATCATTCATCTGCCGGGCAGTGCCGTGTACATCAGTCAAATGCTTCCAACAGTACCTGCTGGAATCCATTTCGCCTAATGCCAGCACCAAACCAGGGGCACCGTTGGCTGCACTGACGAGACAAACCATATGTGCAATCTGCGATACCGAAATCAGTATCACCGAGATCAACAATTTTTTACTGCTATGCCGTTTCATATATAGCGTACCCCCCGGCAAAACCATTATGCTCAAGTATATCAAATCGAAAGGATTTTGCTGTCATCTTCTGCCTGCGCCTGCAACACACGGAAAAGATTATTACCAATGACAGTGCTCCACACACTCTTTTCTACATCAAGCGTTTCAGGGATAACATTGCGAAAAGGTTTCCGGGCGGGCTCGCGTTAGAACCATCAGTCGGTAAACGGCTGATAGCTGACCTCCAGTATGGTATATTCCGCCTTGCCCTCGGGCAGCCCAACGATCACTTCATCACCTGCTGTTTTTTTCATTAGAGCCCGGCTGAGTGGCGAATCTACACTGATCCAACCCTTGCCAATATCAAACTCGTCCGGTCCGACGATTCGGTATATGAGAATTTTTCCCTGCTGATCCTCCAGACGCACCCACGCGCCGAAGAATACTTTGTCCTGATCTTCGGGAAGCCGATCGACTACCACAAGATCATCGAGGCGTTTTTGCAGGAAACGGATTCGACGGTCGATCTCGCGCAATTGCTTCTTACCGTAGATATACTCTGCGTTTTCAGAACGGTCCCCCATCGCCGCCGCTTCGGACACCGCCTGCGTAACCTCTGGCCTTTTGACTTTCCAAAGATACGCCAGTTCGTCACGCAGACGCTGCATCCCTGCCGACGTGATATATTTTGATCCCGATTTTTGTGGAAAGTGTTGCCGGCCCATGGGCACAATGATATTAAGGAACCTCCGGAAAAGTCCATACATGGACACTTTTCAACCCCGGTTTGCTGGGATTACGTCCGTACACCGCCCCTCCGGCCGCTTCGGCGCGGTGCATGGGCTCGCCGCCTCCCGCGACTTGTTCCCTATTTCAACCATTTGACGTGTCTGCAATATGGCAGTCACCCCCTGGACTAATCTCAGCGCTTCCTTAGATCAGGAATTTAGCGATCAATACTGGACCTGTTTTTCATGGAATGGTAAAGCTGCCTTCTAACGATCTATCACACTTTTCCAGTTTCGCCACCACCCCGAATACCAAAAGCATATAAAAACAATATTGAAAAAACGCGTTGAAAGAGACAGGGTGGCGTGACTGAGGGGTCCGCCAACTGGCGGCATAATCCTGGTTCCTGCGACCAGGCAAAATAATAAAAGACTTACAACAGAATTATCGCGAGGATCTGTTTACAGCGAAGAGTCTGCTGGGGTTCCAGGTTATTCCCGGGCAGATTCAGTCGTGGCTATTGCTATTGATACCTGTTTTCTGAGGCTCCCGCTGCCATGACAATGATAGCACGGACTGCTACCACTGCCGGCGCACATAATGCATCGCCCTAGTGACTCGTGAATCAGGATCCTGCCTTCCGTGCCGTAATCGTAGTGTGTCTCGTAACGCATACCCCTGCCCGCACAGATCGAGCAAGTTATGCTACCGGTCCCATTGCAGGCCCTGCACATTTGATAATGATTCGGATACTCAAGCCAGGAATCCATTGTAGTCCCCCCTTCATACAAGGCATGGATTGTTTGCGCTTGAATGGCTCACCAAAAA
>DEII01000035.1 GCA_002352385.1 Methylococcaceae bacterium UBA2778 | reverse complement strand
TTTGCCTGTTTGATAAGCTTCTCGACGTCCCAGGTCTTGTAGGCGTTTAACGATTCGCCATGGCGCTGATGATGATCGATCGCCGCTTCGGCCAGGGTTTGGGCGCTGATCGTTCCGGCGCGGAGTCGAGAGACCAAGTGGGATAGCGAGGCCGAAAGAGGATCGTTCATTTCTCTTCGATCAGGCGCTCTTGGCGGAACCGCTGCGCGTCCCACCCTACGTCGCTGTTTCCCGATTCCTGTGTTCGCGGTAATGCAGCGGACCGCCGCGGAAAGGGGCGAAACCGGTGCCGAAGATGATGGCGGCATCCAGAATGTCGGCGTCCTCGACCACCCCTTCATCAAGACAGACCGCCGCTTCATCCACCAACCGGCCGATCAGGCGATCCTGCAATGCATCGATCTCATCCGGCGCTTTGGCTGAGGGTTCTTTCACCGGCCTGCCGTTCTTATACCGATAGAAGCCGGCGCCGGACTTGACGCCGAGCCGGCCGTTGGCCACCAGCGTCCGCAGCCGCTCGGGGACCTCGGCTCCCAGCTCCTGCGCCAGTATATCGGCGACGAACAGACAAACATCCAGACCCACCGTGTCGGCCAGTTCCAACGGTCCCATCGGCATTCCGAAGGCTGTTGCGGCCCGGTCGATGACCGGGTTGGGAATCCCCTCTTCGCTCATCACCACCGCCTCCAGCAGATAAGGCATCAACACCCGGTTGACCAAAAATCCGGGGACGCTCTTGACGATCACCGGCAGCTTGTCGATGCGGCGGGCGAAAGCTGCCGCCCGCACCGCCGTCTGGTCATCGCACAGTTCGCTTTTCACAACTTCGACCAGCGGCATCTTGGCGACCGGATTGAAAAAATGCAGCCCCACCAAGCGGGCTGGATTCTCCAGTGCCTGAGCGAGCGTTTCCAGTCGTATGCTGGAAGTATTGGTCGCCAGCAGTGCATCGGGCTTTATGTTCGGCTCCAGTTGCCGATACAGCGTCTGCTTGGCCTCTGCGTTCTCGAAAATGGCTTCGATGATCACGTCGGCGCGGGCGACTCCATACCCTTTTTCATCGGCGATCAGACGGTCCATCGCTGCGGTGACCCGATGCGGCTGTCCACGAAAACGCTTTTCGAACAGCCCGTGGGCGCGCCGCATGGTACTCGCCAGGCCCGCCCGGTTGTTGTCCTGCACCGTCACCTGAAACTCTTGCAGCGCACACCAAGCGGCGATATCGCCGCCCATCACGCCGGCGCCGACCACATGGACGTGCTGAACGTCAATGGCTGAGGGGTCAGCCGTCGCCTTGAGCCGGTTCTGCAGCAGAAAGACGCGCAGCAGATTGCGCGCCGCATCGGTGGTGGTGAGCCGCGCCACCGACAGCGCCTCCTGCTCCAGCATGCGGCGCGGGTCGCCGCCGTGCTTCTGCCACAGATCGATCAGCGCATAGGGAGCCGGATAATGGTCCGGGTTTGCAGCCTTGGCCACCTTTTTGCGCATCTGCCCGGCAACCATCGGTCGCAGGAGAGCGGCATTCAAGCAGCGAAGCCACGCTTTCGGGCGATGGCGCGCCGGTCTGGCGGCCAACAGCTGTTCGGCCGCCGACAGCAAAAGCCGCTCGGGAACGGCATGATCGACCAGACCGATCTTTTTGGCCTGGCGCGCCGCAAGAGTGCGTCCCGTAAGCATCAGATCCATCGCCGCCACGGGGCCCAGCAGTCGTATCGCGCGCACCGTGCCGCCGAACCCCGGATGAATGCCCAATTTGATCTCGGGCAGTCCCAGTCGGGTTTTCGGATCGTCCAGCGCGATACGGTAGTCGCAAGCGAGGGAAAGCTCCAAACCGCCGCCGAGACAGAATCCGGCGATCACCGCCACCGTCGGGAAGGCCAGCGCCTCGATCCGGTCCATTACCTGCTGCCCGCGCCGGATCAAGGCCAGCGCATCGTCCGGAGTTTCGATGCGGGTAAACTCCTTCACATCCGCCCCGGCGATGAAGCCGCTCGATTTGGCGGAGCGGATCGCCAGCCCTTTTGGCCGAAGCTCGATCAGCGCATCCAGAACGGCGTTCAGCTCTTCCAGCACCTCTTTGGACAGGGTATTGGCGCCGCTGCCGGCGACGTCGATCAATAGCCAAACGATACCCGCCGCACTTTGCTCGATTCGAAAATGTTTGAACTCTTGCATCTCATTCACCTGCCGCAACATTTTCCACCAACATGGCCCCGCCCTGTCCGCCGCCGATGCACAAAGTCGCAACCCCATAGCGGGCCCTGTTGCGACGCAGAACATGCAGCAGGTGCAGAACGAGCCGGGCGCCGCTGGCGCCGACCGGATGGCCCAGGCTGATGCCGCCGCCGTCCACATTGAGGCGATCGAGGGGGATGCCACCCACCGCCTGCTGCAATCCCAGCTCCTTCCGGCAATATTCGTCGTCCCGAAAAGCGGCCAGGCAGGCCAGCACCTGGACGGCAAAGGCCTCGTTCAACTCCCAATAATCGATCTGGTCGGCGGCCAATCGCTGCCGCTCCAACAGCGGCGCAACGGCGTGCACCGGGCCCAGCCCCATCTGCGCCGGATCGAGCGCCGCCCACTGCGTATCGACGATGCGGCCCAAAGGCTCGAGCCCGAGGGATTCGACCGCGGTTTCACTGGCCACGATCAACCAGGCGGCGCCGTCGGTGATCTGGGCACTGTTGCCGGCGGTGATGTGGCCGAACGGCTTGTCGAACACCGGCTTGAGCCGCGCCAGCGCCTCCAGGCTGGAGTCGGGACGCACGCCGTCGTCACGATCGTGGCCCCCCCCCTGCGTATCATAAATAGGCTCGACTTCGTCCAGCAGCCCCGAGTCCTGTGCATGGGCAAGACGCTTGTGGCTCTCCACCGAATAAGCATCCATCTGCTCACGGCTGATCCCGAAACGCCAGGCCAGATTCTCCGCTGTCTGCCCCATGGAGAGCCCGACCACCGGATCGCTCAGCCCCTTCAGCAAGCCGATGACAGGAGCAAAAAAGCCGGGGCGGATGCGGCTCAGCGCCTTCATCCGCTGGCCGAGGCTCTTCGCTCTGCTCCAATCCGCCAACCACTGTACCATGCTCTCACGCCACAACACCGGCGCGTGACTCATCGCCTCCACGCCTCCGGCCAGCACCAGATCGGAATAACCGTAGGCGACATTGCGCCAGGCCGAGTCCAGCGCCTGCAGCCCCGACGCACAGTTGCGCTGCACCGTCCAGGCAGGCACCTGTTCGCCGATGCCCAAACGCAGGGAGACGACGCGGCCGATATTCACCTCGTCCGGCGCCGGCGTAATGCAGCCCAGGATCACCTCGTCGAACGCATCGCGCTCGAAAGGCTGGCGCAGCAACAGGGGTCGCGCGGCGGCGACAGCCAGATCGGCCGCCTTGAACGGCCCCGGCCCGCCCCGTACCTTCAGAAACGGCGACCGGCTACCGTCCACCAGATAAACCGGCCGGCCCTTTTTTCTTATCGTATTTGTGGATTCAACCATAGCGGATTATTGGCGATGTCTGTGACTCGAATACAACATCGAAATGGTGCGCAGCGCGCACCCTACTCCGGCGGAAACTCATCGACGCGGATAGCCGCCCGCGTCGCCTCCTCGGCCAGTCGAATCCGTTCGGCTTCTGCAGCGTCGATGATCCCCTGTGCCAGCGCCTCTGCCACCGTGTCGACGTCACGCGCCGTCCCGATTTGCCCCTGACGCACAGCATCACGTACTTTTTTAGCCGCCGACTCGGCCTTGAGGACTGCGTGAAACGCATGCTCGATGCGTCCGCTGCGATCATCCTCCCGGTCATCGATGAAAATGCCGTGGGTGAGCCGGTCGCGGGTCGGCGACTCGGTGAGCAGCTGAACGGCCGTCTGATGGATGATGCGGTCGTCGGGCGGAGCATAGGGCTTCCCGTTCGGAAATACCAATGCCCGCAGAATAAACGCCAAAAAATAGTTCGGAAGATTCCAGAAGACCGCGAGCAGCGATTGCTGCGCACGGTGAATGGTGTAGCGGCAGGCCCAATCGACCAGAGGCAGATCCGCTTCCGGTTCGCCTTGGTCGTGATAGTGTTTGAGTGTGGCGGAGCAGAGATAGAGATTGCTCAGAACATCGGCGAAGCGTCCCGACAGCCGCTCTTTGCGTTTCAGCGAACCGCCCAGCGTCAACAGTGCGACATCGGCCACCAGAGCAAAGCCGGCGCTCAGACGGTTGACCTGGCGGTAATAGTGCCGGGTCTGCGGGGTCCCGGGAACGCGAAGCAGCCGCGCATTGCTCAGCCCCAGCCAGAAGGCGCGGGCGAGATTGCCCAAGATAAAACCGATGTGCTTGAAAAAAGCGCGGTCGAACACCCGGATCGCTTCGGCCTCATCGCTCATCCGGGCCGCCTCGATCTCCTGCTGCAGGTAAGGGTGGCAGCGTATCGCGCCCTGCCCGAATATGATCATGCTGCGGGTGAGGATATTGGCCCCTTCCACGGTGATGCTGATGGGTACGGCCTGATAGACGCGTCCGATATAGTTGCTCGGGCCCAGAGAGATGCCGGAACCGGCCTGAATGTCCATCGCATCGTTGACCACGCTGCGCATCTTTTCGGTGAGCTCATACTTTATGATGGCGGAGATCACCGACGGCTTTTCTCCCCCGTCCAATGCCGCCAGCGTAACCCGGCGCGTGGCATCCATCAGATAGGTATGGCCCGCAATCCGCGCCAAGGGCTCCTCGACACCCTCGAATTGACCGATGGGTACATTGAACTGCCGTCGCACGCGGGCGTAGGCGCCGGTCACGCGGCTGGCCAGCTTGGCTGCGCCGGTGCTCAAAGCCGGCAGCGAAATGCTCCGGCCTTCACCCAGACACTCCATCAGCATACGCCAGCCATTGCCGACCTGCGCCTTGCCCCCGATCACCCAATCGATCGGAATAAAAACGTCCGTGCCCAGATTCGGGCCGTTCTGAAAGGCGGCATCGAGCGGGAAATGACGGTTGCCGATGGAGATGCCGGGGGTGTCTGTCGGAATCAGGGCGACGGTGATGCCAAACGCTTCCTTATCGCCCAGCAGGCCGTCCGGATCGTACAGCTTGAAGGCCAAGCCCAGCAGCGTGGCCACCGGCCCGAGCGTGATGTAGCGCTTTTCCCAGTTCAGCCGGATGCCGAGAACATCTTTCTTGCCCTCGAATTCCCCGGTGCAAACGATGCCTTCATCAGGCATGGCACCGGCATCACTCCCTGCTTCAGGCCCGGTCAGCGCGAAACAGGGTATCTCTTCGCCGCGGCCCAACCGCGGTAAAAAATAGTTCTTCTGCTCTTCGGTGCCATAAGCCAACAGCAGTTTCGCCGGCCCCAGCGAATTGGGCACCATCACCGTGACCGCCGCCGCAATGCTGCGGCTGGAGATTTTCATCACCACTTCCGAATGGGCTGTGCTCGAGAATTCCAGTCCACCGTATCTCTTTGGAATGATCATTCCAAAAAAACCGTTGCTGCGAATGAAAGTCCATACTTTTTCGGGAAGATCGTTCAACTCATGGGTGATCTCCCAATCATCCAGCATCCGGCACAATTCCTCCACCGGCCCGTCGATGAATGCACGTTCCTCCGCGGTCAGCGAGGCTATGGGAAGATCGAGCAGACGCTTCCAGTCCGGGCGTCCCGAGAACAGCTCCGCATCCCACCATACGTTACCCGCTTCCAGCGCTTCACGTTCGGTTTGCGAAATGGAGGGCAGAGCGCTGCGCAGAAATTTCAGTATGAACCGGCTGATCAGATGTCGGCGCAGGGGGGGCACGTTCGACGGGACCAGCAAAAGCAGCACAAAGGCCCATACGATGCCGTTCAGGAACGTCAAACCATACTGCGCCGTGTAAAGCGACAAGCCGGCGACGACGATCAGCGTCGCCAGCCACAGCGCCACGCCGGCATAGGCCAGTATCCACGGTACGATCACACATGCAATGAACCAGAACATAGCGTTATCTTTTTCCTCTCGATTCGTTGGCCCACGGTTGTCTGGCGCAGCTCAGCGTCACTCCTTCGGCAGGCGTGTACCGGAAAGCGTGGCACCGGTCATATTCGCTCCTTCCAGCTTGGCCTCGGAGAGATCCGCGTCGGTCAGATCGGCCCCCTTCAAATTGGCGCCCGACAGGTCCGCACGAAACAGGTTGGTGCCGGTCAGATTGGCGCCGGAGAGATCGGCGAACCGCATCATCGCCCGATTCAGATCACTGCCCGACAGGTTGGCCCCGGACAGATTGGCGTTCTTCAGGCTGACCCGCATCTGACCCATCGGCTGATTCTTGATGTCCACGCCCCAGTTGACATTGGAAATATCGGCGCCGGTAAGATTGGCGCCATCCAGCGTCGCAATGACCCGGCTGCCGCTCAAATTGGCACCGGAGAGATCGGCACCGCCCATGAATACGCCGAAAATGCTCACGTTGGTCAGATCCGCCTCACTCAGATCGATCCCGGTCATGACGGTCAGATCCAGATTCAGCCCCGAGAGATTGCTGCCGCTGAAATTGGCCTTTTTCAGAGTGGCGCCCCACAGATCGGCATTTCTGAAATCGATGCCGGACAGATCCAGCCCACTCAGATCTTTTCTGCGCAGGTCGGCAGGCTTCTCTTTGGTGGCGTCGGCCAACAGCGCCAGCACCTGCTCGCGGTCGAGGTCCGCCGACCGGACAGCCGCGCTGGCCAGTAGACAGACCGAAGTCAGAATCGTGATGACAGAGAGCGTTTTCATGTCGCGAGACTCCTTTTATTGTTACCGAAACGAACATCGCACAGGGCATTGCGCCGCCCGATCACTGTAACACGAGTTGCATTCGAATGCGTCTTAATTTCTCTCGGCCGCCCACCGCTTGGGAGCGGTTCGATGCGCCTTGTCCATCGCTCCGAATGTGGGCGACATTCTCAGACTCGAAAAGAACATCAGGGCGCCTCGTAACGAATTTCGAGAACGAAGTGACGGCGCTCGCCATGCTCCGTTCGGACGATGATTTCATCGTCCACCGTTTTCTTGAGCAGTGCTCGCGCCATCGGGGAATCGAGACTGATCCACCCTCGCGCAGCGTCGATCTCATCCGGACCGACGATGCGATAGGTGATTTCATCCTCCTCCCGGCCCTCCAACGTCACCCAGGCACCGAAAAAGATGCGCTGCCGGTCGGTGGGCGGCTGAGAAATGACTTTGAGCGACGGCAAGCGCTTTTGCAGATAGCGGATACGGCGGTCGATCTCCCGCAGCTCCTTCTTCCGATAGATATATTCGGCGTTCTCCGAACGGTCTCCTTCGGCCGCAGCCGCTGCCAGCACCTTGGTCACCTCCCTGCGGCGCGCCCACAGCGCTTCGAGTTCTTTCTGCAAGGCGTTGAAGCCCTCGGCGGTGATATAGGGCGAGGACTTGGGCGAAGGCGGCCTCCAGCGTCCCATGCTTATCTCCTGTGCGTCGCTGATTATGCCCCGGCAAGTTCGGCAACGATCTTTTTGATTCGCTCCTGCTGCCGTTCGATCGAGGCCACGAGCTGAAATTGAGTCTTGGCCCGGTGCAGGTTCTGCTCCGGATCATCGACTTTGAAATAGCGGTTGCCTTCCAGATAGTCGGTCAAAAAGCGCAGACCGAGTTCGAAAGGAATAAGATGAATCGCATCATAAAGGCAGCCGTAGTCCTGCGCGGTCAAAACGGACTGCATTTCCGCCACATACCCGCAAAGGATGGCCCGGCACAGTTCGAGGTTGAACTCGACCCTCTCGCCTGAGCCGGGTGCTTCGCCGGCCGTGTTGCAGCAGGAACGAAGGCAATCGCCGATATCGTAATGAATCAACCCAGGTTTCACCGTGTCGAGATCGATGATGCTGACCGCCCGCCGGCTCCGCTCATCGAACAGGATATTGTTCAGCTTCGGATCGCCGTGGATCGGGCGAAGCAGCAAGGTTCCGTTCCGTTTGGCCTCCTCGAGCACATCGATCCGGTGTTTGCGCGCATCCACAAAATTGAAACTGGCCCGCAATGCCGAAGTCGCGGTTCGGTTCGCTGTTGCCGATACCTGAATATAACGCTGATAATAGCGAGGCGCAACGTGAAAACCGGGCAGCGTGTCATGCAGGCGCTCCGCACCCAGCGCATTGACCTGGCGATGAAACCGGCCCAGCGCAAAGCCCACCTCTTCCGCATCACTCAGATCTTCGATGGCCTCCAGCGTGCGCGTGTTTTCGATAAAGGCGAGTGCGCGCCAGACGTCACCTTCGGCATCGACAACATAGGGACTGCCGTCGACAGCCTTGTAGAGCTTCGGAAGGCACAGCGTTCGCCGACCGGCCGCCATCGCCATGTTCTGCTGCTCGACATGGTCGATCAAAATCTCGATATTCGCCATCACCCACTCCGGTTTTGGAAATACCCGCCGGTTGATGTGCTGAACGATCACCCGAGGCTCCTGCACCGAATCGGTCGTTGCCAGATAGGTGTCATTGATCAGCCCATCGCCGTAGGCGGCGATCTCCTGCAGCCGCCCATCGAGCGCGAACCGTTCCGCGATGGCGCGCGCCGCCGACTTCATGAGTGAATCGCGTCCGATGCCAGCATCCTATCGAGCAGCGAGGCCGGGTCCGGAGCCGTGGTGATCATCGTGCGAAACTCCGGCGCCAGAAAGCCTTCGTCGATGGCTCGTTCGAACGCATGCAGGAAAGGGTCGAAATAGGCGCAGGTATCGACCAGGCCCAAGGGCTTGGTGTGGCGGCCCAGCTGCGCCCAGGTGTAAACTTCGAGGATCTCATCGAGCGTGCCGAGACCGCCGGGCAAAGCGATGAAGCCGTCGGAGAGCTCCATCATCAGCCATTTGCGCTCCAGCAGACTTTCGGTGACATGCAACTCGCTCAGGTTATCGTGCAGCACCTCCTTGCTGCACAGATGTTCCGGGATCACCCCGACAACCTGACCACCGTGGGCGAGCGCTTCGTCGGCCAGAATCCCCATCAGCCCGACGCTGCCCGCACCATAAACGATGCGGATATCATGCCGGACCAACAAAACGGCCAGTTCACGGGTAGCCTGGGCGTATTCTTCCCGGCTTCCGGGTCTGGCGCCGCAAAACACACAGATTGAACGCATGCATAAACCTTCCTGTCGCCGTCGCAAAAGCAGTATGATGACATAAACTCCCCGTTTGTCGAAAGCGCTGCAAAAATTCGGAAACCATTTCACATTTAGGGTTGCTGCGATATGATAATAGGTGTTTACCTTATCTGAGGACTGAGGACGGATGAGTAAGAGCCAGCAATTCTGTCCCCTAGGAGGCTGTCCGAGAACAGCGATCGTAACGAGGGCGAGCCTGATTGAGTCAGATTTTTCGATCATTTGAGGCGAATAGTGGGCCTATTTAACAAGAATGATCGGGAAATCTGGCCAATCAGGCTCGGCCACAGTAGATCAGTCTGTTCTCGGACAGCCTCCTAGTCACCGACACTAACAATCCGGAGCCACCAGCCAATGAGCGATATTGACCGCATGTTGCGTGACATTCAAAGGGAGGTCGACTTCACCCGGCGCCTGACCGGAAAGGACGCCCTCGATGATCGCGTCATGGAGGCGATGAAAAAGGTCCCTCGGCACCTGTTCGTCCCTGAGGAATCACGGATCGTGGCGTACGAAAACGGCCCAGTTCCGATCGGCCACGGACAGACCATTTCGCAGCCGTACATCGTCGCCCTGATGACCGACCTGTTGAACACGCAGCCCGACCACGTCGTATTGGAAGTCGGAACAGGTTCATGCTACCAGTCGGCGATTCTTTCGCATCTGGTCAAACAGGTTTATACCATCGAAATTGTGGAAGAGCTGGCGAAGCAGGCTCGGGAACATCTGCAGCGGCTCGGCTATACCAATGTCGAGGTGCGTGCCGCCGACGGCAATTTCGGCTGGCCGGAGCACGCGCCCTTCGATGGGATCATCGTGACAGCAGCGGCGCCGTTTATTCCACAGGCTCTGATCGATCAGCTCAAAACCGGCGGCCGCCTGGTGATCCCGGTCGGTCAGCCCTATCTTCATCAGGAACTGATGGTGGTGAAAAAAAAGGAAAACGGGAAAATCGACACTCGGGACATCCTCTCTGTGGCTTTTGTGCCGCTGATCGGGGGCGACAACGAGTCCGAATCGGAATAGGATTGGACCGGATCGATGCCGAAAGGGTGAGGAAACCAAACCGATGAACGTCAACGTCAGCTTGGCACAGACGCCGCCGCTTCGATATCAGAACGTGGAAGTCGTCGAACGCAAGGGCAAAGGACACCCCGATACCATCTGTGATGCATTGGCCGAACAGCTCAGCATCGCCCTATGCCGGTTCTGTCACGAACGGTTCGGAATAATCCTGCACCACAACGTCGACAAAATGCTGTTATGGGGAGGCGCGGCCGAACCACGCTTTGGCGGCGGCGAAGTCAAGGCGCCGTTCGAGCTCTTTCTCGCCGGACGGGCGACCCGGGAATTCAGTGGAATTGCCGTTCCGGTCGAAGAGCTGGCGATTGACGGCTCGTTGCAATGGCTTCGAAACAACTTCCATGCCCTCGATGCCGATCGCCATGTTCGAATTCACTCTCTTCTGCGGGGAGGATCCGCCGACCTGGTCGACCTCTATTCACGCCAGCAAAGAACCGGCATCTGGCTGGCGAACGATACTTCCTGCGGCGTTGGTTTTGCGCCGCTGACCGATCTCGAACGTGTGGTTTACAAAGTCGAGAACGATTTGAACACCGCCGAGGTGAAAAGCCGTTATCCCGAGATCGGTGAAGACATCAAAATCATGGGCGTGCGCAGGAATAACCAGATCTCTTTGACGCTCGCCTGTGCCTTCATCGACCGTTTCGTCGACAATCTCGACGACTACATCCACAAAAAGCAGAGGCTGAAAGAGTTGGCCTGCAAGGCTGCACGGGAAATCACCGACATGGCGGTGGCCGTTGACGTCAATACTGGCGATGATGAATCGAGCGGCAACGTCTATTTGACCGTCACCGGCACCTCGGCCGAAGCGGGTGATGATGGACAGGTCGGGCGCGGCAATCGAGCCAATGGGTTGATCACACCCTACCGTCCCATGACCATGGAAGCCGTGGCCGGCAAAAACCCCATCACTCATGTCGGCAAGCTCTACAATGTCGCAGCCAACCGCATCGCCGAAACCATCGCCGAAGAGATTCCCGAAGCGCTGGAAGCCCAGTGCTATCTCGTCAGCCAGATCGGCAGGCCGATTACCGACCCGCATATCGTAGATATCCGATTGACCGTCGAAGGCAAACACCGCGCTTCGGCGTTCAGCGGCCGGCTCGAGGAAATTATCAGCCACCATCTCGGCGGAATCGACCAGCTATGGCGCCGGCTTGTCAACGGAGAGATCCCTCTTTATTGAAGCGTTACAGTGATCAGGGCGTCATTTCTCAATAGGCCGGGGCATAAGGTACTAGCGCCGACCGGTTGGCGATTGATGGATAACGCAGCGCGACGTCGGTTAACGATCACCCTTGCCCGGCGTACCGCAAACCAAGACCTCTTGGCCGCAGCGACCGCCACCGATGAAACGCTTTACATCGGACAGAGGCAGCCATACAGCAGCAGATTGTGCTCGGTAGCGTATCGGATGACGGCGAGCGACGTGAGATCCAGCGCTGCATGGGCCAGAATGGCCGGCCACAAAGTACCCCAGCGCATGGTGTAATAGGCCAGCACGACGCCGATCAGCGTCGTTTGAGCCACGCCCAACCATCCCTGATAGGCATGGCCGAGCCCAAACATCACGGAGGAGGCCATGATCGGCGCCCAAGTGCCCGGCAGTACGGTTCGGCAGCGTGACAGGAAAAGTCCGCGTGCGGTCAACTCTTCATAAATCCCTACGAACAGAATGACTGCGGCAAGAACAGCGAAAGGCAGGCCGCCGTCCAGACGCTCACCCACTTCCATGAGGTTGTGAGCGTGCTGCTTGAGCATGTCGGGGTTTACCAACATCACCGATGAGGTCAGCAACATGTTGGCCCCCACGCAGGCCAGCAAGGTCAAAAGGCCGCGGCCGAGATCAACGCTCTGCAGCGTCTTCAGACCGATGTCCCGCCATGTTTGGCGGCGATAGGCGAGCATCGTGCGCAAAGCCGCCAGGATGACCAGACCCTGAATGACGATCACCAGCGGCAGCTGATCGGTTTTCAAAACATACGAAGCGAAGCCGGCGACGGCAACCGCACTTACCGCGGTGACCGCCAACAGGACGATGATATCCGCCCAAGCCTGTGAACGTGTCAGCTCTGGTCGTTTCATCACCAATTCAGGTCAAAGAGATGCGCATTCGGCGCATCAAGCATCGCCTGCCACGTCGATCACGATTTTGCCTCGCGCCCGCCCGGACTGACTGTAGCGATGCGCCGTCGCCAATTCATGCAGCGGATAGACGCGATCGATGAGCGGCCGCAGCTTGCCTTCGCTCACCAGCTTCGAAATCAGCGCCAGATCGTCGCCATTGGCCTTGCAGATGACGAATCGGATCCGCTGCTTCGAATAGAGGCGCAACAAAACCGACTGGACGAGCAATCGAAGAGGAAACAATACTGCAACATACACCGCCTCTCTGCTCATCGCCTGCTGAAACGCGCGGTAAGGTTTTTCGACGACGCAATCCAGCATGACATCGTACGGTTCGCCGCTCGAAAAATCCGACTGCTTTTTGTAGTCGATCACCTGGTCGGAGCCCAATGCGGCCACTCGATCGGCATTCCGGGTACTGCAGACAGCCGTGACATGCGCGCCGAAGGCCTTGCCGATCTGAATCGCGAAATGGCCGACACCCCCGGAACCGCCGACGATCAACAGCCGCTGATCGGCGTGAAGTCCGCCCAGATCACGCAGTGACTGCAGCGCGGTCAATGCCGCAAGCGGTATCGCAGCCGCCTGAAAGAAATCGAGCTGCTGCGGACTCAGTGCTGCAACGCCCGCATCGACCACCGCATATTCGGCACAGGCTCCACCGGAGCGGCCGGAAAGGCAGGCATAAATACGATCACCGATGGTGAACCTGTCGACCCCGGGACCGATCTCCACCACCTGCCCGGCCACATCGAAACCCGGCACTGAAGGGAATTTGACGGGCAAAACATAACGCAAGCTGCCATCGTGCATCTTCCAGTCGATCGGATTGACCGCCGCGGCGTGCACCTTGACCAGGATCTGGCCCGCGGCGGGCCTTGGCGTTTCCATTTCGACCATTTTCAACAACGACGGATCACCGTATCCGCTGTATTGCATGGCTTTCATCGCTTTCGGTACCTGTGTCGTAAGAGAAACGGTTCTCTACGATAGCATGAAAAGGCATGTTCTCGATTATCTGTAGGCAGAGTACGCACCGCGTGCCTTTCTCGGCTTTGATCGAAAACCGTACTCCTCCGTTCCAACCGACGGCTCACTTCTCGGAAAAAAAGATGTCGCCGTAATAAGCGGTAGCCTGCTGCTGCGAATTATCGGTGTCGGTCATCAATGCCACCGCATCGATATAGCGAATATCGCTCCCGAAAAAACGGCGGAGATCGGCCCGGACATCACGTTTTTCGCGCACCCACTTCCGAACGTTAGCCTCGCCCGAACGCAACGCGACCATCATTGCATTGTCCCCGGCGAATGCATTCGGCCATTCGAACCCTTTCGGCGAGCGGCTTGCCCAGACGTAGTTGACCGCACGCGTGCGCCAGAAGGCCAGTCCACCGCTCACCACCACATAGACCCGAGCCGGATAATCATCGCCCTGCTTTGTCTGTTCATCGAGGCCGCCGAGGCTGTTCTCGATCCGCCACGACCAGTTGAGAAAAGGCGTCTTATCCAGATCCACGCGGATTTCACGGAAAAGTCCGGACGCTGCTGCACGGCTTTCCGCTTTCAACACCCGCCGCCCGCCCTGTTCGACAAGCGTATAGCGCGTGTTGCCTTCGAAAGATTTTTCTTCCCACCCATCCAGTTTTTCCCGCAAAAACTCACCGACCGGTATCGTCAAGGGTTCAGCCGTTGCCAGGTGACAAGCAAAAGTGAGAAACACGATTACAGCCAATTTGAACAGGATATCGTTCGATTTCATCGTCCACCTTTTTATGTACAATGCCGGTAATCCATTTCCGTTACGAGATTAAGCGCCGGAAGTAAAAACATCAACTTCATAGCCTAGGAGGCTGTCCGAAAATAGACTGATCTACTGCGGACAGCCTGATCGGCCAGATTTTCCGATCATTTTGATGAAATACAAGGATGGTTTTCATCAATAATCTGACTCGATCAGTCTTGCCCTCGCTACGATCGCTATTCCCGGACAGCCTCCTTGGATAAAAACATGGTATCGTTAACCAGCGCCGCATTCACCCCAACAACGACAAAAACATTCATGCCATGAAAGTCGATATCAAGCGATGGTTTCACATCAATATCAATTCGCCCCTCAGATTCAACAAAACGTTTCTGCTGTCGAGCCGGGAGATCAGTCTGCTGCTAATTCTGAGCACGCTGGTCGGTGGGCTGGCCGGTTTCATTGGAACCGTCTTCCATATCTGTGTGAACACCGTCATCCGTTGGCGCACGGCTCTCATCGATTACGCTCCCACATTCGACCTGCCGGGCTGGCTGATTCCGGTCGTCAGCTCCGCAATCATGCTGCAGCTGACGCTGATCCTGGTACGCCGTTTTGCGCCGGAAGCGGGCGGCAGCGGCGTCCAGGAAATCGAGGGCGCGCTCGAAGGCTTGAGGCCGCTGCGCTGGCGGCGTCTGCTGCCGGTCAAATTTACCGCCGGCATACTGACCTTGGGCAGCGGCATGGTGATGGGACGCGAAGGACCGACGATACAGATGGGCGGCAACATCGGCCGCATGATTGCAGAAAAGTTCAAAGCCGACGGCGACAAAGAAAACACCCTGGTCACTGCGGGAGCGGCCGCCGGGTTGGCCACCGCCTTCAATGCGCCGCTCTCCGGCATTTTGTTTGCGATCGAAGAGATGCGTGCCGAATTCAAATACGGTACCTATTCGGTACAGGCGGTGGCGGCGGCCGCCTTTACCGCCGCGGTCATCGTCCGGCTCTACACCGGACAAATTCCAGACATCGATATGTCGCATTTCGAAGCGCCGGCGTTGGCATCCCTTCCCTTGTTTTTCATATTCGGCGTGATCTTCGGTCTGTTCGGCGTCCTCTTCAGCCGCTATCTGGTCAAGACCCTGGACTTCTTCAGCAACCTGCGCGGGCCCACCTATACCTTCACCGGGCTGTGGGCCGGCGGATTCATCGGTTATCTGGGTTGGCGGTTTCCGCACATCACCGGCGGCGGCGACGACCTGATCGTCTGGGCAATGCATTACGGCGGCGCGGCCTCTTTTCTCTTGATTCTGTTCGTCAGCCGCATCGGCACCAGCCTTTTCAGCTACGGAACCGGTGCGCCGGGGGGCATCTTCGCGCCCATGCTGGCGTTGGGCACCCTGTTCGGCCTCTGGTTCGGCCACTATGCCCACAGCTGGTTTCCGGACATCATTCAACATCCCGGCATCTTCGCCGTCGCCGGCATGGGAGCCTTGTTCGCCGCCACGGTGCGGGCGCCACTCACCGGCATTGTACTGAGCATCGAAATGACCAACAACTATTCGCTGATTCTGCCGATGATTTTGACCGTAGGCAGCGCCACAGTAACCGCAGAGCTGCTGGGAAGCAAACCGGTCTACAGCACCTTGTTGAAGCGGACGCTGCGCCTTGCCAAAGAGAAGCCGGCCGGATAGCGATGCTTTCGTTTCAAGGTTTGTCCCTATGGTGTGTACGATACGACGCACAATCGAGGTTAGGTCAGTGTGGGGATAGATCATGACACTGCCAAATTTGCGATCGAATCCATCCGGCGCTGGTGGAGGCATATGGGCAAAGAATGCTATCCACAGGCAAAGGCAGTACTGATTACAGCCGACGGAGGCGGGAGTAATGCCAGCCGCAATCGATTATGGAAGATAGAGTTGCAACAGCTCGCCAACGAGATGAACTTAGCGATTTACGTGCGCCACTTTCCTCCGGGCACTAGCAAATGGAATAAGGTCGAACATCGGATGTTTTGTCCTATTACTTGAGAATTGGTGGGAGCGGCCGTCGACCAGGGGCGTAACCCACGTTCCGCGCTTGACCATGAATCAATGACTTAGCGGGCTTTTTTGGTAAATATTCGACGAACCCAT
>DEII01000175.1 GCA_002352385.1 Methylococcaceae bacterium UBA2778 | reverse complement strand
AATGCCATGCCAGCCGATTACAAACCCGGATCGTGAAGGTGCTTAATCACCGGGTGCTTCACGGCGCCTTACCAAGGCTTGAGCCGTGTGCGGGGAAATTCGCCCGCCCGGTTCTTAGGGGGCTGGGTGGCGGTAACGTCACCCGGCTACCCGACTGATCAAGGGTCGGGTGTCAGGGATCGGGTATCGGTTTTTTTCTGATTCCCATTTCCTGTTTCCTGATCCCTGTTTCCCGATCCCTCAATCGGGTGCAGCGAAATTTCCTCGTTCAGGTCGGCGACGCAGGCCGGATCGATGGTCGATCGGCCGACGACCTTGATTGCCAGGGTATCCATGCGGCGGTCGCAGAAATGGATGCTGTCGCGCTGTATGACGCCAAAGGTGAGAAAATAATCGCCCGGCGCCAGCCACATGGTGACCGCAAAGCGGATCTCGAGCACTTCGCCCGGTTGCAGTGCCGGGACGTCGATGCCGTGAAAGGAGGTGTTGGCGGCAAAGACGTCGACGCCGATGATGTTGACGATGCGGCAGCCGCAGGTCAGATTGGGCAGCGATTTATTGAACTTGATATGAACATAGATACGGTAGTCGCGCCCGGACTCCAGCATGGTAACCGGTTGATCATCCCGGTTCAGAATGCCGCAATCGATGATCTCGACCTCTTTCGTCCCGTATCGCGTTTCGTCGGCAACGATGTCGGCCTGGCCTTCCTTTGGCTGCTCCTGTGTCTGGCTTTTGTCCAGGACCCGTTGATCTTCCTCTTTGCGCGAGAACAGCAATTTGTTGTAGTACTTGACCACTTGACGCGGGTCGCCCTGCTCGATGATTTTGCCGTCGGCCAGCAGATAGACTTCATCGCACAAATGGGTGATGCAGTTGCTGTCGTGGGAGACGAAAAGAATGGTTTTTTCCTCTTCTCTGAGGCGTTCGAACAGGGAGAAGCACTTTCTTTGAAACCGGGCGTCGCCGGTCGACAGCGCCTCATCGACGATCAGAATATCAGGGTCGACGCTCATCGCGGTGCTGAAGGTCAGCCGTCCCTGCATCCCCGACGAATAGGTGCGAAACGGCTGGTCGATGACATCACCGAGCTCGCTGAACTCGATGATCCTGTCGATTTTTTCATCGACCTCCTTTCGGCTCATGCCGAAGCACATGCCGCCCATATAGATATTGTCACGCCCGCTGTAGTCCGGATGAAAACCGGTTCCAAGTTCGAGAATGGCCGTAATCGTCCCATTGATTGCGATGTTTCCTTTGGTCGAGTCCATGGTGCCGGCGAGGATCTTGAGGAGAGTGCTCTTGCCTGCGCCGTTCTTGCCGATAAAGCCGATCACCTTGCCACGTTCGAGGGTGAACGAGAGGTCGGTGAGCGCCCAGAATTCCCTATGTATTGTGCTGCCCGACACCAACTCCCAGAAGATGTCCGACGGCTTGTTGTAGATCTTGAACATCTTCGACAGGTGTTCGACCTTGATGGCGATATCATTCATTACAGAACATCCCCCAACCCTGGCTTCAATTTTGTGAAGATTCGATAGCCGGCATAAAAGACGCCCAGGCTGAGCGTGATGTAGACGACCCATGCGAACGGATGTTCCATGCGGCCATAGAACAGAATATCCTGATAGCACCACACCATGTAGCTGAACGGATTGATATACAGTACCGCCTTGAGCGCGGTCGGCATGGAGGTCGGCAGATAGAGGACCGGTATCAGAAACAGCCCGGCTTTGTTGTATGCCGCGATAAAGTCCTTCAGATCCCGGAAATAGACCCCCACCGACGACAGGATATAGCAGACTCCGACCATGGCCAGTATCTGCAGCATGATCACCACCGGCAGCAGCAGGTAGGTCCACAGCAGCGTGCCGTGAGTCCACAAGACATAGACGATCATGAACATCATGGCGATCAGCAGGGTCACCGATGAGGCCAGCACCTCCTTGATAGGCAGCACCTCGACCGGAAAGACATGCTGTTTGACCAGGTTGACGTTGGCGAGAATGACCGACGGTCCGGTGCTCAGCGTCTCCGAGAAAGCCAGCCACGGGATCATGCCGCTGAGAAGATAAGCGGTGTAGTTCAGAGGAATGTCGACAGTGCCGCCGAAGCGGGACTTGAAGACATAAGAGAAGACGAACACATAGACAGCGATCAGAAACGCCGGATGCACGATCGCCCAAACCGCGCCGAATGTCTGTCCGACATACCGTTTCGATATCTCGGCCTTCGTCATCTCCCAGATCAGCTGTCGGAAGCGATAAAGCAGGGTGATCGATTGTCCGAACGGTTTCAGGTGAATTCTCGGGTCGAGCAGAAAAATCAGTCCTTTCATGATTCGTGTCGTTAGTGGCCTAGTGGGGGGAGTTGGGAGGCGGAGAGCGGCAAAGAGGCGCCCTGCGGCGGGTCGATCCACATTTGGTACCACAGTTCCATGATCAGCAGCGCCCAGATCCGGGTATGATGCTCTTCGCTTTTGCTGCAATGCTTGTCGAGCAGGCCTTTGACGAAGGCTGTATCGAACAGCCCGCGTTCGATGGTCTTTTGCGACAGCAGCGTGTCGTAAGCCAGCTCTTTGAGCTCTTTTCGAAGCCAATGGTCGATGGGTACGCCGAATCCCATTTTGGGCCGGTAGATAACATCATGCGGCAGGTGATCTTCCATGGCTGACTTCAACAGGGCCTTGCTTTCGGTGCCCCAGACTTTTTGGTCCGCCGGGATCGTCGCCGCCCACTCCATCAGCTTGTGATCGAGCAGCGGCGAGCGTGCTTCGAGCGAGTGGGCCATGCTGGCGATATCGACCTTGACCAGCAGGTCGTCGGGCAGATAGGTATGGATGTCGGCCCAGGCGGTGCCCGCCAGCATACTCGGTGCCTCGGCGAAATAGGGATCGAGAATCTTGAGGGCGGAGCTTTCCAGGTAGCCCTGCATCGCTTCTCCGTAGCCGTAGACTTTATCCTGCTCGTAGAAATAGACGATCGAGCGGGCATAGAATTCGGCGTCGGTGCCGGAGACCTGCTGCAGTACCTTTTGCACATGTCCCAGGCGGCCGAAGCGTTTGACCACCGGCGTGATGCGATTGGCCATCACACCGCTGAGGGCGCGCAGCGGCAAAGGCACTTGCCGCTGCCAGCGGTCGGAAAGGTAATCCATATAGCGCCTGTAGCCGAGAAAGCTTTCGTCGCCGCCGTCGCCGTTCAGCGCCACAGTGACATGGCGGCGGGCCATCTCGGAGACATAGTAGGTCGGAATCGCGGAGGGGTCGGCAAACGGTTCGTTGTAGTACCAGATCAGCTTGGGCAGTACCGCCAGCGCATCCGGCCGCACGATCAATTCGTGGTGATCGGTCTCATAGCGTTCGGCGACCATGCGTGCGTAGCGGGTCTCATCGTACTCCTCTTCTTCGAAGCCGATGCTGAAGGTTTTGACCGGCTCGCTGCTCTGCTGCGCCATCATGGCGACGATGGCCGATGAATCGACGCCGCCGGAGAGAAAGGCACCCAACGGCACGTCGGAGATCATCCGCAGGCGCACCGACTCCTTGAGATTGGTCAGCAGTTCTTCTTTCAGCTCCTCGATGGGCCGGCTTTTGGTCTTGCGCGGGCTGGGCAGGCGCCAGTAAGGTTTGGGATCGGCCGCATGCCCCTTTTCGACCACGAAATAATGGGCGGCCGGCAGTTTTTTGATCCCCTTGAAGGCGCTCCACGGTGCCGGCACATATTGATGGGTCAGATAATGGTGCAGCCCTTCCAGGTCGGCCTCCCGTTTGACGCCCGGCCAGGTGAGTATCGCTTTGATTTCGGAAGCGAACAGCAGTGTATTGTCGTGCCAATGGTAGAACAGCGGCTTCTTACCGACGCGGTCGCGCGCCAGCAGCAGGAGTTGCTGTTTCGAATCCCATAAGGCAAAAGCGAACATGCCGCGCAGATGGTCCAGGACCTTCAACCCCCACTCTTTGTAGCCGTAGACGATGACTTCCGTGTCGCTGTGGCTGTGGAAGCGGTGGTCTGCTTTTTCCAGGTCGGCGCGCAGCTCCTGAAAATTGTAGATTTCGCCGTTGAACACCAGATGGATCTGGTCGTCGCCGTCATGCATCGGTTGGTGGGCGTGCCCGGTCAGATCGATGATCGACAGCCGCGCGTGCGCCAGGCCCGCACACCCGTCGGTCCATGTACCCTGGTCATCGGGCCCGCGGTGGTGCAGGGTGTGAATCATGGTTTGCAATCGAGGAGATAATTCATCATGTGAGCAGTCAGGCTGCTGCATCCAGAATCCGGCAATACCACACATCGTATTTTTTTCCTTGAGAGAAAGAGAAAAGAAAGAACAGGGAACAGAGACGTCAGAAGGTAGTCAGTAGGTTGCGCAAAGCGCAGCGTGCCCAACGGTTTCGGGGGCGATGTTGGGCACGGCCTGTCGGCCTTTGCCCAACCTACTGATAACCATAGAGCCGAAGGGTCTCTGCGATCATCCTGTCCAGGCCGAAGCGTGTGGCGGCAAATTCCCGGCATGCGCTGATCGCCTGTTCGTCCCAGTCATGGTGATTAAGAATAAAGAGCACGCGCTCCGCCAATGCGTCCGCATCCCGGTTCTTCACGATCCATCCGGTTGTGCCGTTGTCCACTGCATCCGCTGTGCCGCCGGCATCGGTTGCCACAACCGGAACGCCCAGCCATTGCGCTTCGATGACGACATTCGGAGTGCCCTCGATCCGCGAGGTTAACAGGAAGACATCGAACAGGGAGAGCGGCAACGCCGCGTTTTTTACCGTGCCGGGCGTATAAAAGCGGTCGGCGACGCCGAGTGCTTCTGCGCGGCTGCGCATCTCATCGAGCATGTGGCCGGCGCCGATGAGAAGGAAGGCAACGTCGGGATGCGCCTTGGCGACTTTTCCCATGACCTCCACCCACAAGAGCGGGTCTTTCTCCGGATAAAACCGGAAGATGCCGCCGACGACAGGCGCGTTGCCGGGGATGCCCAGCTTCTTCCGCCAGGCGGTCGACTCGGTTTCCGGTAGCGGCTTCATGTTGTCGGCCTCGATGCCATTGTAGAGCACCTGAATGCGGTTTTCCGGGAGTCCCAGCCACTGCGTATAGTCCTCGGCACCGGCGCGGCTGTTGTTGATCATGATCACTTCAGGGTGTTTCGCCAGTGTTTTATAGCCGGGCCACATCCACGGCAGATAATAGGCAAAGCGGTTGGGCGTCATGTTGCGCATGGAGATGATAATGGTCGGGATGCCGACCAGCAGTGCGGCGATGGCGCCTTTGATGTTGGTTGCGTCCTGCCACAGATGCACCACTTCTGGCCGGCGCAGCAGGAATTCACAGACATAATACAAAATATCGTCCTTCACGGCGGGCGGCAGCGGTTCCAAAACCTGTTCGATGCGCTCCGCCATGGGGGCCAACCGATCATGGTCGGCAATGTTCAGCGATGTACGAATCTCGGCGGCCTCCACCGGCGTGTTCTGCAGCTGCCACAGATAAAAATCATGCTCGGGCCGGCTGTGCAGAAAATCGCACAGCAAAGTGACATCGGCCTGGCCGTGCCGGACCAGGCCCAGGAGCGTATTGACCACCTGTCTTTCGGCGCCGCCATGCGTCAAGGAGGTGTTGATCATGACGATGCGGCCGGACACGAGATCTTTCCTTTCCAACAGCGGATGTTTGGTGCCCTTCAGCGTTTTCTTGAAGTGGCGCAGCGTTCCGAAGTTCAGCAGAGAGGTTACGGCGTTGTCCCAGTCTCGCAGCATGATTCGTCCCAGCCTGAAGCGGTTGATGGCGGGGTGGATGTGCCGGATGATATGTGCATGGCTTCGCCCGATCAGGGCATGAAGCCGGGTAAACCGGTTGGACAGACGGTAGTTGATCGAATTGACGATCCTTTTGATCGCCCTTGAGGCTTTTCTGGCGATCTTCCTTAGGATGTCGAAAATCTTTTCGAAAAAACGCGCGACCAGAAAGCGTTTGACCCGCTCGCGCCGATAACCGATCGGCGTGGCGTAGACCAGCCATTCGACATTGTGCCGACGTGCTGCAAGGATCATTTGAAAGCTGAACAGCGAGCGTGGGCCGAGGCACGCGATTGTCGGCGCGGATCGAGCCGGCATTGTCCAATCGTAGTCGTCCACATTGAAGCGCTCGACGTGCTCGCTGGACAGCGAACCGGAGCCGCATAGGATGCCGTTGATCTCCGGGATCTCCAGCAGTTCCTGCAGTCGCTGTTCCGGCAGTGGATTGGGCAGGGCAAGAATCACCGGCGCCAATTGATGGACGCGACAGTAGTTCAGGCAGTGGGCAATGAGCGAAATCGCCTCATCGGCTTCGGTGCCTGATTGACCGGCGGGTGAGGTGATGTCTAGCATACGGTCGGAATGAATAAGAACGCAGAATAAAAAACTTTCATTTTAGCATGTTCGGTGTGTGAAATCTTTTGTTTTGTTCATGTGCGCCCGCTCGCTTCAAGCTTTCACACCCGCAGTGTCCGGGGCTTTAGGGAGAGGGCAAATGGATGGTGCAAGCGATCGATGCTACAATTTAAACAACTCTTTATTTTCAGTTGTCCAATTTTTGTGCACTCTGTCACAGCGCAAATGATTTTACTGTTCTGAGAGCTTTTTCCACATCGTTATCCACAGAAAATGTGGATAACCTTAAACTCTAAGAAATCACAAGAATGCCCAAAAAACAACCTGAAAAGTTTCGGCGGGAGGGGCAGGATCGGCGAGGGTGGGAACGGATTCCGGAACCGCCGTTCGTGGATAGTGACGGAGTGTTGGTGACGGAAGATCGCCGTAAGGTCCCGGATCGGCGAAAAACGGAAGAGGGCGCCGACGAGGAGCCTGACGGTACCTAGACTGAAGCATCCCGTCGGTCAAGGCATAAAGCAGTTCTGGCAAGGATTTGGCTGTCATCAGCTTGAACTCCCGTTCGTGGAACCGCCTGAGTACGGCCTCGTTGTTGCGGGCTTCCTCGGCTAACCGGTGGAGAGCCGCTGCCGCAACAATCTGTTTTCTGCGATGAGATCCATACCGGTGCTCGCGGCGGCCAACTTGGAGTGATGTTCCTTGCCGGACATTCTTTGAATGTAGCAAAGAATAAGATTTTCACTTGGGCTTCTCAACGATTTGTCAGCGAATGTCACCCGCTCCTGTGTATAATTCCCCGACCAAACAGGCCCTTTTTTAATGAAGTACCTTTGAGTACCTTTGAATGATTCGTATTTAACCAAACCAAAACAGGAAAACGATGCCACTTATTCGCCCCTTTCGCGGGCTGCGGCCAGCGCCCGCCCATGCCCGGGACATTGTCGCCCCGCCTTATGACGTGCTTACTACCGAAGAGGCGCGCCAGCGCGCCGAAGGACGTCCCGACAGTTTCCTTCACATCTCCAAGCCGGAGATCGATCTGCCGCCGGGTACAGACCCTTATTCGGCACCGGTGTACGAAAAAGGCCGAGCCAATTTTCAGCGTATGATCGAACAGGGCGTGCTGGTGCAGGACGATGCGCCATCGTATTATTTTTATCGCCTGACTATGGGGACGCATGAGCAGACGGGGCTGGTGGCGTCTGCTTCGGTTGCCGACTACGATCGCAATCGCATTTCCAAGCATGAGTTCACCAGGCCGGACAAGGAAGACGATCGCGTTCGTCAGGTCGATGCTCTCAACGCCCAGACCGGCCCGGTATTTCTGACCTATCGCCAGTCCGATGCCATCGATGCGATCGCCGCGCAGGCAACCGACGGCGAGTCCGATATGGATGTCGCTGCCGATGATGGCGTGCGCCACACGGTGTGGGTGGTGCGTGAGCGAATGGTCATCGATCGAATTACGGAATTGTTCGATGTCATGTCCTGTCTCTATATCGCCGATGGCCATCACCGCTCGGCTGCGGCTTCCCGGGTGGCGGCCGCTCGCAAGGCGGCCAATCCGGAGCACAGCGGTGAAGAGGAGTACAATTACTTTTTGTCGGTGATCTTTCCCGACAACCAGATGCAGATCCTCGATTACAATCGTGTGGTGGCGGATCTTAACGGCCGCTCCGTGGATGAGTTTCTGACCGCTGTCGAAGCGGCGTTTATCGTCGAGCCTTCAGGCGCACGGGTAAAGCCGGCGGCACATGGTGAGTTTGGGATGTACCTGCCGGGGCAGTGGTATCACCTCGTGATCAAGCCGGGGCAGGTGCCGGTGGACGATCCTGTGGCGCGGCTGGACGTCAGCCTTTTGGCCGAAAATCTGATCGATTCTGTTCTCGGCATCAGCGATCCACGCCGCGACAAACGCATCGATTTTGTCGGCGGTATTCGTGGGCTGGCAGAGTTGGAGCGACGGGTCGACTCCGGCGGGATGGCCGTCGCCTTCGCGCTGTTCCCGACTTCTCTGGCCGACCTGATGGCCGTGGCCGATGCCGGCGAAGTGATGCCGCCCAAATCGACCTGGTTCGAGCCGAAACTGGCCGATGGTCTGGTATCCCACCTGCTGGACTGATGGGCGAAGGTCGAATGTGCCAATGTCGAGTTGCGTTGCGCGAACCCGATCTTCGACCGATCGTCGGCTATAAAAAAAGCCGATCATTCATGTAAAATTGGGCGGCTTTAGGGCCGGCCACGCCTGCTCGATGAGGGCGTGACCAAGCGCCCGGCTCGAACCCACTGCTGTGATACGTCGATTGATGACACCTGAAACATTCAAACAGCTTTCCCGGCAAGGCTATAACCGGATTCCAATCGTGCGAGAGGTGCTGGCCGACTTGGATACGCCCTTGAGTGCCTATCTGAAACTGGCCGACGGTACTTATTCTTACCTGTTCGAATCTGTACACGGCGGTGAGCAGTGGGGGCGCTATTCGATTATCGGCCTGCCCTGCAGGACCGTCGTCAAGGTCACCGGAAGCCGGATTGCGGTCGAACAGGACGGTAGCGTGATCGAAACGGCTTCGGCGGACAATCCATTGCACTGGATCGAACGGTTTGCTGCGCGTTACAAAGTGCCGGATATGCCCGGGCTGCCGCGTTTCAACGGTGGGCTCGTGGGCTATTTCGGATATGAAACCATCGGTTATATCGAGCCGCGCCTGCGGGGGAAGGGCAAAGAGGATCCATTGGGTTGCCCCGATATTCTGCTGATGGTTTCAGAGGATATCCTGGTGTTCGACAACCTGAGCGGGAAACTGTTTCTGCTGACGCACGCGAATCCCGAAGTGGATCACGCCTACGCCCGGGCGCAGGAGCGCCTGGATGAGTTGACCGCTGCACTGCGCAGCGGTAAAGCCGAGCCCCGTAGCTGCAGCCCCAGGGTAATCGGGGAAGCAGATTTCGTCTCGGGGTTCACACAGGAGGGTTTCGAAGCAGGCGTGCGCCGGATCAAGGAGTACATCGTTGCCGGCGACGTGATGCAGGTCGTTCTGTCGCAGCGGCTTTCCATTCCCTACCGGGCGACTCCGCTGGATCTTTATCGGGCGTTGCGCTGTCTGAATCCGTCTCCGTACATGTATCATCTCAACCTGGGGGACTTCCATATCGTCGGCTCCTCCCCGGAGATTCTGGTGCGCCTGGAGGATGGCATCGTCACGGTGCGTCCGATTGCCGGAACGCGCCCGCGCGGCAGAGACCGTGAGGAGGACAAGGCTTTGGAGAAGGAGTTGCTGGCCGATCCGAAAGAGTGTGCAGAACATTTGATGCTGATCGATCTTGGCCGCAATGACGCCGGTCGGGTTGCTGAAACCGGCAGTGTACACTTGACCGACAAGATGATCATCGAACGTTATTCGCACGTGATGCATATCGTCTCGAATGTGACCGGCCGACTGCAGCAGGGAAAGAACGCGTTCGATGTGCTGGCGGCAACCTTTCCGGCCGGGACCGTGAGCGGTGCGCCGAAAATTCGTGCGATGGAGATCATCGATGAGCTGGAACCGGTCAAACGCGGGATCTATTCCGGTGCGGTCGGCTATATCGCCTGGTCCGGCAATCTGGATACCGCCATTGCCATTCGCACGGCGGTCATCAAGGATCGGGTGTTGCACATACAAGCGGGCGCCGGCATCGTCTACGATTCGGTGCCGCGCAGCGAGTGGGAAGAGACCATGGACAAAGGCCGCGCGATTTTTCGTGCAGTGGCGATGGCAGAAGCGGGTCTTGAACGGGAAGTGCCCTGATGAGCAGCACGAAAGTCGTGATGATCGACAATTACGATTCCTTCACCTACAACCTGGTGCAATACCTGGGTGAACTGGGCGCGGATGTCGAAGTCGTGCGCAACGATCAGGTCACGATCGATGATATAAAGCGGCTGAATCCGGAGCGGATCGTCATATCGCCCGGGCCGTGCACGCCGCGTGAGGCAGGGATTTCGGTCGAAGTCATTCATCAGCTTCAGGGACGGTGCCCCATTCTCGGTGTCTGTCTCGGCCACCAGGCCATTGGTTATGCCTTCGGCGGTCATATCGTACATGCCAAACGGATCATGCACGGCAAGACCTCGATGGTGCATCACAGTCACCAAGGCGTCTTTGCGGGACTCAGCAATCCCTTCGAGGCAACTCGCTACCATTCGCTGGTCATCGAGCGCGAGAGCCTGCCTGACTGCCTCGAGATCACCGCATGGACCAATGACGAGGCCGGTCATTTCGAGGAGATCATGGGCATCCGGCACAAACAGTTGGCGATCGAAGGGGTCCAGTTTCACCCCGAATCGATTCTCACCGCTCATGGGCACGATTTGCTCAGAAATTTTTTGAAGGGTTAGCCTCATGGATATGCAATCCGCCTTAAAAACCCTGGCCGAAGGGCGCAGTCTGTCAGCGGACGCGATGCGTGATGCGATGCATGCGATCATGAGCGGTGAGGCAACGCCGGCCCAAATCGGGGCTTTTCTTGTTGCGCTGCGCATCAAAGGCGAGACGGTCGACGAAATCGCGGCCGCCGCCGAGGTGATGCGCGAGCTGGCCCGGAGCGTCGAGGTCGAGGGAGCTCACCTGATCGACACCTGCGGTACCGGCGGCGATGCCTGCGGCACGTTCAACATTTCCACGGCGGCTGCATTCGTCGTTGCAGCTGCTGGCGGCCAAGTGGCCAAACATGGCAATCGCTCGGTTTCGAGCCGCTGCGGCAGTGCCGACGTGCTCGAAGCTGCGGGCGTCAATTTGATGCTGACGCCGCAGCAGGTTGCTGACTGCATCGAGCGGATCGGTGTCGGTTTCCTGTTTGCACCGCAGCACCACGGCGCTATGAAGCATGCCATTGGGCCCCGGCGGGAGCTGGGTGTCCGGACCCTGTTCAACCTTCTCGGCCCTTTGTCCAACCCGGCCGGAGCACCCAATCAATTGCTCGGCGTGTTTGCCGAGGCGTGGGTGGAACCGCTGGCCCATGTGCTGCACCAACTGGGCAGCGAACATGTGCTCGTGGTCCATGCCGAGGACGGGCTGGATGAAATCAGCATCGGTGCGCCGACCCGCGTTGCCGAGCTGCATCTCGGCAGGATCGATGTTTATACGATCACGCCGGAGCAGTTTGGTTTCGAGCGTGCGTCGCTCGAGACGCTGCAAGCCGACGACCCGGGGGTCAGTCTCGACATCGTCCGCAGCGTACTGGACAATCGGCCGGGGCCTGCACGCGATATCGTCACGCTCAATGCCGGTGCGGCGATCTATGCGGCCGACCTGGAAGAGAGCCTGGAGCAGGGTATCCGACGGGCGGCAGCCGTGATCGAAAACGGTTCGGCGCGGGGCAAATTCGAGGCCTTGATCGAGCTCAGCCGCTCTTTTTCCCGATCGAATAGAACTATGACGCACAATCCTCCGGACATACTGCGAAAGATTCTTGCCCGTAAAGCGGAAGAGATTCAGCAGCGCAGTCAGCGCGCTCCCCTTGAGTTGTTGCAAGAGCATATGCAAGAGGCTTCCTCGCCAAGGGGGTTTTATCAGGCATTGCGTCGTCGAGTCGAGACGGGAAAGCCGGCGGTGATCGCCGAAATCAAGAAGGCCTCTCCCAGTCGAGGCGTGATACGCGAGGATTTCAAGCCGGTGGAGATTGCGCTGAGCTACGCCGAGGGTGGGGCCACCTGTCTGTCGGTGTTGACCGATCACGATTTTTTTCAGGGGGCGGAAGCCAATCTGCAGTTGGCGCGCGCCGCCTGTCCGCTGCCGGTTCTGCGCAAAGATTTCATCATCGATCCCTATCAGGTGTACGAAGCCCGGGCCATCGAAGCCGATTGCATTCTGCTGATCGTTGCTGCGCTGGAGGATGACAGGATGCGGGAACTGGCCCAGCTGGCGAAGGAATTGGGCATGGACGTTCTGGTCGAGGTGCATGATGCCGGGGAACTCGAGCATTGCCTGGCATTGGATGTGCCGCTGGTCGGCATCAACAACCGCAATTTGCGTACGTTCGAAACGAGCCTGCAGACTACCCTGGATCTACTCGATCGCATTCCTTCGGATCGACTCGTCGTGACCGAAAGCGCCATTCACACACGGGAGGATGTCGCCCTGATGCGGGAGAACGGTGTGCATGCATTCCTCGTCGGGGAAGCGTTTATGAGAGCGGAGCAGCCGGGAGAAGCGTTGCGGGCGCTATTTGCTTGATCGCCGCTGCCGGGTTTGCGTCTCAATGCTGTTGACTTGAACCCTCTCCAGCGGGAGAGGGTTGGGTGAGGCGGGAATAAACAAAGGAACTCAGCCATTTAGATGCCCTCATCCCAACCTTCTCCCGGAGGGAGAAGGAGCACGCGATCTTAATTCAACAGCATTATCGGGTTGGCGTCTTCGCCCTTGCTGGTCAAGCGATGCTACCGCGTGCCATAAACGACAATCGTTTTTCCTTTGGCGTGTATCAATCCTTCCTCCTGCAGGGTTTTCAGAACACGCCCGGCCATTTCCCGGGAACAGCCGACGATGCGTCCGATTTCCTGACGGGTGATGCGAATCTGCATGCCGTCGGGATGGGTTATGGCGTCGGGTTCCTTGGCCAGGTCGACCAAGGTTTTGGCAACCCGGCCGGCGACGTCCAGGAAGGCCAGATGGCCGACTTTGCGGCTGGTTTGCAGCAGTCGGTTGGAGAGCTGTTGGCCCAATGAATAAAGAATGTCGGTTGCGTGATCGGCCAGCTGGTTCTGCAAAGCCTGATGGAGGCGAGTATAGCTAATTTCTGCGAGATGGCAGGGTATTCGTGTGGTAATCGTGACGTTGTGCGTACCGCCCCCGATGAACACACCGGCTTCGCCGATGAATTGGTCACGGTTTATGTAGGCCAGGACGATTTTTTGCCCATCCGGCGCCTGCATGATAATGGATACCGAACCCTCGATGATATAGTAGAGCGTATCGGCTTTTTCGCCAGGCTGAATGATATCGCATTTTTCTGGATACCGCTTTTTGTGGCAGTAATGGAGAAACTGTTCCATCGCCTTATTTTCTTGTTTGGGGCGGTCAGGTATGGGCATGATACGTACGGGGGACTATTGTTTGTACAATCACTGACTGCAATTGTTCACGGTCAGCGGTTAACAGTAGGTCTGAGTTATAAACCTGGCAACCGGCCCGGTTCTGTCGTAGACCAAGAACTCAGGCATATATCTCACGATAGACGACACCTATTGAAGAACCGTAAACCGACAACCGTGAACGGATATCACTAAGTGTAGCAGCCTGACCGGAATTGTAAGTCTTTGCTATGGCCATGCAAATAGACGGTGCGTCGAGCTTCCGATTTTTTTCTAACCGGGTGAAACAATTATGAAAGCACGTATAAAATGGATCGATCACGCTCAGTTCGTTGGGAAATCCGGCAGTGGTCATTCGGTCGTGATGGACGGTCCGCCCGAGAGCGGCGGGAGAAACACGGGCGTACGTCCGATGGAGATGCTGCTGCTGGGAGTTGGGGGATGCAGTGCCTTCGACGTCGTGCATATTTTGCAAAAAGGGCGCCATCCGGTCAGCGATTGTGAGGTGTTGGTCGATGCCGACCGCGTGGCTTCGGTCCCAAAGGTGTTCAGCAAGATCCATCTTCATTTCGTGGTCACAGGCCGGGGCTTGAAAGAGTCTGCGGTTCAGCGTGCTGTTCGGCTTTCCGCTGAGAAGTACTGCTCGGCGTCTATAATGCTCGGCAAAGCGGTGGAGATCACTCACGATTTCGAAGTGATCGAAGAGTAAGCAGGAACCTAGGAGGCTGTCCGAGAACAGACTGATCTACTGCGGCCAAGCTTGATTGGCCAGATTTCCCGATCATTTTCGTTAAATAGTGCCTGAATGAAAAT
>DEII01000050.1 GCA_002352385.1 Methylococcaceae bacterium UBA2778 | reverse complement strand
GCAAAAATAGCGACTCCCCGATTTGTTCGAGCATTTGGAAAAAGCGGGAGCATCGATTTGCGCTGTGGTCGTGTGTTTGTCCGGCAAGCGTTCCATCGTTTCTCTGAGCGACATCCAAAAACGTTGCGAACAGAAAAACACGATCGTGGCCATCGATACCTCGCATGGATCCGACAGTCTGATCAAATCGGCCTTTAGGACTCCGCACGCTGCGCCCGATATTGTCATTTGGGGGGAGGCGCTCACCGATCATCAGGTTCCGTTCGGCGCCTTTTCGATAGTCGACGATGTTTACAAGGCGTGGCGCACGGTCGACACCTACTTTCTGCACTCTTCCACCTATGGCGGCAATAGCCTGGCGACATCGATCGTGCGGGACGGGCTTCTAAGAAAGCTGGGTGTGGCCCCCGATATTTGTTCGCGGCTTTGAGAAATCGAGAGCAATCCGGACGCGCGAATCGCAGCATTCCGCATCTATGTCAACCCACTCTCGCCATTGGTATATCAGGCCGCAAAACTCGGTCTGGACATCGTAAGAGCAAAAGGTTCCCGGATTACCGTCAAGGACCCTCATGATAAAGAAATCGGCCTGATCGATTGCATCGGCGGCGCGGGCAGCAATTTGCGAGGATACAACCCGGACGATATTGCAGGCGAAGTGCTGGAAGCCCACGACCCGGCCCAGGATTACTGGCGCGAACTTGGCAAAGAGTTATGCGCCTTGACAGGGCTGAATTACGCTTTCCCGGCGGTAAGCGGTGCCTATGCCGTGGAGATTGCCATCACGTTGGCGGTGCTTGCCAATTCGGATAAAAGCAGAATCCTTGTCTTCAAGGGTAATTATGCCGGTAATACACTGATCTCACTCAATGGATCCGAAAAAGAGTCACTGAGAAAACCGTTCGAACCGTTTTACCGGGATGTTGTCTACCTGGATATTTTTTCGGAGAACGCCGAAAACGCGCTATTTGAGGAATTGCAGTCCGGCAAGGTTGCCCTGGTGTGGTTCGAAGCCATGCGGGGGGGCGAGTTGGAGCGGGTATCCCCCGAACTCCTGCAAATCATTTTCAAGCATAAAGAAGAGTACGGTTACTTTGTAGGGATCGATGAAATTTTAAATGGGATGTTCAGGACCGGGGCGTTTCTCAGTTTCGATCACAGCCGGTATAAACCTGATATCGTAACCCTCTCCAAGGGGCTGAGCGATATGACGTTCCCGATCTCCACCGCGTTGATTTCCAGTGGAATGTATCAGCGAGCCATGCGCGTCAATGCGGAGCTGGTCGCACGCTATGAGGTTCTGTTCCGCAATCAATTGGGGGCACACATCGCATTAAATGGATTGACGCATGCAATTGCGGCGAATATCGAAGAGCGCGTTGGCTTCGTTGGGGATCTGTTGAAGTCCGGTTTGAGCGGAATTGCTGAACGGTCTCCGCTGTTGAAGGAGATACGAGGTGAAGGACTTCATCTGCACCTGATGCTCGATATGGAGAAATTTCCACTCTCGCTGTTTGGCAAAACCGTATCCGAATTGCTGATCTCTCGCTTATGTGTTTCTAAAGGGCACGTCCTGCAGTTTTTTTGCCGGCTGCTGCCACCCTTGAGTCTATCCGACGTCGAGGCGCGGAAACTGACGACCGGCATAGAAAAAGCATTCGACATCAGCCGTTTTTCCTTGTTCGCGTTTGGCGTGAAACGCATTATCGTCTTTGCCTATTTTTTGATGGCGGATCGGCTTACGACCGGAACCAAGCGGTTTCTACGGCAAGTTGCCGGGTTTGGGGAATAGCGTGGCGCCGAATGCAAAATGGAGGCTCGGTCTATGGGGGAGGCCATCGCTTCGGTGGGTGATGCGGATTTGCGTTGGTCTTGCGGTAATGGCTGGCGTTGCCGTAGTCGTGACCTTCCTCCTGCTTTCGGCGTCTCTTCCAGCGTTGGATGGGAAATTCCGAATGGATGGTCTTGGCGCGCCCGCAGTGGTGGAGTTCGACCAATTGGGCATTCCTCGCATCCGGGCCGAGACCCGTGAAGACGCATTCCGAATTCTGGGATTCGTGACGGCGCGCGACCGTCTGTTTCAGATGGACCTGCTGCGGCGCAGCACAGCAGGACGTCTCGCGGAAATCATCGGGCCGAGTCTGGTGGATAGCGACCGCTGGCACCGTACCATGGGGTTTTCCCGTCTGGCATCCGATGTCTACGCACGCCTGCCGGAGGAGCAACGCGACGTGCTGAAGGCGTACAGCGCGGGCGTCAACCGAGCGATGGACGAATTCAATGTATTGCCGTTCGAATTCCTGGTGCTAGGGTACAGCCCCAAACCCTGGCGGCCCGAAGACAGCCTGCTGGTCGTGTTGAATATGGCCGTGGTGATGAATTGGAACGGTTACGTCGAAGGCAAGGAGCGTGCGGCGACTCTCATGAGGGCCGCGCTGCCCTCTGAGGTCAGCGCCTTTCTTATGCCCCGCAGTGACCACTTTCTCCAGCGTCTCACTGGCATTGGATCGGACCGGCCACTGCCGATCGAAAAGCTCGAGAGGCTTCTGCAATGTTCGGAGCAGCCATCGGGCCTGGTTGCCAATCCGCCCCCTCCGAGCGGCTCGAATGCTTGGGTGGTTGGACCCACCAAGACCCGCACGGGACGCGCCATCCTGGCGAACGACATGCATCTCGATCTGAGTGTGCCGAACCTCTGGTATCGCGCTGAGCTGCATTATGGCGATGCACAGCTCTATGGACTGTTTCTGCCGGGTGTACCTGCCCTCATTGCCGGGAGCAATGGCCACGTCGCTTGGGGTTACACCGGCACCGGCGTGGATGTGGCCGACCTGGTCCTTCTCGATGTCGATCCGGATCGTCCTGAAGCTTACCGCACGCCTGATGGCTGGCGCACTTTCGGTCGGCGTATCGAGACCATCAAAGTGCGCGGGCAAGCGGACATCCGCTTCATCGTACGGACGACACAATGGGGCCCGGTGCTTGCCGAATCGCTGGTCGGCAAACCGGTCGCCGTGCGTTGGACGGCGCTCGATCCCGAGGCGGTCAATCTGAATCATCTTGATTTCGACCGCATCTTTTCGGTGGAAGAAGCCATCCCGCTGTTCAGCCACGCGGGCGCGCCCACTCTCAATGTTCTTTTGGCTGACAGCCAGGGCAACATCGGCTGGACGCTGACCGGACGGCTGCCACGGCGTTACGGCAGTGACGGGCTTGCTGCTTGCGCCTGGGGCGACGGCCGGTGCGGCTGGGACGGTTATATCGGAATGGAGGAGACCCCGCGGCTCTTCAATCTCCCATCGGGCGTGTTGATCAATGCCAATCAACCGATGAACGCCGCCGATCGGGCCTTGGCTCACGATTCAGCCCCCGGCTATCGGGCTTTTCGGATCAGCGAGAGGCTCGCTGAAGCAAGCGGTGTCGATGAAGGCGACATGCTGTCGCTGCAGCTCGATACGCGGGCGGGATTCTACCGCTACTACCGCGATCTGGCGATGGACACTCTGAAGCGTGCTCCCGTGGAACGTCATTCGGAACGCAAGGCGCTGCTACGTTATATACAATCCTGGGATGGACGCGCCGAACCCGGCTCTTCAGGTTTGCCTCTGATCGTGGAGTTTCGCCGACGCCTCCTCGACCGAATTTTGTCACCGCTGATCTCTTCCTGCGGTCGTCTTGGTTCGAAGTTCGATTATCGCTGGAGCCTCGCCGACACAGCAGTGCAACAATTGCTCGCATCGCGCCCTGCCGACCTGCTACCCGACCCCGTTCGTTACCCATCCTGGCAGGATTTTCTCATTTCCATGTTGGCGGAGAGTGCGCAGCACGTGCTCGAAGAACAAGGGCTCAATGCCATTGAAGATCTGAGTTGGGGACGGAGCGTCGGCGCCGAACGAATCGCTCATCCGCTGTCGGCCGCCCTGCCGTTCCTGGTGCGTTGGCTCGATATGCCGGCGATCGTGTTGCCCGGCTGCGCCGAGTGCGTGCGTGTGGCCGGCGGCGGCGGCGGGGCTACGGAACGGCTGGTAGTGAGCCCTGGAGAAGAGGATCGGGCGATTCTGCATATGCCCGGGGGTCAATCCGGTCACCCTCTTTCACCACACTATCGGGATCAGCATGCCGCTTGGGTTGAAGGGAGGGCAACCCCTTTGAAGGTGGGCAAATCGGAACACCGAATCGAGTTGCTTCCAGCCGCTCAACGCGCACAAGAGCCATGAAAAACAGGATATACCGTGTCCAACGCTAGCCAAGGGTGACCCGGTGAAGGTCATCACCTGGTTCGCCGGAAACACCGTGGCGGCCAATCTACTGATGCTGCTGATCGTTGTCGGCGGGTTGATCGCGCTGGCGAGCGTGGAGCAGGAGGTTTTTCCCCGCTTCAGTCCGCATCGCATTCAGATCGACGCACACTACCCCGGCGCCAGCCCTGTGGAGATCGAAGAGCAGGTGTGCATTCCCATCGAGGAGGCCATCCACGATCTGGAAGGTGTGGAACGGATCGATACGGAAGCGGGTCCGGATTGGCGCCTGGAGGACCGCTGTCACATCGTGGTACAGGTGCGCCGAGGAGACGATGTCGGGGCATTGATGAGCGCAATACGTATGCGCATCGGCAACATTCCCCATCTGCCCGATGACTTGGAACGCATTGAAGTGGAGGAGGCCCTGAAAGAAGGGGATGACGGCGTCATCTGGGTGGCGTTGTACGGTCCTGCCGACGTGATGACGCTGAAGCGTCTGGGGGACCGGGTGCAGGCGGAGCTGGCGCGGATCCCCGGCGTGGATAAGGTGGTCAACTACGGTGAAGTGCCTTATGAAGTGTCCATTCAGATTCCCGGCGAGCAGCTGCGGCGCCACCGCATGACCTTGGCCGAGGTCGCCGACGCGGTGCGCGGCGCGTCCTTGAACTTGCCGGGCGGCATGGTCAAGGCGCCCGATGGAGAGATGCGGCTGCGGGTCAAGGCACTGGCGCTGGACCGGGAGGCGTTGGCGGGCCGGGTGCTGCTGAGCCGTGCCGATGGATCACGACTTACGCTCGGTGATTTTGCGGAGATCCGTGACGGTCTGGCCGAGCGCTGGTTCGATTGGCGCCACAACGGCTTGCCGGCGCAAGGCTGGGAGGTCTATGCCCGCTACGATGACGTGGCGGTCGCCCGACGGGTGAAACAGTACGTCGCCGAAATGGCCCAGCGGCTGCCTGAAGGACTGCATTTGATCACCTGGTGGGACGATTCCCAGGCGTTCAGCGAACGGATGGGCACGCTGATGGAGAATGGACTGATGGGCTTCGCGCTGGTGTTCCTGACGCTGGCGTTGTTCCTTGGCGTGCGGGTGGCCTGGTGGGCCGGCATCGGCGTCTTGGTCGCGATGCTGGGTGCATTGGCCGGCATGGCCCTCCTGGGCCTTTCCCTGAACATGCTCTCCCTGTTCGGGTTCGTTCTGGCCATCGGCATTCTGGTGGACGATGCCATCATTGTTGGGGAGAGCGTGCACAAGGAACAGGCCGAGAACAGGAGTGTCGCAGGCAGCGGGCAGGCAGCGACAACGGTTGACGACTTGTCCGCTTCCGCATTCGGCAGGCCGTTGCAGCAACAGCCCCCCTCGAATGGAAAGGGAGCCAGCCGTTTATTTCAACAATCGGTTCGCGATCGAGCTCCAGACCCGACACCCGTCATGCTCGCCGTCGGCCATGTGGCCGGGCCCGTCACCCTGGCGGTCGTGACCACGGCGGTGGCGTTTTTGCCCGGATTGTTTCTGCCGGGATGGGCCGGGGCCATGATGGGCCCGATCTGTGCGGTGATGGTTCTGGCGCTTTGCTTCTCCCTCGTGGAGACCCTGCTCATCCTGCCCGCCCATCTTGCCGCCGGTGCCGCGGCGGCATCCGGGGGACGGCTGGACGGCGTGCGGCGCTGGCTCAACCAGGGCTTGGAGCAAGCAGCTGCGCATCTCTACGTACCGCTGCTCGCCGGCGCGCTGCGGCAGCCTTTCATCACGATGGCACTGTTTCTGTCCGGCTGCCTGATTGCCGGGGCTTTGGTTCAGAGCGGACATGTGCGGCTGTCGCTGCAGGCCGAGGTAACAAAGGATACCGTGGCGGTGTCCCTGAACGTACCGGCAGGTGCTCCGTTCACCGAAACGCGGGCTCTGGCAGAGCGGGTGGAGCGCGCCTACCTGGTGCTGCAGGACGAGATCAACGCCCGTCAGCCGGAGGACGTGGGTGACATCATCTCCGGGGTCGAGACCTTGGTGTTCGAGCACTGGGCCGGGTTCTGGATCGAGCTCGCTCCCGAAGCCCGCCAGCGGCTCGCCGTGGCCGATCTGGCGCGGAAGTGGCGCAAACGGATCGGTGACGTAGGCCGCGCCAGGCTGAATTTCAGCTACCGCCAGGGTGACGAATCCCACGACATCGAATACACCCTGGGCGCCCCCGATCCGGCGGTGCTGGCGGCGGCGGTCGATGCGCTGAAACAACGGCTTTCGGCATATCCCGGCGTCTTCGATGTCGAAGATACCACCACCGAAGGCAAGCCCGAACTGTACCTCGCCCTCAAACCGAGAGCCCGGCATCTGGGGCTGACGTCGAAGGATCTTGCCCGGCAGACGCGCCGAGCCTTTCATGGCGAAGAGGTCTACCGGATGCAACGGGGCCGGGAAGAGGTACGCGTCGTTGTGCGCCTGCCCCTGAAGGAGCGACGGTCGCTCGCCCATCTGCGCGATCTGCCGATCCGGCTGCCGGGCGGCGACATGGCTCCGCTGGATACCCTGGCCAGCATTCGGTTCATGCCGGGCCCGGCCAGTCTGGTGCGTCAAGACCGGCAGCGTATCGTGCGGGTTCGGGCACGCGTGGAGCCGGAGAAAGTGGACGCCAATGCCCTTTATAAGCAACTCGAACAAGGCTATCTGATCGAATTGGAGCGGCTTTTCCCCGACCTGCGCATCGAGGCCGGCCGGGCCCGGAAAGATCAGGAAGCGGTGCTGCTGGCCTTTATCCGCAACGCCGGGCTGGCGCTGGTCGTCATCTACGCCCTCATCGCTGTTTCGTTTTCCTCCTACCGGGTGCCCTGGGTGTTCCTGTTCGCAGTGCCGGTCGCCTGGTGCGGGGGCATTTTCGCCCACTGGCTCGGGGGGCTGGCGCTGTCGATGGAATCCCTGGTGGGAATGCTCGCTGCCAGCGGTGTAGTGGTGAACGACGGCCTGGTGCTGCTCCACACGGTCCGCAGGCTCGAGTCCGGTGCGGAAATCCTGGAACCGCCCGACCTCATCCGGACAGCGTGCCTGATACGATTTCGCCCGATCCTGCTCGCTTTCCTGACCACCTTCGCGGGGCTGCTGCCGCTGTTGTTCGAGTCCAGTGCACAGGCCCAGTTTCTCGTTCCGATGGCCGTGGCCTTGGCCGCAGGGCTGTTGTTCGGCATGATCGCTACTCTGGTGCTGATCCCGGCCGCTGTACTGATACTTCTGCAGCCAGCGAAAACACGCAATGCTTTGAGATGAGTGAGGCGCTCGCCTCCCTTTCCCTACCCGTTTGCCCGGCGCGGCACCATCCATCGAGGAACGGTTTGTCGTCCGGTCAGATAGGGTATTGCTCTGAGTCATCGACGGCGACCGAAAAACTCGTCGTTGCCGGTGCTGCCACGCTTCATCAAACGGTTGGATGTCACGCCTGGCCGCTGTTACCCGGTGTGCCCCCGCTCTTATCCCTGTTCCCGGACGCCTCCCGGCCTGGTGGAAAATCACCCCGCACGATCATTCCGGCACGAACACAGCGCAGCACCCCATAGCTGTATTGCTCTCCCAAGGCATCGAACACCGGCTTGAGCGTAAACGGAGATTCCGTATCCAGCTTGTGGAAAGCCGCTTCGATGGTTTGGATCTCGACATTCGGCAAATCAACCACTTGAGTCGTATCCAGATCACCCACCTCGATGGCTTTCGCCAGGTGGGAGTAGATGGTGGAGGACTTCAGACCGCGATGGACTGCAATCTCCTCGGGTGGCTGTCCCTGTTTCGCCAGTTCCAAAGTCAGAGCAACCGTGTCGGTCACGCCTGTATCAACCGGCATAGCCGCTCGCAACGTCCCGGCATCGGGAAGCGGCGGAAGATCGTCCGGCCGCCCCCGCTCGGCCTGGTGCTGCTGAAGCAACTCGAGGATCGCATCGCCATAGCGGTCGAGCTTCATCTGACCGATCCCCGACATCTGCATCAACTCTGCTCCGCTGCACGGCCGGTAGCGGACGATCTCCTGCAGCGTGGCGTCATGAAAAATGACATAGGGCGGCACCTCCTGCTCCTGCGCCAGAGTACGACGCAGCGTCCGCAGGGAATCCCACAGCGCTTTGGCATCGTCGTCCTGCAGATCGATCCCCGGACCGGCCGAACCTGACCGGGCCCGCAGCCGTGCAGTTTTCTCCGGGTCTTTTCGAAAACGAACCGGCCGCTCGCCGCGCAATACCGACCGGCTTTTTTCGGTCAGCTGCAAGCCGCCATGCCCTGCCATTTCGACGGTCAAGAGGCCGGCGGCGACCAGTTGACGAAAAACCGAGCGCCACCGTGCCGCATCGATATCGCGCCCGATCCCGAAGGTACTCACCCGATCATGGCCGAATCGCTTGATGCGCTCGGTCGCTTTCCCTTGCAATACGTCGATCAGATAATTGACGCCGAAGCGCTGGCCGGTGCGGTAAACACACGACATCACTTTTTGCGCGGCCTCGGCGCCGTCCCATGTTTCCACCGGCGTCAAACAAGTGTCGCAGTTGCCGCAGGGTTCGGCTCGCTCCTCACCGAAATAGCCGAGCAGCACCTGCCGGCGGCACTGCGTGGTTTCACAGTAGCCCAGCATCGCTTCCAGCTTGTGCCCTTCGATCCGCCTGATCCGCTCTTCCGCCCTGGAATCGGCCATCAGCTGGCGCAGCATGACGACATCGGCGATGCCGTAGGTCATCCAAGCATCAGCCGGCAAACCGTCACGCCCGGCCCGACCGGTCTCCTGATAGTAGGCCTCCAGGCTTTTGGGCATATCCAGATGAGCGACGAAGCGTACGTCTGGCTTGTCGATCCCCATACCGAAGGCTATGGTTGCAACGATGACGATCTTTTCTTCCCGTAAAAACCGCTCTTGGTGCCGCTCACGCTGCTCGGAGGCCAATCCGGCATGATAAGGAAGCGCGCGGCAACCGCTGCTGTCGAGAAAAGCCGCCGTCTCTTCGACGCGCTTGCGTGACAGGCAGTAGACGATCCCGGCCTCGTCCTGGTGTTCTTCGCGAATGAAATGCAGCAACTGCTGACGGGCACTGTTTTTCGGCAGCACGCGATAGCGAATGTTCGGCCGATCGAAGCTGGAGCAGAAGACCGGTGCCGCCCCCAATCCCAATCGGTCGATGATCTCCTGCCGTGTCGGCGCATCCGCTGTCGCGGTCAAAGCGATGCGCGGCGTTCCCGGAAAACGCTCCGTCAGCGCCGCCAGCTGAATGTATTCCGGACGGAAATCGTGCCCCCATTGCGAGACGCAATGGGCCTCATCGATCGCAAACAGCGCCAGCGCCGTCTGCCCCAGCAGGTTGAGAAAGCGCCCGGTCATCAGTCGTTCTGGGGCGACGTAGACGAGGTCATAACGACCCTGACGCATCCCCTCTTCACGCTGCCGCGCTTCATCCATCGGCACCGATGAGTTGATGGCGGTCGCACGCACGCCCTGCAGCTGCAAAGCGCTCACCTGATCCTGCATCAGTGCGATCAAGGGCGATACGACGATGCCGACGCCCGGACGCAGCAGGGTGGGAATCTGATAACAAAGCGATTTGCCGCCGCCGGTGGGCATCAGGACCAGCGCATCGCCGCCCGCCGCCACGCACTGAATGACCGCTTCCTGGTCACCGCGAAAGCGCTCGTAGCCGAACACCGACCGCAATATCCGGTGCGCCGAATCCTCCGTTTCCACCACCCCGCCGGACCTGATGCGCGTCCTCCGAACGGTCGAGTTACCGCCCGCCGGTCGTGGGCGCCGCGCCGGTTGGCTTTTGCAGCTGTTTGATCAGTTGATCGATCTGCGGCAGATGCTGCTGAATCGTCTCCTGAATCCGCTCGCGGATGCGCACGACATCTTTCACTGTATAGTTCTTGGGATAGACGAAGGCATCCGACGGCAGTTCGGCATCCTTGTTTATCGCTGTCACCTCGCTCCACGGCGCGCCATCCTTGTCCAGAATCCGCATCGGCAGACCGAGGTGCGCGAGATTGACGGCCGCCAGCTCCTCCGCGCCCTGGCAGACATCGGCCTTCGCCTTGAATAGCTGCGAAAAGGTGTGCAGCTGCGACGCCGCTTCCTGCAGCAGAGCAAACAGAGACTCCATGTCAGCATCCTTCAGAGCCGGTTTCGATACAAACACCGAACCGCACAATACGTTGCCGGGCGCATAATCGAATCGGACCGTTTCGTAGCCAGCGATGGCCGGCCCCGGCCCTTTAGGGATCAACGCCGTTCCTTTTACCTGCCCTGTGGAGGGGTTGCCGAGCTGGCCCATAAAAAAGCTCAGGTTGAGCACCTCCTGTTTCGACGGCTTGACGAGAAAGAGCTGTTTTTGATCGCGGTCGATGATCAGATACTGGTCTTTCCCCGGTAGTTCCATGCGGCCTTTGGCTTTTTCCGTATAGATCTTCGACAGCCCTTTTCGATGTTGAATATCGACCAGGGTCGCTGCACCTGCATTCAGAACGAACAGGCTCAAGGCCAACACGATAACGCTATTTTGAACTATTTTCATGATAGATTCGTCGATTTTTTAGTTTAACGATCAAACCAGTGGAGTCGATGGATAGTATAACCGCATAACGAAACAATGCACGCCCCAGCTTTTCCACCACAAACAGCGAAACGCCCTCCTTGAAACGCCGGTCGCCTAATCCGCATAGTGCCTTGTTCAGTCAGCTCCAGTTGACCAAGGTCAGAGGGGCTTCGACCCGCTCGAAGTGGCGGGTGTTGTTGGTCACCAAAACGGCGCCGACGGACAGCGAATGGGCGGCGATCATCATGTCCATTTCGCCAATGGGTTGGCGTCACGAGTTGGTGGCGGATCTCGGCATAGTAGTCGGCCGCGTCGACATCCCAAGGCAAGATAGCGAGGATCTTGAGAAATTGGCGCACACCGATATGGAGTCGGTGGCCAAGCGGCAGGCGCTTCAATCCATACATCAGCTCTGCGTGCGTAATGACCGATATGCATATCATCGATGGTTCAATCGTCGCAAGTTTCGCCTCGATCTCCGGTGAACGCCCCTTTATGATGTAGCTGGCGGTGTCCGTGTCCAGCATGTGAAGCACTCTCATCAAGCGTCTTCGGCGAAAAGATCACGCTCTTGCGGCAGGACGTTCATCGGACGTTCGGCCATGAAATCCGTAGGCACGTCAATGGAACGCATCAGCTCAAAAAACTCGCCCCATGTTTTGGCCCCCGGACGGCTGGACAGCACTACGTCGCCGGTTGCGGCATCGCGGGTAATGTAGACCTCATCACCATCGAATCGGAATTCGGACGGAAGCCGAACCGCTTGACTGGCACCGTTCTTGAAGAGCTTGGCAACTCGGGTCTTGCTCATGGGAACCCCTCTTTTTCAGGAAGTATATGCATCAGTATATACGTCATGATGGTGCGTTTAAAGGCCAAAGAGCCCGCGTAGGTTGGGGTAAGGAACGAACCCCAACGTCTCCCAGGCATCGAGTCACCACCAATCCCACGATCCTTGCCGTCATTGCGTTGGGAACTCCAACGTCACCGTCATGAGGAAGGGTCAAGGAAGGGGTCAAAGGAAGGGGTCAGGAAGGGGTCAGGTCTTGCATTCAGGCATTTAGTGAAAGTGTAGACGGGCCCGCCAATCGGTCAGGGCCGATCATTGCCCGACTGCCTGCGTCTCCATCACATGTCTCACTGCTCACCCAACGCAGCCCGGGCCGTTTCAGCCAAACCATTCAGCCGATCAGCCATCTCCTCCTGCAGCGCCTTCATCTCCTCGGAGGTGAGCCGGACCGGCACCTGTTTGGGTTCGCCGACGGCAATCACGATACGGGCAAACGGTTTCGGAACGAAAAACCGGTCCCATGAGTTGAACCGCCAAGCACGATCGCAGGCGAAAGCCAGCGGCAGCAACGGTGCGCCAGTCAGTTGAGCCAGCATGATCCAGCCCGGTTTGAATTCAAATGCGGGGCCGCGCGGTCCGTCGGGTGTCGTTGCGATGGAAAGCCCGTCCTGTTTGACCGCCTGGTAGATGTCACGCAGCGCCTGCGCGCCGGTTCGGGTCGATGAACCGCGTATTGCACGCGCCCCCACCGACTCGAACACTTTGGCTCCGATTGCACCGTCCTCCGATGGGCTGACCAGAAAGCCCAGATTCAGGCCGAGACGTTGGAGCTCGAGCAGATAACTGATGCAAAATAACGATTGCTGATGCCAGTAGCAGGGCAGAAACGGCCGTCCGCCCGCGAGCAGCCGTTCTGCACGATCAGCGCCGACCACCCGTTGGCTGCGGCTGGTATGGACGATTGCAAGGTAGATGCTCTTGATCAGTGTGGGAGCTGCTCTTCTCAGCAGCCGGCGTGACCATTTTTTTCTTTTCTTGCGGGAGCGCGCTTTAGCGGCGGAGCTTTTATCCTCGCACCCGTTCTCTTGTTCCGACCTATTCATTCCACATTCCATGAAAACACGGCATGGCAACCCCTACCGCCCCGATGATTGGTGCGCCTGTATGCATTCCAACGCGGGAGCGTGGGAACGAGGAAAATACCGGCCCGGCGTTGGGTTACGGCGCATGAAGGCCCATTAGAATCGAAAGAGGCGTGCCCTGCACGCCTAACCCACTCTACCCGCCACGCAGGCTGACCCAGCCGACCCGCAACCTCGGGAACCATTGTAACTCATAACTCGAGCCTCTTGAAAAGCTGTGGAGTGAACCCCAATTCTCGGGTAACAATCCAAACCACAGAAAGGATACAACATGCGGACCGACAAACTGACAACAAAATTTCAAATGGCGCTGGCCGATGCACAAAGTCTGGCGTTGGGGCGTGACCACCAGTTCATCGAGCCGGTGCATGTGATGATCGCTCTGCTCGATCAGGAGGGCGGCAGTGTGCGGCCGCTGCTTGCGCAGGCCGGCGCCAACATCAATCAGCTGCGCTCTTCGTTGGGCGAGGCGCTGGACCGGCTGCCGACGGTTCAAGGGGTCGGCGGGGATGTGCAAATTTCCAATGAGTTGTCGCGCCTTCTGAACCTCACCGACAAACTGGCGCAAAAACGCAATGACAGCTACATATCCAGCGAACTGTTCTTGCTGGCAGCCATAGAAAGCAAAGGTGCATTGGCGCAGCAACTGCGAGATGCAGGCGTTACCCGCAGCGTCCTCGAGCAGGTGATCGACCAGCTCAGAGGCGGCGAGAACATCGACGACCAGAATGCGGAAGAGCAGCGTCAGGCATTGCAAAAATATACCATCGACCTCACCGAACGTGCCGAACAGGGCAAACTGGACCCGGTGATCGGCCGCGACGACGAAATCCGCCGCACCATCCAGGTCCTGCAGCGACGCACGAAGAACAACCCGGTATTGATCGGCGAACCGGGCGTCGGCAAGACCGCCATCGTCGAAGGCCTCGCGCAGCGCATCGTCAACGGCGAGGTGCCGGAAGGGATCAAGGACAAACGGCTGCTGTCCCTGGACATGGCCGCTTTAGTCGCCGGCGCCAAATTCCGCGGCGAATTCGAAGAGCGCTTGAAAGCGGTGCTCAATGACATCGCCAAACAGGAAGGGCAGGTTATTCTGTTCATCGACGAACTGCACACGATGGTCGGCGCCGGCAAGGCGGAAGGCGCGATCGACGCCGGCAACATGCTTAAGCCAGCGCTCGCCCGCGGCGAGCTGCACTGCGTCGGCGCCACCACGCTGGATGAGTACAGGCAATACATCGAAAAGGATGCAGCGCTCGAGCGCCGCTTTCAAAAAGTGCTGGTGGACGAACCGACCGTGGAGGACACGATCGCCATTCTTCGGGGCTTGAAAGAGCGCTACGAAGTACACCACGGAGTGGATATCACCGACCCCGCCATCGTCGCGGCGGCAACGCTGTCACACCGCTACATCAGCGACCGGCAGCTGCCGGACAAGGCGATCGATCTGGTCGATGAGGCGGCCAGCCGCATCCGCATGGAGATGGATTCCAAGCCGGAAGAGATGGACCGGCTGGAACGCCGTCTGATTCAGCTCAAGATCGAGCGCGAAGCGTTGAAAAAAGAGACCGACGAGGCTTCGAAAAAACGGCTGGAAGCACTGGAAGCCGAAATCGCCGACCTGGAAAAGGAGTACGCCGACCTGGAGGAGATCTGGAAGGCTGAAAAAGCTTCATTGCAAAGTGCCGCTCATATCAAGGAGCAGCTGGAACAGGCGCGGCTGGAGTTCGATACCGCGCGCCGGGCAGGCGACCTGACCCGTATGTCGGAACTGCAATACGGCGAAATCCCGAAGCTGGAAAAAGAGCTGGAGGCGGCCGCCCGCGCCGAGACGGAGAAGATGACCCTGCTGCGCAACAAGGTGACGGAGGAAGAGATCGCGGAAGTGGTCTCCAAATGGACCGGCATCCCGGTCACCAAAATGCTCGAAGGCGAGCGTGACAAACTGCTGCGCATGGAAGAATCTCTCGGCAAGCGCGTTGTCGGACAGGAGGAAGCCATCACGGCGGTCAGCAATGCGATCCGGCGTTCGCGCTCCGGCCTGGCGGACCCGAACCGGCCGAACGGCTCTTTTCTGTTTCTCGGCCCGACCGGTGTCGGCAAGACCGAGCTATGCAAGGCCCTGGCCGAATTCCTGTTCGACACCGAAGAGGCAATGGTGCGGATCGACATGTCCGAGTTCATGGAAAGACACTCTGTCGCCCGCCTGATCGGCGCCCCCCCGGGCTATGTCGGCTACGAAGAGGGCGGCTATCTGACCGAGGCGGTGCGGCGCAAACCCTATTCGGTCATTCTGATGGACGAGGTGGAAAAAGCGCATCCCGATGTCTTCAACGTCCTGCTGCAGGTACTGGATGATGGGCGCTTGACCGACGGCCACGGCCGCACCGTGGACTTCCGCAACACGGTGATCGTCATGACCTCCAACCTCGGTTCCGACCGGATTCAGGAGTTGAGCGGCGAAGAGAACTATGAAATCATGAAAGCGGCGGTGATGGAGATCGTCGGCATCCATTTCCGGCCCGAGTTCATCAACCGCATCGACGAGGTGGTGGTGTTCCACCCGCTCGTGCGCGAGCAGATCCGCGCCATCGCTGCGATACAGATCCGTTATCTGCAGCAGCGGCTGGAGGAGCGCGATATGCGGCTGGAGATCAGCGAAGCGGCGCTGGACAAACTGGGCGAAGCCGGCTTCGATCCGGTCTACGGTGCGCGGCCGTTGAAACGGGCGATACAGCAGCAGTTGGAAAACCCACTGGCGCAGGATATCCTGGCCGGACACTTCGAGCCGGGTGACACCATCCGTGTTGATTGCGTCGAGGATCACCTCCGCTTTGTGAAAGCGGAATGAACGATCCAAAACGGACGCGCTGCCCGAACCAAACGAAGCGGATATTCACACCGGCGAAAACTTGTCATCAAACAGTCACATTGATCGATTAAGTTGTCCGTTTTTGATGCTTTTTCATAATTGAAGAGTCTATGACGAAACGACTGACAAGCTGTTCGTGGGCGCCCAGGGCACTCGATGCGGTCTCGGGCCGCTCGGACCGTACCATGCAGCCAGAAAATATGCCTCCCTTGCCACAATGAGCGAAGCCGCCATTCTGGTTGTCGAAGACGAAGAAGCGATCCGCGAAATGCTGGTCATGGCCTTGGGCCAGGCGGGTTTTACGGTGCTGCAGGCGGCCGACGCCGCCCAGGCCCAGACCGTATTGGAGCACAACCGGACGGATCTGATTCTGCTCGACTGGATGCTGCCCGGCATGAGCGGTGTCGAATGGGCACGGCGTTTGAGGAAAAACCGGCGCCATGCGGTTGTGCCTATTATTCTCGTTACCGCACGCGGCGAAGAAGAAGATAAGGTGCGCGGCCTGGAAGTGGGCGCAGACGATTATGTCGCCAAGCCGTTTTCGCCGCGGGAGTTGGTCGCTCGAATCAGAGCGGTGCTGCGCCGCAGCGGTCAACATGAGCAGGAACACCGGATTGAACTGGAAGGCATCGTTCTGGACACCGAGGAACACCACCTGAGCATCGATCGAGAACCGGTCACCCTCAGCCCCACCGAGTTTCGCCTGTTGGCGTTTTTCATGACCCATCCGAACAAAGTCTATAGCCGCAGCCAGTTGCTCGACGAGGTCTGGGGACGCAGCACCTTCATCGAGGAACGCACGGTCGACGTCCACATTCGCCGACTCAGAAGGATACTGGCCGAACACCAACGCGACCAACTTATTCAAACCGTGCGCGGGTTCGGCTACCGCTTCTCCCTGCAATAAACCTTGATGTACGACAAACCCTGGCGAGCGGAACTGTTATGGTCGTTATCGGTGCTCTTGGCAATATTGTTGATCGGTTGGCTGTTCGAGGCAGTGCTGCCGAGCCTGCTCGTTTTCGCCGCGCTGCTGCTCGCCAGGCATTTGTACGAAATCGCTCGCCTCGAACGTTGGCTGCACGTCGGGGGCGATCATCCGCATACCTGCGAGGGCATATGGGCGCGCATCTACGATCATCTTTACCGGATCAAACGGCAGAACAAGCAACAGAAAAAGCGCCGGAACAAAATTCTCAACCGTTTCCGCAAAGCGACAGCAGCTCTGCCCGATGCTACGGTGGTGCTCGGTGAGGACAATGAGATCGACTGGTTCAACAAGCCCGCCGGTCATCTGCTCGGGCTGCAGAAGAGAGATCGCGGCAAGCATATCGGCAATCTCGTGCGTCATCCCGAATTCATCGATTATCTGGCACGCAGCGAGGACAATCAGACCATATCCATTCCCGCGCCAACCAACGCCGCGATCGCCCTGGAACTGCGAGTCGTCTCTTACGGCGCCAGTCTTCGGCTGCTGATCGCGCGGGATGTCACCCAAATCCGCCATATGGAACGCATGCGCAGCGATTTTGTCGCCAATGCCTCGCATGAACTGCGGACACCGCTCACCGTACTGAAAGGGTATCTGGAGACCCTGCAGGACAATCCGGAACTGCCCCCATCGCTGACCAACGCCCTGGAACGCATGGACGAACAGTCCACCCGAATGCAGCATCTGATCGACGACCTGCTGCTGCTGACCAAACTGGAAAACGCGCGGCAGCAGAGCAGTCAGGAACCGGTCGATATGACCGCGTTGCTGGAAAGCGTCTGCAGGGAGAACGAACTCATCGACAGCACCCATCACACTATCGATCTGTCGATCGAATCGGAGGCGGCGCTGATCGGAAACAGTCATGAGCTGCGCAGCGCCTTCACCAACCTCATCAGCAATGCGCTCAAATACTCGCCCGCCGATGCCGAAGTCAGGGTACGCTGGTATCAAGCGGGTGACGGCGCCCGACTGGATGTCATCGACCAGGGCGAAGGGATCGCTCCGACGCATTTGCCGCAGTTGACCGAACGGTTTTACCGGGTCGACGTCAACCGCTCGCGCCAAGGGGGCGGAACCGGACTGGGGCTTGCAATCGTCAAACATGTCCTTTCACGCCACGATGCGCTGCTGCACATCGAAAGCCAACCGGGCAAAGGCAGCTGCTTCAGCTGCCGCTTTCCTCATCAGCGTGTGAGCGCGGATCAGGAAACAGATATCAGGGATCAGGGATCGGAGATCGATGATGAGTCAATGTCCTGATTCCTGGTCCGAGCAAAACTCCACCTTCCCGGTCTCGATATCATACATAGCGCCGACGATCCCGATCTCCCCTTTTTTGGTCATCGCTTCGAGGAGCGGACTCTGTTCGCGGATTAAATCGACCACCATCTGCACATTCCGTTCGGCGACTTTTTGGACGAAAGTACTTGCATCCCGGCTGATCTCGGCTGGCTCACGGGCACGAACCGAATCGACGGCGGGCTTGATCTTTTCCAACAGCCCCGTCAAATGATCGAGCCTGACATCGCTGCACGCCCCTTTGATGGCGCCGCAATGTGAATGGCCGAGCACAACGATCAGTTTGGACCCGGCAAGCTTACAGGCAAACTCCATGCAGCCGAGAATGTCGTCGTTGACGATATTGCCTGCAATCCGGGTGCTGAAGACATCGCCCAGCCCCTGATCGAAAATCAGCTCGACGGAAGTGCGGGAGTCGATGCAGCTGAGAATGATCGCCATCGGAAACTGCCCTTCCTGCGTGACATTGACCTGCTCGAGCGTGTTTCGGTTGGCCTTCAGATTATAAACGAACCGTTTGTTGCCCTGCTTTAATAGCTCGAGAACCTTGGCGGGCGTCAGGGATTTCTGCGTTTCCCGAGTCTGCGGCAAGGCATTGCTCACCGGTTCGAAACTGCCATACCCGCGAAGATTCTCGATCACCAGTGTGATCCCCTTGCGCCTGGCCTCGGCCTTGAAGTTCTGAATGATCTCGAACACGTCGTAATCGATGTATCTCGAGTCGGTCGCATCGATGACCACTTCGGAATGGTCGGGCAGACGATCGAGGATCTGCAATATATTGGCTTTGTTCAGAAAAGAGACGTTCTCCGACAAGCGAATGAAGATCTTGTTGCCTTGGTGCTCTTCATGAAAATACAAAGCCGTTTTGTAGTTTTCCAGCAAGATGCAGAACAGCGCGATCGCCATGCCGATGCCGACACCGATCAACAGATCGGTGAACACCAGCCCCAGAATCGTTGCGACGTAGGGAATGAAGTGATACAGGCCCGCCTTATACATGCGAGCCACCGACTCCGGCTTGGCCAGCTTGTACCCCACTGCCAAGAGAATGGCCGCCAAGCTCGCCAACGGCATCATGTTGAGCAGTTGCGGGATGAACAACACCGTGATCAGCAACAGTACGCCATGAGTGACGGTAGCCGCTTTGGTTTTTGCGCCGGCCTGCTGGTTGGCCGAACTGCGTACGATGACCTGAGTCACCGGCAACCCGCCGATCAGCCCGGAACCGATATTGCCGATCCCCTGCACGATCAATTCCCGGTTGGTGAGCGTCACCCTTTTTTCCGGGTCCAGTTTGTCGATGGCTTCGACGCTCAGCAGCGTTTCGAGGCTTGCGATCACCGCGACCGTCAGCGCAGTCACATACACCTGAATATTGGTGATCTGTGAAAAATCAGGAAACGTGAAGTGCGTCATGAGATCAGCGATACCGTCAAGCATCGGCAGATTGACCAGATGGTTCCCTGCGAGCGCATACTGAGGGTGTGCGTGCTGAAGAAACAGGTTGATCGTTATGCCGGCAACAACCGCGATCAACGATCCCGGAACCAACCGCACCCAGCGGCGTGACCTCATAAACGGCCGCTCCCACAAGATAAGAAGCGTCAATGATACCGCTGTGATAAGGATCGCCCCCGGTGCGATAAAATCGACCATGTGAGGCAACTCCGAGAAAGTCGTATAAGCGTCCGGCTGATGAAACGCGAAATCACCCTCGTAATCCCAGTCATAGCCGACCGCATGCGGAATCTGTTTAAGAAACAGGATGATCCCGATGCCGGACAACATGCCGGTGATCACCGCGGTGGGAAAGTAATAGCCGATGATGCCGGCTTTTACGATGCCCATGAGAACCTGGAAAATACCGGCCACGACGGCGGCCAGCAGGAAGCCATCGAACCCAAGTTCCTGAATGGCCCCGAGAACGAGCACCGTCAACCCGGCGGCGGGGCCGCTGACGCCCAAGGCGGACCCGCTCAGAAGCCCGACCACGATGCCGCCGACAACCCCCGCGATCACTCCGGAAACCAGAGGCGCGCCTGATGCCAGCGCAATCCCGAGACAAAGCGGGAGCGAGACCAGGAACACCGCCACACCCGCCGGAAAATCGTATCGGAGATTAGCCGGAAAGCCGGAATCCGACTGGTACTGCGGGAGCAATCGATCTGTTTTCATTTTTGTTCGTGTTGAGATGAACTGCTGCCTACCGGATAGACCCGATAGACCGTTGATCACAATACGTTAACAAAGATTGACCTTTTTGCAACCGTTCAGCGCAGCCGGCGGAACCGCTTCGCGTTCCGCCCTACCCCTCGGTTGGCCACCCACCATCTAACCGTCCACGGCGGGAAACCTCCAGAATCCAGACCGGAACGCGAATCATTTGCATTTGCGTTTATATAACTGCTAAACTTAATCCTCCTGTTTTATAAAAGGGTTTTCCCAATGAAAAAAAATACAAAGCAGTTGCTGAAATTGGGGCTCGTGTCGACGCTTCTTACAGCGAGCGCCGCCGGTTGGGGCATCGAAAAACCGAAGACCGTGGAGGATCTATGGAAAATCATTCAGGCTCAGCAGAAGGAGATCGATGGGTTGAAGGCCGAACGGAAACCGCAAGGGGAGACGGCCGCATCCGCGGAAGGCGAAACGAAATCGGCGGCAAAAGAAAAGGACGATATTAAGGAAGTCAGCCGCAAGACCGATATCCTGAGCCAGGCGGTCGAGAAGCTGCGCACCCAGCTGGTCATTCCGGAAGAGCCGGAGCTTAAAAGTGAGTATGGACTCGGGCCGGCGGCCTCGAAGGTCTATAAAGTCGACAAGGGACTATCCATTGGCGGCTACGGTGAGGGCCGCTATCAGGCGTTTGTGTCCGATGCCGACGGCAAAAAAGACAACTCCGATCTGCTGCGCTTCGTCCTCTATGTCGGTTACAAATTCACCGATAATATCCTGTTCAACAGTGAACTCGAGTTCGAGCATGCCTCGACCGGAAAAACCGGTTCGGTTTCAGCCGAATTCGCGGCGCTCGATTTCTTTTTCGACCCCAAGGTCAATATCCGCGCCGGTCTGGTGCTGCTGCCGATGGGATTCATCAATACGCTGCACGAGCCGCCCTTCTTCTTCGGCAACAACCGGCCGGAGGTCGAGCGGCGCATCATTCCCTCCACCTGGCGCGAAAACGGCGCGGGCCTGTTCGGCGAGCTGCTGCCCGGCCTCACCTACACGGCCTATGCAGTCAACGGCCTGGACGCCAGCGGATTTACCTCGGCGGGGATCCGCGGCGGCCGTCAGAGCGGCAGCAGGGCGCTCGCCGAAGACTGGGCCTCTGTGACCCGCGTGATGTACGTGCCGCCTTCCATGCCCGAGCTGCTGTTCGGAGGTTCCATGTACCTGGGCAACTCCGGCCAGGATCAGATATTTGCCGTGCCGGTCGGTGATGAGATCAGCTTCCAGAAGGTCAACGCCTTCACCCAGCTGTACGAGGCGCATATGCAATGGAAATACAAGGGCTGGAAATTCCGCACGCTCGGCGCCTGGGGCCATATCGACAACGCCGGCACGCTCAGCGCGGCGAAGGGCCAGACCATCGGCAAATCGAACTTCGGCTGGTATACGGAAATCGGGTATAATATCGCGCCGCTATTCTTTCCCGAGACATCACAATACTTTGCACCGTTTTTCCGTTTCGAAAAGCTGGATCCGATCGCCACGGCGCCGAACGGTTTTCCCGACATCGAAAACCTCGACCGCCAGATCGTTCAATTCGGCCTGCAATACAAGCCGATTCCCAATGTCGTGATCAAGGCCGACTATCGCAACTTCACCGCCAAACGCGGCAGCGTTCCGGATGATTTCAATCTGGGATTCGGGTTCATTTTCTAACCGCAAGGCACGCTGAGCGCACCGCACACGATGATGACAAAGGCCAGGTCTGCTGTCTGTTTTTTCGCCGCTTTGCTTATGCTGCTGACCGCCGGCGACGGCTTCGGCAAAATTTTCTACAGTAAAAAGGAGGCCATGGATATGGCGTTCGGAGAGCAGGCCCGGGTCGAGATACTATCATTGTTTCTCACCGACGGGCAGATCGAGGAAATCCAGCGGCAGGCCAAGGTGAAGATCGATTCCGCGCTGTTTAGCTTTTACGTGGGCAAGCAGGGAGAGAAATTGCTGGGCTATGCGGCGATCGAAACGCATACCGTGCGCACCCGGCCGGAGACATTACTCATCGTGCTGTCGCCCGCAGGAGAGCTGCGCCGTATCGAGGTGCTGGCCTTTCATGAACCGCCGGAGTATCAGCCGCCGGCACGCTGGTTCGAGCAGCTTTACCGGCGCCCGTTGGCGGCGCTCGATTTCAATGCAGAGGTCCAGGGCATCACCGGCGCGACATTGAGCTCACGCAGCGCGCTCGACAGCGCCCGCAAAGTGCTTGCCGTTTTTCAGGTTGCCGTTAGAAAGGGACAAAACTGATGCGCTATTTTGTCACCGGAGAGCAGCACCGTCAGCTGCTGATCAATGCCATTATCCTGATGTTTCTCGGGTATATCGCTCTGCTGTGGTTGAGCAATGGAATGATGTACTTTCACAAAATGAGCCTGACGCCCGATTCCGTCATCGCCTATTACCTGGGATCGGAAGAGGATTTCACCCAGCCCAGAAGCTATCAAAGCCTGCTCGAGGTCGCCCATTTTCATCTTTTCGCCATGGGCATGCTGGTGTTGACCCTCACGCATCTGATGCTGATGACCAGCCTGTCGGTGCCTGTCAAGATCTGGCTGAGCGGTCTCACCTATCTCTCCGCCCTGGCGAACGAAGCGGGCGGCTGGCTGGTACGCTTCGTTCATCCGGACTTCGCCTATTTCAAAATCGGCGCTTTTATCGTCCTGGAGCTTTCGCTGGCGCTGCTTGTCATCGCCGTGAGCGCCTCGCTGATTGCGGCAAGGCGCCGGATCAAACGGAGACAGGCCGATGGCGTATGGAACGAACGCGAAAACCGAGCGCAGGAAGCCGGCGGCCGATAAACCGGCGCGGAACAGCTGTCAAAAGAACCGTAGGGCGGATGCCCCAAAGGGCGATCCGCCGATTCTGGAATCCGGAACCAGGGAACAGGAATCAGCAAACAGGCTCATCTGTTCTAATCCCCGATCCCTGTTTCCAGGCGGCGGAACCGCTTCGCGTTCCGCCCTACGTCCGACCTCAGAACTGGATGATCGCATCCACCGAAATGAGGAACTGATTCTCTCTTGTAGCGCCGTCAAACGCAGGATTGGCTGTGGACCAGTCATAGCGCACTTCCGGACGCACGGTCAAAAACGAAGCCGGCTTCCAGTTCAAACCGCCGGTAATTTCGAAGTAACTATTGGGTCCGAATCCAACGCGAACGCCATCTTCGTCACGAAACCACTCGAACCGCAGCCCCGCTGCCAACTCGTCCATCACGTCGTAACTGAGATATTGGTTGACACCGTACCAATAGGCGGTTTCACCAAAGAAGGTGGCATTCTGCTCGACTCCGAAATCGTGCTGGAATACGTAGTGCAGATCCTCGGTAAAGTCGTGGCTGGCGACGATGCTGTACAGGGTCCGGTTGCTCCGGTTGTCCTGGCTGGCATCACCTGTGATCAGGGAGACCGCCACCGATGTTTTCTCGTTGTCGCTGGTAAAGTTGACGCCCCCGAGAAAGTTGGGAGGGTCCTGAAAGAAGGCGTCCCACCCCGACGTGACACCCCCGGTAACGCTGAAATTGTCGTTGATGGGATACGACAACAACGCGCCGGTATGGGTGAACGGTTCACCGTACTGCATGGTGTAGGCGTGCGAGAAGAAGAAGTTGTCAGGAGCGGTCACCACCTCATAGCCGATGATGGTGTAAAAATGGCCAACCGTCATCGTCACACCGTTGCCGATGGGCGCGAAGACATCGACATAAAACTGCGGAAACGCCATTTTGTAAAAGGGCGCGTCGAGCAGCTTGTCGTCCAGATTTTTAGCCGTCGTGAAGCGGGCATCTGTACCGTAAATCATATCCGCACGAAAACCGAAATCCCAGGCACTCCCCTGATCGTTGACGGCTCGTTCCAGATAGATGTACAACTCGTTCATGCCGGGGTCGTTTGTCCGGTCGTTGAAAGTGACCGGCCCGTTGAAGCCATCTATGGAACCCCGGGGGTTGCCGCCGATGCCAACCTCCACCCAACCGTCGAGCCGCACGCCGAGGCTCTCCATGAACGAAGTCTTGTTGATGTTGAAGCCGGTGAAGCTCTCGACCAGTCCCCAGGGCGCTTCCGGCTCCGGCACCTCGCCTGCCAATATCTCGGGCTTGTCCAATGTTTTTTCCAAATTCTGAGCGCTGGGCGCGGGCTCCCCGGCAAACGCCAGAGCCGCAGACAACAGTCCGCCTCCCAGCACCAGCATCCGGCCTTTGAGTCTTTTTTGAGTCATCTTTATTTCCCCTTGTTCGGTTTGATATTGCGTTTTCGCAACAAAACTCTTGTTTTTGCAACAACAGGGATCATCTAGCAGACTTCATGCCACCTAAGCTTTCAACCGAAAATCAAGGGGCTCAAGAAGGCTGCTCGGCGAAGGGGCCTTCAAAAGCGCACAAGAAATGGGCACTCAACAACGGCCGCGCACCACTCCTGTGCACCCATGTCGGCTGTGGCTCGCGATTGGCGACCACCCGGCGCTCAAAATAGTGAAATATGCCAATCTGTCGCTTTCGAGAAACTCAAATCATAGCGGCAAAGGCGTGAGAATGGGCAAGGTGCGGCTGAAAGCGCTTCGCAGGGAACAGTCTATCGGCAAGGCAAGGATGTGTTCCCGCGCAGGAGCGTAGAAGCTAAGGAACGGTGTGAACCATCAACCGTCAACGATTAGATTTCTTTCAGCAACCGATTGTCCGGCGACCGGTTCATCTCTTCCCGGAATGCCGCCAGCGTACCCGAAAAGAGATCGAATTCCTTGGACGAGACGGTCGGCAGCCGGTTGCAGCCTCTCAGCTCCAACTCATCGATGACCGAACCGACGCTGATCGAATCGGGGTCGCGCGCCGGTTGAAATGCGGAGCCCTGATTTTCGCCTGTTTGCACGGCGGCAACCAAGCCGGCCTCCTTCAACTCGTCGATCAACTGATCGGTCAGCTGTATCGGCAACCCCAAACGCTTCGCTGTCTCGGAGGCGGTCAACGGTTTTTCGCCGCCGCAAAACCGCTTGACCACCAGGTGAACAACCAGCAGGGCGGCGATCTTTTTCAAGACATTGCTGATTTGAAGCGCGGCGGGATAATACTCGTACGCCTTAAGCGTCTGATGGTAATAAGAGAATTCAGCCCCGAACAGGACAATGAACCAGCTCAGCTGGAGCCAGACCAGAAACAGAGGCAGTGCCGCAAAACTGCCATAGATCGCATTGTAACTCGCCACACCGACCTGCAGGCTGACGTAGGTCCACTGGACCGCATAATAGATCGTACCGGTGACGATCCCGGCCAAGATGCCGGATCTCACAGTGACCCTGGTATTGGGAATGAATATGTATAGAAAGGAGAACAGCAGCCAGAGAGTGCCCAAAGGCACCAGCCCCATGAGGAACAGTGCCGATGCACTGACCACGCCCGACAAAGGTATCGTGCTCTCCTCGCCGAATCGGCTCAACTGACCACTCACGAAAACCGTCGCGCTGCCCGACAACAGCATCAGGATGGGGCCGATCAGCATCAGGGAGAGATAATCGCTGAACTTTCGCGCCATCGTCCTCGCCTTTTTCACTCGCCAGATGTGATTGAACGCCTCTTCGATATAACCGATCACCTTGATGACCGACCAGAACAGCACGACGATGCCGATGCCTGCGACGACGCCGCCTTTGGTTTTCTCCAACAGTGATTTGGCGAAGCCGACCACCTGCTGGAGCACGGCCTCCTGTTCCGACAGCTGCTCCAGAATCTGCCGCTCGAGCAAATCCTCGAAACCGAACCCTTTGGCGATACCGAATGCCATCGCCACTACCGGCACGATGGAAAGCAGCGTGAACAGGGAGAGAGCCGATGCGCGCAGCCGACATTTGTCTTCCCCGAAGCCGCGAACCGACAGAATCATCACCTTCAACCCGCGTATCCACCGGGCTCTGCCGGGCGTCAAGTCCCGCTGCGGTGTCGACCAGATATCTTCTTGCAAAAACTGAACGGTTTTCTTGATCATGTCACCTTCCGAAGCCATTCACGGCTGCCGTACGGCAGCATAAAAATCCCAATTCCGCACCCAAATTAAGTATAATGATTTACTTAGATTTAGAATACCTTATATTCGGTCCTCATAACAGGTTCCAGGCCTGATATCCGCAGCCAATTCATAGCCATCCCAGCCTTAGTAAGGAGAATACTTAATGGGTGATCAGTACGTTTACTCTTTCAACACCGGCAATGGCAAAGACAAGCTTTTGCTGGGCGGCAAAGGCGCCAATCTTTGCGAAATGACACAGATCGGTCTCAATGTCCCGCCGGGATTTGTCATCACGACGAAAACCTGCCTGGATTATCTCGAACGTAAAACGTTGCCCGATGGATTGATGGACGCCGTCCGCGAACAGACCCATATGATCGAAGAGGCAACCGGCAAAGGGTTTGGCTCGGCGACCGACCCGCTGCTCGTTTCAGTGCGCTCCGGCTCGGCCATCTCCATGCCCGGCATGATGGATACGATTCTCAACCTGGGTTTGAACAGCGAAACTCTGGTCGGACTGATTCGGCTGACCAACAACGAGCGCTTCGGCTACGATGCCTATCGCCGCTTCATCCAGCTGTTTGGAAAAGTCGCTTTGGGAATCCCCGACGAACTGTTCGACAAGCACTTCGAAGAAGTCAAAAAGAAGGCCGGGGTTAAACTCGATGTCGCTCTCGACGCCGACCATCTCAAGGAGATCAGCGAACGGTTCCTGCTGGTGGTCAGGGAAGAGACCGGCAGGCCGTTCCCGGAAGATGTGTACGAGCAGCTGGAAATCGCCATCAAAGCGGTATTCGACTCCTGGATGGGAAAACGCGCTATCGACTATCGCCGGGAATTTCATATTACCCCCGAGATGGCGAACGGAACTGCGGTGAATGTGGTCACCATGGTGTTCGGCAACATGGGCAACGACAGCGCGACAGGCGTCGGATTTACCCGCAATCCCGGCACCGGTAGGAATGAGATGTACGGCGAATACCTGGTCAACGCCCAGGGTGAAGACGTTGTCGCAGGCATCCGCACCCCCAAACCGGTGCAGGAGATGGCAACGGAGATGCCGGAGATCCATGCCCAGTTGGTCGAACTGCGGGACAAACTGGAAGCCCACTACCATGAAGTGCAGGACTACGAGTACACCGTCGAGAAAGGTACCCTGTACTGCCTGCAGACCCGCAACGGCAAGATGAATACAACGGCCATGGTGCGAACCTCGGTCGAGATGTTCGAAGAGGGACTGATTTCAAAAGAGCGGGCCTTGCTGCGTGTCGATCCGGAGCTGCTGGAACAGCTGCTTCATCCCCGCCTCGATCCCAACTCGACCCATAAAGCCTTGGCTCAAGGTTTGTCGGCATCGCCCGGGGCAGCCTGTGGAAAATGTGTCTTCGATGCGGATCTGGCGGAAAAACTGGGTCGGACCGGCGAAAAAGTCATTCTCATCCGGGAAGAGACTAAACCGGAGGATATCCATGGTTTTTTTGCCGCACAGGGAATACTCACCAGCCGTGGCGGAAAAACCTCGCATGCCGCCGTTGTGGCGCGCGGGATGGGCAAAGCCTGCGTCGCCGGCGCCGAAGGCATTCAAGTCGATACCCATCTGCGTCAGGCAATCATCGGCGACATCACGCTGCACCAGGGCGATCTCATTACCATCGACGGCACCAGCGGCAATGTGTATCTGGGGGAGATCCCCATGATTCCACCCACCTTTTCCGACGAGCTCATTACGCTGTTGTCCTGGGCGGACGAGGCCGCCCGCCTGAAGGTCATGGCTAATGCCGACACGCCCGATGGGGCGGAACTCGCCCGCAGCTATGGTGCGATGGGGATCGGCCTGTGTCGAACCGAACGGATGTTCAACACCACCGACCGGCTGCCCATCGTAGTCGACATGATTCTTGCCGATACCACGGAAGAGCGGCAGGAGTCCCTGGACAAGCTGCTGCCGTTCCAGCGCAAGGATTTCATGGAACTGTTCAAGGTGATGTCGCCCGATCCGGTCACGGTCCGGCTGCTGGACCCGCCCATGCATGAGTTCCTGCCGACCGAGCAACAGCTGATCGAAGATCTCGAGGCGTTGACCCAGTACCGCATCATCGTCCGCGGCAGGCTCACCACACTGAGTATCGCAAACGTGCAGTCGCCCCTGCAGCCGCCGTGGGACGCCATGACCGAAGACATGGTCAACAGCGCCATCACACAGAAGCAGCGCATGCTCCGTAAAGTCAGGGAGCTGTACGAAGTCAACCCCATGCTCGGCCACCGGGGGGTCCGTCTGGGACTGACCTATCCGGAAATCTATGCCATGCAGATTCAGGCCATTCTGGAAGCAGCCGCCGAATGCATCAAGGCAGGAGTCGATGTTTCTCCCGAAATCATGGTTCCCCAGGTGATCACGTCGACCGAGTTGGAGCGCGTCAAAACCACCGTGGACCGCCTGAAAGAGCAGGTCGAAGCACAGTACGGCCTCAGCCTCGACTTCAAGTTCGGCACCATGATCGAAACCGTTCGCGCCTGCACCAGAGCCGCAAGTCTGGCGAAGGTAGCCGAATTCTTCTCGTTCGGCACCAACGACCTGACGCAGGCAACCTTTTCGTTTTCCCGCGAAGACGCGGAAAACAAATTTTTGCCGATGTACAACGAGTCGGGAATTCTGCACGACAATCCATTCGAGGTCCTCGATGTCAAAGGCGTCGGGCGACTGATGAAAATGACCGTCGAGTGGGGCAGGCAATCCAAAAGCAACCTAAAAGTCGGCATATGCGGCGAACAGGGCGGGCATCCCGCTTCCATTCGCTTCTGCCATGCGATCGATCTGAACTATGTCTCCTGCTCAGGGCCGCGCGTACCTATCGCGCGCCTGGCGGCCGCTCATGCCACGTTGCTGGAAGATGAATACAGCGAGGATGATGGTTAATTTAACTCGATCAACAGCCAGCAAAGAATCTGCGCCTAAACTGGGAAAAAGTTGACACTTTTTGCACCAAACAGGAGACAAGAGATTCGGCCATGCGCCTTCTGTCCTCTGGTCGCGCTCTACTTTCATCTGATGCGCCGGTATCTCAATCCATGCCGAACGATTGATTCCAATCATTTTGTGGAAGCCATGGATAACGTGTTATAGAATAAGAGAAATCCGGGTCAAGCGATCGCAGAATCGCTATTGCAGGCCATCTAGCCCGAAGATTTCATAAATTTGCGCCGATATCGCGCAG
>DEII01000028.1 GCA_002352385.1 Methylococcaceae bacterium UBA2778 | reverse complement strand
CTCTTCCCGACCCCTTGCTCTTCCTACTTGCTAAAAGCCGCTCCCTTTCTGGACCGTGATTGAACGCGGCTGCGGCTGCGCCCGCCACGCGGCAAAAAAGTGCAAGTGAGAATGGCTGTCTTTTCAATCGTCTTCACTGACAGCAAGGGCGGGATATTGGTCGATATCCTCAATCGCGCGGGTGCAGACCGGGCCATGGCAGGGTTGGAAAAAGATGGTTTCGGTAACGCTCTCCAGGCGGCCTCAGCGGTCGATGGATTGTTCGTTCATCCGCCGGTTGTACAACGGGCAAGCGGCAATGCGGTGTTGAATCTCTTGCATGAGCTGCTGGTATGCGGGGGTGTTGGTTCCTCCGAAACGCCGTTCGAATTCGGTGCTGTTCAGGTTTTCGGGCAGCGATCGTATATCCGGCATGTAAACCGATTCGTGCGGGCTTTGACCGACAACGTCTTGCAGTTTTCTCGCGTCTGCGGTGGAATTTACCGCCATTTTGCCGAAACGTAGTCCGGCCTGATTGGCTGTCAGGTCGGTAAAGCTGAAGCCACTGCCGTTATTGGCGTCGCTCGTTTCCTTGTACAAGCCGATGAGATTGGCCAGGGTATCATGGCCGGTGGCCGCCATGGTCGCAGAAGCGATAAAATGCTGCGCCAAATCGCTCCGACCGTTCAATAAGACGGTATGTCGAGCCGGAGCGGGGGCGTCGATAGGTGACGGCAACAGGCGGCCCAACGCAGTGCCGTTGATATACTCATTGAGGATAAGCAGGAGTGCGCGATTTTCATCAATGGGGTGACCCTGATTCGATCGGGACCGTGCGAATTGGGCAAGCGGCTGAAGCAGAGCGCTTAGCGATATCCGTTGTTTCAAATCGGGTTGTCGGGTGATCTCAACCAGCTTCTTTTGGTAAATGCTCAGGAGTTCATTGTTGGTTGCGTCGGCAATGGTCCGGTGGTCCGGAATCGGATGGTGGTTCCCTGAGTAGGTGAGGAATATGCTGCCCGGGGTGATCCTTAACGATTTGATCCGCTTGCCGGCAAGCCCATAAGATTGTGTAAAGGGGGAATGCTTGATAATCATGTTGAGCATCCAGGCAGCATATTCCGGTTCGATTGTGAGCCGGCCGATTGTTAAACGGCCGATGATCGGGAGGCCGTTCTCTTCATGCAGCCATAAACGAATATTCGCGAAAGAGCCGATCGGGTTGAGCGGCAGAGGTATGGAAACCGTTAACCGGGCAGTACCGTATCGCAGCGCGACGTGTGCGGCGCCATCACCGAGCGTTCGTCTTAACAAATAGTTTGCGACGGCGTTCAGTTCTTTTTCTGTTGCGATCAGCGTTCTTTCCGGCTTCGTGGGGGTGTTGATCAGGTCGCTGCTGTCCAAAATCTGTTTGAGGCTGGCAATTCCGCTCTCGGGTGGCTGCCGGTCGACTTGGATTAATGGCTGGTGATCGAGCGACAAAATCGCCAGCGCCAACACGGCCAGCGCGAACATGGCCAGGCAGGAGAATACCACGTGCATGGGAGTGAGTATCAGCGAGCGTGGCATGGAAAACAGGATGGTCTTAGATTGACATCATAGCTTGATCCGCCGGTTTCCCGCGCCGGGGCGAGGCGGGTGAATGACGGTTTGCGCGATTCGGTGTTGCCGATGGTCGGCGCCTCATCAAGTTTGATCGGCTAGGAACAGGGGATACGGCGGGCGAGTTATTCGCTGGATTGAATTTCAATCGGCAAGCCCTGTTTGCGCCAGTGCGCCATATGTCCCTCAAGGTAAAGAACATGGGTGAACCCGGCGTTGCGCAGGGCGAACCGCACAATTCCTGCGCGCGGCCCGTGTTCACAATAGATAACGATCGGGTCGTCCTGGGTGACCGCCAAGTCGTCGGTGCGCCAGAAAATCGACCAAAAAGGAATATGCACAGCGTTGGGCACGTGTCCTTTTTCATACTCCCAGCGTGAGCGGACATCGATGATAGCGGGTGCCTTGCCTGACTTGATTTGAGCATCGAGTTCGTTGGCGGTCAGATGGGTCATGCTGTTTTCCTGATGAGCGCAGCCGGACAATACAAGGCTCAAGGCCAGCGATGCAGCAATTCTCTCAATGATGGAAACCAGGCGAAATGTTCGCCCCCTTTTTTTGCAGCGATCAACCGCCGTAAAAAATATTGTCACCGAGATCCTTCAAGGTCAAGGTAAGATCATCGGGCCTTCCTTCCGGAGGATCTGCGACCCCCGCATCGACGACTTCGCCGAGAAAAACGGAATGGTCTCCTTTCTCGATGGTATCGACCAACTTGCACTCCACATAGGCGGGGACATCTGCGAGAATCGGCGAACCGGTGCTCCCGGTGCGGAAGGCATAGCCGTTGATGTTGTCCCCCTCGCGCTCAACCGCTTTGAAGAAGGCGAATGCTGCCGAACCTTGATCTTTTCCAAGGATATTCAGGGCGAAATGGCCGGTCTCTTTTATCAAGCTGTGAGCGCCTGAATCGCTTTTGACGCCGACCACAAGCAGCGGGGGCGCAAAGGCGGTTTGAGCAACCCAGTTTACCGTTGCTGCCGCAATCTGTCCGTTGCTGGACTCGGTGGTCAATATATACAGTCCGTAGGGAATCATACGAAGAGCGGTTTTCTTGTTGGTTTCATCCATCGGATGCCTCCTTTGATCGTGTTGTCATGAAATAATCCACGAGCATCGAGTCCTTTTTTGGAAAAGGGAGCGGTGCCAACGCGTGGACGTCAAACCGGACGTGGTCAGTCTAGGAGGCTGTCCGAGAATAGACTGATCTACTGCGGACGAGCCTGATTGGCCAGATTTCCCGATCATTATCGTTAAATAGGCCCACTATTCGCCTCAAACGATCGAAAAAATCTGACTCACCCAGTCTCGCCCTCGCTACGATCGCTATTCTCGGACAGCCTCCTAGTATTGACCTGGCGCACGGCGTCGTTGAGTGCCGCCCGCGATGCCTGGCCCAGCGAGCTGGCGGCAAATGCCGATCCGCCGCCGACGCCGAAGAGTGAAGCCCCCGATGTGGCCGATTCGGATGTGAATCGGCCGGATGAGACAAAGCTGCCGACGATACGCCCGGTATCGGGTGAAATGATCTGCAGATCCATCGCAACCGATCCCGTGCGGCGCATCTTTTTGTTCTCCCAGGTTGGGTCGGCGGCTGAAATCCCGGGCCCGGTGAGGGCCGCTTCACGGGAGCCTGCCAGTCCTCCGGCTATGCCAAGCACGGTTCCGGCTCAGCCGAGCGATCCGCCCCTGGCGGCTGTCATCGGCTTCGGCTACTTCATTGAATTCACTTTCCTCCTGGGGTTTGATTGGGTGTAACGAAATTTTACCAGTTTTTGAAGGGGTGCTTGGACAATTGGGTATTGTAATAACGCGGGTCATGAGTGACTTCCTCTCCGACCCAGGCGAGCTGATCGAACGGTTCATCGACATCGTCCAGTTCCACCTCGGCGACGATCAGCCCCGCATTATCGCCTTCGAATTCGTCGATCTCCCAAGTGTGCCGGCCGACAATGACATAATGACGCTGTTTTTCGATCAATGGCTTTGTGGTCAAGGTGTCCAGCATCGTGTTGGCGTCCGCAAGAGGGATCGAATACTCGAATTCCTGGCGTTGGGCGCCGACGGTGAGGCTTTTGACGTTCAGCCAAGCGCCTTCGCCGCTCGTTCGAACGCGCACGGAACAGGTTTTTTCATTGGCCAGATAACCCTGGCGAATGTGGACAGTACGCTGTACGGACGTCCGCCATTCGTCGTTGCGCAAAAGAAACTTGCGCTCGATTTCAACGGCCATCGGATATCACAAATGTAAGAATGGGATGATGGGAGCTGTGTTACAGTGCCTTGTGGCTGCCATCGCAGAAAGGAGGCGTATTGGTGGTTTTGCAGCCGCAGAAATACACGGTTCCATCTTTTTCCGCCTCGAAACGGACCGGCGTAAAGTCCGTACCCTTGTGCGAGCCGTCACAGAAAGGCTGTGTTTCGCTGCGCCCGCATCGGCACCACCAATAGATTGCTCCGGCTTTGACGTCAATCGCATAAGGGGTCTTGCTTGCAACGATCGCTTCAGGCATTCTTGGCTCCAATTGATAAAATATAGTCGATTGTGGTTAATTATACGCTATCTCATCTGCAGCGTTCTGACGGCTGCGATATAAGGCAGGGCAATCGCACTAAAAAG
>DEII01000253.1:5597-5736 GCA_002352385.1 Methylococcaceae bacterium UBA2778 | reverse complement strand
CGTTACCGAGCAGCCACTAGATAAAACAACTCATCATCTGTAATATCAAGAACTCTCAACTGTTTTTTTTGTTTTGGAGCTATAGATGACAAGAAAATCTCTTTCGGGCTGATTTTTTGTAACCGTTCAGACCCCCTCC
>DEII01000253.1:0-5542 GCA_002352385.1 Methylococcaceae bacterium UBA2778 | reverse complement strand
AGTGGGGGGTCTGAACGGTTACGATTTTTTTGTCTAAATATGCTGCAATTTTTTCTGTTGAGGGTTCTTTATAGATATTTACCTCAGTCCTCGGAAAAATGTATTCGCCTGAATAACTTGAAAGTGCCCTAGTCTCTTCTTGGAGCACAAACCCCGACTTCCCCAAGTTTGTGACTATTTTATAGTAACACTCTTTTTTGGGTTTTAAGCCTTTACGATACTTCTTTATGATTTCGTAATTTTTAATTTTTACAATTGTTCCGCTTGGTATGTAGGAGTTAACTTTGTATTCATTTCCTGCAAGTGCAACCATAAATGTGCCGCCTACAACAACACCATTGTCATTTATTGGTATTTCATCTTTGCATTCCTTACCAAGTGCATTGGTAGAAATGAATACAAATTGAGCCAGAATAAACAAAATCAATGTGTAGTTTTTCATGGGTTTCCTTTTAGCATAACGTCATGCTAAGCTGCATTTTGTAGTGGTGGATTTTTTGTGCTATTCAAGCACAAAAAAGACGCCGCGGAAAAATGTCAGCTTGAGCTAATTGTTATGTGTTTTTCCATTGCGATGCAACTTATTCGCCCCTACAAAACATCCAATAACGACTAGACAAGAAACACCGTACACAACCAACTTAAACTCAATCGGTATTTCAGGTAACGAGCCAAATAGCCTTACTGCATCATTGACTAAAACTATACCCAATACTACGATCACTGCCGTTATTTGAAAATAACCTTTCCCATCCACTCCTACCGAAAATAACGATACCACTAGGGCAAATAACGCTATCGCTAAACCTATTAATGACATTGATCCTGGCACTATGCTTGGCGCTAAAGAAAACACGGCTAACAGAATAGCAAACCAACCAATTATCTTATTTGATTTCATTCAATCATCTATAAGCAAGGACACTAAAATTTATTTTCTATATACACATAACGTTTAGCATCAGCGGATGGCGGATTTGGCGTGACTTTTGCGGTTTTTGCAAAAGGCGCGACAAATTTGCCAGTCCGATGAATGCAGTTGTTAGGCATTTAATAAACCTTTTGAGTTTAGATAAATTTCCCAAATTTTAATGCAGCTATACATAAGTTCAGTGATTGGATAACGTTTGTTTGAGTACAAATAGTAGCCTGATATTTCACCGAAGTAGTTAAGTTCTCTACCTATTCTTGGTTTTGGCTCGATGCTAGGCTTGTTGTATTGCAAATGTTTTGTTGCATTACAAATATCTCTGCACAATTGTAGCTCTATATTTGATTCTATAAAATCATTCATTTCTTGTTTTGTGGCAACACCATCAGCTACGAGCCAATCGCGCAAGTGGTAGCAGCTTTGAAAAAAAGCATATGTGAAATCAAATATTTCGTCACTATCACCGTTTTGAATAGAAATATTTAAACGATTACTCCAACGAATTATCCTTTTGTACTGTCCCTTCCAACCCTCTAACCAATCTCGGTTCATGATATTTTAATTTTGCATGCCTAACTCGTCAATACACCGAAACGCATTCCGTATAATAAAGTGAATATCAATATGAATTCCGTGTATTAGGTCACAGTAGGCAGAACGACATTTCCGTATAATCATGGCATATCGAATCTGTCATGATTATACTGAAATAATAGAAATTTTATGCCACATCAACGCGCCAAAGTCAAGGAGAAATATCGCCCGAAATCGGCAAAATTGATGGATCAGGTCCGTGAAGTGTTGCGGTATCACCATTATGCCATTCGGACTGAAGAAGCATACGTCAAATGGATTTTGAAGTTCGTTCGTTTCCATGGCACGCGACATCCGAAAGAAATGGGCAAGAATGAGATCGAGGCGTTTCTCAGTCACCTGGCGATCAACCGGCACGTCGCCGCTTCCACCCAGAATCAAGCGATGAACGCGATCTTGTTTTTGTATCGGGAGGTTCTGCATCTGCCTATGGATGACAAAATCGAGGCGGTGCGATCGAGAAAACCGAAGCGCCTGCCGACGGTTTTGAGCCGCGCGGAGCTCGGAAGACTGTTCGATCCGATGAACGGCAGGAATCGGTTGATGGCGAAGATGCTTTACGGGAGCGGAATGCGGTTGATGGAAGTCGTGCGATTGCGCGTACAGGACCTCGATTTCGATAATCACCTGATCATCGTGCGTGACGGCAAAGGCAATAAGGACCGGTCGACCCTGTTTCCGGAACCTTTGCAGGCTCATCTCAAGCAACATCTGAAAGGCGTAAAAGCCGTTCATGATGACGACCTGTCCCGCGGGAATGGACGCGTTTATCTCCCCAACGCTCTTTCCCGCAAGTTTCCCCACGCTGCACAACACTGGGGCTGGCAATATGTTTTTCCTGCGGGCAGTCTGTCTCGGGACCCACGCAGCGGCGAAATACGACGGCATCATATCGATGAGACAACACTGCAGAAAGCGGTCTCGGCGGCACGCAACAAAGCCGGAATCACGAAACGCGTCTCCTGTCATTGTCTTCGTCACTCGTTCGCCACCCACCTGTTGGAGGACGGCGTGAACATTCGCGTGCTGCAGGAATTGCTTGGCCACAAAGACGTATCGACGACAGAGATCTATACGCATGTCATGAACAAAAACTTCAGTGGAGTGACCAGTCCGCTGGTCGCTCTGGAGCAGCGGGCCGAAACTTAAAGCATTGCCGACCTGGTGAGGCGGAAGTCGTCGCTGGAGCGCCCGCTGGCCGACCCGCACCCGCCCTTGCTTGCGGCAATCGCGCCGCCCAGCCCCCTCACCCCACCCCACCCTCTCCCGCTGGAGAGGGTAGGGTGAGACAAAGGAACTCAGCCATTTCGATCCCCTCATCCCAACCTTCTCCCGGAGGGAGAAGGAGCCGCCACCTTTAGTTGAACAGCATTGAGCCCCGCGCAATTCCCATCAACTTCTCAACCGTGCCGCCAGATTGGTCAAGCGTCTTCCCGATCGCTGCATTTTCACCGCCATCGCCAGAGCATTCGGCTGGGCGATGATGACCACCAGTTTTTTGCCGCGGGTTACGCCGGTGTAGAGCAGGTTGCGCTCGAGCAGCATGTAGTGCTGGGTCGCCAAAGGGATCACGACCGCCGGGTATTCCGACCCCTGCGACTTGTGGATGCTCGTGGCATAGGCCAACGAGAGTTCGTCCAATTCGTTCAACTCATACTCCACGATACGGCCGTCATAATTGACCTTCACGACGCCCTCCTCTGCATCGATGCTCTCTATCCTGCCGATATCGCCGTTGAAGACCTCTTTGTCATAATTGTTCAGCCGTTGGATGACCTTGTCCCCTGGAGCATAGGTCGAGCCGTAGCGGGTCACTTTGGGTTCCGCGCCGCCGTTGAGCCGCTGCTGCAGCTCGACATTCAAGGAACGCACTCCCAGACCGCCCCGATTCATCGGCGTCAACACCTGAATATCGTTGACCGGATGCAGTTTGAAGCGCTGTGGAATGCGCTTCGTCACAACCTGCATCAGTTTTTCGAACAACGCTTCCGGCGTTTGCGCCGGAATGACGTAAAAGTCACTCGGCTGCTGATCGTCGGGTGCCGGGCGTGGTATCCGGCCGTGGTTGATGCTATGGGCGTTGACAATGATCTGTGACGTTTTCGCCTGACGGAAAATCTCGGTCAAGCGCACGGTCGGAATCCGTCTGGAGTCGATCATGTCGGTCAGCGCCGCTCCCGGCCCCACGGATGGAAGTTGGTCGACGTCACCCACGATCAGCAGACCGGCCCGGTCCGGTGTGGCGCGCAGGAATTGGTTCATGAGAAGGACATCCATCATCGATGCCTCGTCCATGACAATGAAGTCGGCTTCCAGGGGATTGTCAAAATCGCGTTTGAAGCCGAAGTGCTGCGGGTCGAACTCCAGCAGACGGTGAACGGTCTTGGCCTCCAGCCCGGTTGATTCGGACAACCGTTTCGCCGCACGGCCGGTCGGGGCGCACAGCAGTACTTCGATGCTTTTGGTCCGCAGGATCGTGAGTATGCTGTTGACGATGGTGGTTTTGCCAACGCCAGGTCCGCCGGTAATGATGCTCACTTTGCTGTTCACCACCTGAGCGATGGCTTCGCGCTGGGAATCCGAAAACGTCAGCCCGCTGCGTCGCTCGACCCAGGGAATTGCTTTTGCCGGTTCGATGCGGCCCCACGGCGGCGTACCTGCAAGCAGCCTGATCAGGTGTTTCGCACACCCTGTCTCGGCACGATGCAGCGGTGTAAGAAACAGCGCTTCCTGATCGTTCACCGTATCGCTGATCAGATTGCCGGCGTACAGCTCCGCATCCATCGCCTGAACGATCACAGACTCAGGGATCTCCAGCAGCATGACGGCCAGTTCGATCAACTTCGGACGAAACGCCGCGCAATGGCCCTGTTCGGACCACTCCTTGAGCACATGGCGGACGCCGGCCTGCGCCCGAATCAGCGAATCCGGCGCGATGCCCAAGCGCCGGGCGATGGTGTCGGCGGTCTTGAAGCCGATCCCATGAATGTCCAGCGCCAGCCGATAGGGGTTTTCGGTAACCTTGGTAATCGCCTCATTACCATAGGTCTTGTAGATGCGGACGGCTCTGGAGGTGCCGACCCCGTGCGACTGCAGAAAGACCATGATCTCGCGGATCACCTTCTGCTCCGCCCAGGCTTCGGTCACCCGGGCCTGCCGCTTGGGGCCAATGCCGTCGAGCTCCAGCAAACGCTCAGGCTTCTGCTCGATGATATCGAACACCCGCTCGCCGAACGCCTTGACCAGCTTCCTGGCGAAATGCGGTCCGATGCCCTTGACCATCCCCGAACCGAGGTATTTCTCGATGCCTTCCAGGGTGCTCGGCAGTATGATCGTGATCTGCCTGGCTTTGAACTGCAGCCCGTGGCTGCGGTCATTGACCCATACGCCTAGGCACTCCACATATTCACCGACCGTGACCGTAGCGGCGGAACCGACGATCGTTGCCAGTTCACGGCGGCCCCGCACCTTGACCTGCAGCACGCAGAAACCGGTCTCCTCGCTGTGAAAGGTCACCCGCTCGACCGAACCGCTGAGGCGCTCGAGCGCGTGCTGGTCTGCGGTGGTGTGGGATGGCGGTGGCATCATGATCGGATCATCGCTCGGATGAAGTCGTCGTTCTTAAACTGCCTGTTGGACGGCTATGCTGTGTTTCGCGTATCCTGCTTGGGCGAGTCATGTTCATAGGGGTCGCTCAAAAGCGAGCGGTGGGATTAAAACACTTCCCAGCGGCGGCTGGCAACAACCCGGTGTTCAATGACCTTCATGCGGTTCATTCGCCGCCGGCGCTGTTGACAGGTGATTCGTAGCTGCTCGCTCCCTCCCGTTGCCCCCTATTCCTTAAAAAAGCGGGGCTGCATGAGTCGGGTAGCCGGGTGACGTTACCGCCACCCAGCCCCCTAAGAACCGGGCGGGCGAATTTCCCCGCACACGGCTCAAGCCTTGGTAAGGCGCCGTGAAGCACCCGGTGATTAAGCACCTTCACGATCCGGGTTTGTAATCGGCTGGCATGGCATT
>DEII01000220.1 GCA_002352385.1 Methylococcaceae bacterium UBA2778 | reverse complement strand
ATCACACGGGTCTAAACAGTTAGCTCTTTATTGATGCACATTAACTACAATGCCTATTGCAGCCGAAACTACTAATAAATTCATGAGAATTGCTGGGCCTGAAACAGTAAATATCATACCCTCAATGCCTGCTTTGGCGTTATTCCACACGGTTGTATTGAAGAACTTCAAATAAACTTGCTTTGCATGAATAAATATTGGTTTGATTCTTGTCTGAAGAAAAGCCCCTGCTATTGCAATAACCTGAACTTCCAACAGCATAAAGAACATTTCTAGACCAATGGCATCGATAAATAGTGCTAATTCCGCCATTTCTGGATTAAGTATGATAAGCACAACGACAAATGCTGTTGCATATTTCCATACCCTATTTTTCCAATTCACTTTCGTTTCCCGTTTTGTAGAGCTAACGTTTAAGCTGTGCGGCGCAAACGAAGCGCAGCGTAGTTTGCGTCCGAACGAGCGCATTGTTATATGCGAACTCCGGTACCGCTAAATTGTTTAACAAAATTATTAATTTCCTTAACCGATTTAATTCTATAAATATCTTTACCTTCACCACGAGACTGAATTTCTTCGAACAACTCAGAGGTCCAGAAACCGGGAGACAATCGGAGATATTTCCAGCCTGCCAATGTTCCTTTCAAAACTGAACAACCTTCGGGCCAACCTTCTGGTTTTACTATAAAGCTCTTTAGTAGCCTTTTCGTAACCCACCAGTAGCTAACATAATACGGTAAATCAACATAAATGAGAGTATCTGCTGCATCTACACGCGACCAAAAAGATTCTAATTTTCCAAGCCCATCAATTATCCAGCTATCAGCCCCTATCAAGTCGGTATGCTTTTTTGAAAATTCTTCAGGTGGGACACGCTCGCCATTTTGTTTATATTCGATTAAATCCAAGGCGCATAGCTTGATACCTGTAGCAGCAGAAAGCTTTTTACTTAGAGTTGATTTACCACCCCCAGGCTTTCCAAATACAACAACTCTATTCATCTTATCAACTTCCTTTTACTCGGATTCTATTTGCATATAACTTGTTAATACACCGAAACGCATTCCGCATNNATATCAATATGAATTCCGTGTATTGGGTCACAGTAGGCAGAACGACATTTCCGTATAATCATGGCATATTGAATCTCTCATGATTATACCGAAACTATAGAAAATTTATGCCACATCAACGAGCCAAAGTCAAGGAGAAACACCGCCTGAAATCGGCAAAACTGATGGATCAGGTCCGTGAAGTCTTGCGGTATCATCATTACGGAGTGCTCGGGGTCACATCTTGCACTCGTGCGTATGACTAATATGGCTGCCTGCAACCCAGGACGTCATGATCCACATCTCCTCCTCAATCTTAATTGATTGCGGCGGAATCGTTTCAGAACACAGGATGCGAGCAGCAGCGAGCTGAGTTTAATTCAAAGCTTTCGCCACACCACGAAATTGCCTGATCAGGCAGGAGTGAGCATTTACCCCGCGAGCATCTCCCGCAATACCGCTGGAAGTATCCCGCCGTTTCGATAATAGCCGATCTCGATCGGGCTGTTCAGCAGAGCCCTCGCCTTGAAGCGCCGCTCGGTTCCGTCGTCACGGCGGACCACGACATCGATTTTCTGCATCGGCTCGATCCCATCGTCGACCGCAATGGTGAAGCGCTCCTGCCCGTCGAGCCCCGAGAATTCGACAGACTGACCAGGCTCGAACTGCAGCGGCAACACGCCCATGCCGACCAGGTTGCTGCGGTGGATGCGCTCGAAGCTTTCGGCAATAACCGCCCTGACGCCCAGCAGCAGGGTTCCCTTGGCGGCCCAGTCGCGGGAACTGCCCATGCCGTAATCCTTGCCGGCAATGACGACGAGGGGGACCCCCTCCTCTCTGTAGCGGACAGCCGCATCGTAGATCCACATCGGCTCGCCGTCGGGCAGATGCAGCGTGACGCCGCCTTCGGTGCCCGCTGCCAAGCGGTTTCGCAGGCGGATGTTGGCAAAGGTGCCACGCATCATCACTTCATGGTTGCCGCGCCTGGAGCCGAACGAGTTGAAATCGCGGGGTTCGATGCCGTGCGCCGTCAAATAGTCGGCCGCCGGCCCTTTGGGGATCGCGCCTGCCGGCGAGATGTGGTCGGTGGTCACCGAATCGCCCAGCAGCACCAGCACCCGTGCCTCTTCGATCGGGTGGATGCGGCCCGATTCGGGGCTGAGATCCTGGAAAAACGGCGGCTCCCGAATATAGGTGGAATCCGGCCAGTCGTAGCGTTCGCTGTGCGGTGCGGGAATCGCATTCCACTGCGGGTTGAATTCATTGATGTTCCTATAGAGTCTCTTGAACGCAGCGGGGTCCCGCGCCTGCTGTATGAATGCCCGCAATTCGTCCGCAGTCGGCCAGATGTCGTGCAGATACACCGGGCGGCCGTCGGCACTCTCACCCAGCGCTTCCGACATCAGATCGATGTCCATGGTACCGGCCAAGGCATAGGCAACTACCAGGGGGGGCGATGCAAGGAAATTGGCCCGCGTCAATGGGTGCACCCGTCCCTCGAAGTTGCGGTTGCCGCTCAAAACCGAGGCGACCACCAGATCGTTCTCCCTGATGACAGCAGCAACGGCTTCGGGCAGCGGCCCGCTGTTGCCGATGCAGGTGGTGCAGCCGTAGCCGACCGTATAAAATCCAAGCGTTTCCAGGTAGGCGTCGAGACCGGAGCGTGCCAGATATTCGGTCACCACGCGGGAACCGGGCGCCAGACTGGTCTTGATATAATGGGGAACACGCAGTCCCTTCTCCACCGCCTTCTTGGCCAGGATGCCCGCCCCCAGCATCACCGATGGATTGCTGGTGTTGGTGCAGCTAGTAATGGCGGCGATAACAACAGAACCGTGCGTCAGCGTTGCCTTACCATCCGTTTCCACCGTACCGCGACGGTCGACCTCTTCCGCCGCCAGGCCGAAGCCGTCGAATCCGGCCGGCGCGGTGAGCGATGATTCGAAGGCGGCCTTCAGGCGAGATACCGAAATCCGGTCCTGCGGCCGCTTCGGCCCCGCAACGCAGGGCTCGATGGCGCCAAGATCGAGCTCGACGATCTCGGTAAAATCGGGATCGGGCGTTTCGTCGGTGCGGAACAGCCCTTGACTCTTGCAGTAGCGCTCGACCAGTTCGACCTGCGCAGCGAAGCGTCCGGTATCGCGCAGGTATTCGAGCGAGCCGTCGTCGATTGGGAAAAAGCCCATGGTAGCACCGTATTCCGGCGCCATATTGGCCACCGTCGCCCGGTCGGTGAGAGAGATGTGGCTGAGACCGGGGCCGTAAAACTCGACAAACTTGCCGACTACGCCTTTTTCCCTGAGCAATTCGGTCACTCGCAGCACCAAATCGGTAGCGGTCACCCCTTCCGGCAGCCTGCCGGTCAGTTTGAAGCCGATCACTTCCGGTATCAGCATGTACAGCGGCTGTCCCAGCATCACCGCTTCAGCCTCGATGCCGCCCACGCCCCAGCCGACGATGCCGAGACCGTTGATCATGGTGGTGTGCGAGTCGGTGCCCACCAGACTGTCGGGGTAGGCGACGCCCTCCTCGAGAAAAACGCCTCGGGCGAAGTATTCCAGATTGACCTGATGGACGATGCCGACGCCGGGCGGTATCACTTTGAAGCGATCAAAGGCGCCCTGGCCCCATTTGAGAAATTCATAGCGTTCCTGATTGCGTTGGAACTCCACCTCCATGTTGTGCGCCAATGCATCGCTGTCTGCAAAATAGTCGACCTGTATCGAATGATCCACCACAAGCTCTGCCGGGATGCGCGGCTCGATCGCTTTCGGGTCACCGCCATACCGGCTCATGGCGGTGCGCATCGCGGCCAGATCGACCAGCGCCGGCACCCCGGTAAAATCCTGCAGCACCACGCGCGCCGGCATAAACGGAATCTCCTCGCGCGCAGACGAGGCGGCATTCCAGCGCGCCAGCGCCACCATATCCTGCTCCCGGAACAGCCGCCCGTCGCAGTGCCGCAGCACCGATTCCAGCAGCACTTTGATGCTGAAAGGCAGCCGTGCCACGGCGCCGATCCCTGCTTGCTCGAGTGCCTCGAGGCGATAAAAAGCGGCCGTGCCGCTGCCGGTATCGAACTGCGTCCTGCAGCCGAACGCGTTGTGAACGTATTTCATGTCGATCTCGTTGCTGAATTCCAAATTCCGTAGGTTGGATTAGGCGCGCCGCTAATGGGCCTGAACCGAACACCAAATCTTACGCGCGCCGTAATCCAACGTTTGACTTTCCGATTGCCCCACGGCAGCGCCGGAACCGTTCAATCGTATTTGATGTATTTGAATCGGGGATCATCCGGCGTGCCTTCAAGGGCGCCCTCCTCCTTGCCCGGCTGCCACATGACCACCTCCTCGATCTTGCGCGCGAGCTCGAAGTCTTTGTTGGTGATGCCCTTGGCGGCATGATTCACCAACTTGACGATGACAAAGGCGTAGGAGACGGTCAGATCGGGGTGGTGGAACGCGGCCTCCGCGAGGTGTCCCACCGTATTGACGACCATCAGAGTGCTTTTCCAGCCGCTGGTCTTGTATTTGCGGCGAATCCAGCCTTTTTCCAAAGTCCAGTGCGGCAGCTCCGCCTTCAGGCGTTCTTCCACTTCCTCATCCGAGTAGGTCTCTTCATGCTTACGCTCTCTCCAGCCCATAGTGGTTCACCTCTTTAATCCGTGGATCAAGGAACATCGCGATGGTATGCATTCGCTGCCCCTGAAGCCGGGCATGCTTGCACACAGCCCCATCTTCTTCGATTATAATCCGATTGGGACGGGCCTGCATTACACACCAGAGCAAATTACTCGGAAATCACGCGTAGCAAATGAACAGAGAGGCAATCCTCCAGGAACTCGATACGGAGATCGAAGGCGGCCTGCTGAGCGACCAACTGTCGCGCATGCTTTATGCAACAGACGCCTCGCCCTATCAGCAACTTCCGCTGGCGATTGCCAGGCCGCGCCACAAGCAGGACTGCGTGACGATCCTGAAATGGGCCCACCGCCACCGAATCCCGATCATCCCGCGGGCGGCGGGCACCAGCCTTGCGGGACAGTGTGTCGGAGAGGGGCTGGTGGTGGATTGCAGCCACCACATGAATGCGCTGGTCGAAATCGACGCAACGCACTGTCGGGCACGGGTGCAACCCGGTTTGATCCGCGATGACCTCAATGATGCAGTGCGCCCCCTGGGGCTGATGTTCGCCCCCGACCCATCGACCTCCAACCGCTGTACCATCGGCGGCATGTTGGGCAACAACGCCTGGGGTATTCATGCCCTGCGCTACGGCTCGACGCGTGATTATGTGGTGAGCACAGAAGTCGTGCTCAGCGACGGGTCGGTGGTCGATTTCGGACCGCTGGAACCGGAGACCCTGCGGCACAAGCTTCAGCAGAAAGACCGGGAAGGTGCCATCGTCCGCGCCCTGTTCGAACTCATCGACCGCCACCGCCGGCGCATTCTGAACCAATATCCTGCGCCCGACGGCATCGCGCGCAACGCCGGCTATCCCCTCGATGTGCTGGCCAGAGGAGCGCCCTGGAATGAAACAGGGGCGCCTTTCAATCCGGCATCACTGCTGTGCGGCAGCGAAGGCACGTTGGCCCTGGTGACCGAAATCGAACTCCGCTTGGTTCCCCCGCCCCGGCAGCCGCGTCTGTTATGCGCCCACTTCAGGTCGGTGGAAAAAGCGCTGCAGGCGGTGGCGATCGTCATGCCCCATCGGCCGGCGGCCGTGGAACTGCTCGACCGGCATATCCTCGATCTGACCAAGACCAATCTCGTCCAGCAGCGCAACCGCTTCTGGATAGAGGGCGAACCCGGCGCGGTCCTTCTGATCGAGTTTCATGGTGATTCCGCTGACACCGACTGCTCGATCGAAACAGTGATCGAGCGGCTGCGCCGATCGCAACTCGGCTACTGCTGCCGGGTAGTCGAACCGTCCCAAATCGATCGGGTCTGGTCGCTGCGCAAGGCCGGGCTGGGCTTATTGATGGGAATGCCGGGACCTCTCCGGGCGGTCACCGGCATCGAGGACAGCGCCGTCGCGGTGGCCGATCTGCGTTCTTATATCCGTGATATCAAGGCGATGCTGGCCCGTTACCAAACAGAGTGCGTGATCTACGGCCCGGCCGGGCGGGGGTGCCTGCACCTTCGTCCCGAACTGAATCTCAACCTTGTCCCGGAACGGAAAAAATTCACCGCGATTCTTGCCGAAACAGCCGACCTCGTCGCGCGCTACGGCGGCACCCTCTCCGCGAAACACGGCGATGGGCGGCTGCGCGCCCCTTTTCTGGAACAGCTGTTGGGCAGCGAGATGGTTGAGCTGATGCGGTGTGTCAAAACTGCATTCGATCCGGCGGGTCTGCTCAATCCTCACAAGATCCTCGACAGCCCGCCGCCTGTTCAGGATCTACGCATCGTCTCCAGCCCGGCCGATGCACCGGTCGAAACCGTTTTCGACTGGCGCCATGATTCGGGTTTCGAAGGTGCCGCCCAGAAATGCAACGGCGCCGCTGTCTGTCTTAAACGCGCCGGGCACGGCACCATGTGTCCTTCCTATATGGCCAGCCACGAAGAAAAGCACAGCACCCGCGGCCGTGCCACGGTTTTTCGTCAGCTGCTCAACGGCCCTGATGCAGACGACCCATTGAGCGGTGAATATCTGAAAGAGGTACTCGATCTCTGCCTGTCATGCAAAGGCTGCCGATCGGAATGTCCCGCCAATGTCGATATGGCGCGAATGAAGGCGGAATTTCTGCAGCACCATCATGACCGCTTCGGGGTGCCCTTGAGATCGAGAATCATCGCCGATTTCGACCGGCTCAGCCGCTGGGGAAGTCTCCTGCCGCAGTTCACAAACGCCTTGCTGGCGCAGCGCTGGCTAAAGCGGTGGCTCGGCTTCCATCCCGACCGCACCTTGCCGCAACTGGCCAGGCAGCGTTTCAGCCGGCAACGGCATGCCCGGCGCTCGCCTGGAACCCTCGATCCAGCGGCCGAGCTGCTGTTGGTGATCGACCCTTTCAGCGAATTCTATGAACCCTCAATCGCCGCTGCGGCTGTGACTGTTCTGGAGCGGTTCGGGCGTCGCGTTCGGCTCAGCCCCTGCCTTCCCTTGGGGCGGGTGGAACTGAGTCAGGGACTGCTCCGTCGTGCCCGCATGCGGGTTACCGAAGCAGTGGAAATACTCTACCCCTATGCCGCCTCCGGCCGTCCCATCATCGGTCTGGAACCATCCGAACTCCTGACGCTGCGCGATGAAGCAGCCGATCTGGTCGCAGGCGAAGCCATGCGGAAACAAGCGCAGGCAGTGGCCGATCAGGCTGTGCTGTTCGAAGAGTTCATCAGCCGCGAAGAGGCTCTCGCAGACCGCACTCCTTTCGCTCGAAACGACCTTCCGAACACCCTGCTGGTACACGGCCATTGCCATCAGAAATCACTCGTCGGCATGCGGCCCACACTGGAGGCGCTGGCGCTCATCCCCGGAATCGATGTGAAACTCATCCCCTCCGGCTGCTGCGGCATGGCCGGCGCCTTCGGCTGCGAAGCAGAGCATTACGCATTGTCGCTGCAGATCGCCGAGCTGACCCTGTTCCCCGCCATCCGCCAGGCACCCGACAGTTCGTTGATCGTCGCTTCAGGCGCCAGCTGCCGGCAGCAGATCGCCGACGGGCTTGGCGTGCGCGCCCGGCATCCGGCCGAGATATTGGCTATGGCTTTGGAGGGTTCGGGATAAGTTGTACCCGCAAGCTCGAGAAAATATCACGGTATAATGCCGACAATCTGCAGATGCACCCTGTTATAAGCAATGACCTCTATAAGCAATGACCTCGATTACCCACGCCATCGCACGCATCCTATCCATTGTCGCAGCACTCCTCGTCTCCGGCTGCGCCGGGCAACCTCCCATAACCGCAACATACGGCACCGGTGATCGATCGTTCGTACTGGCGGCAGGCGGCATGCAAGACTTGGTCCGGGCGCTTTCCAAGGAATTCGCCAGATCGAAATCGGCAACCGTGCAGCTGGCAATGGTGGAAAACGAGAAATCGCTCGACCTGCTCAAGGCGGGCCGGGTCGACGCAGTTCTGGTGCACGCCCCGACGAGGGAGAAAAAAGCAGTGGAAGAAGGTTGGGCGGTGGACCGAACCTTGATCGGCGCGCACCGGTTTTTGATTGTGGGGCCGCCCGAGGATCCGGCGCAGATCCGGGATGCCTTTTGCAGCCTTGATGCATTTCGCCGCATCCATCGGACTCAGGCTGTATTCCTGAGCCCGGGCGACCAATCCGAAACACACACAAAAGAGATAAACACTTGGGAGCGGGCTCGGGTCAGGCCTTGGGGTGGCTGGTATATCACCAACAGCGAACCGACGACCGCAAGCCTCAACAGGGCGGATGAGATGGGCGGCTACATTCTGACGAACAGCGCCGCCTGGGCTGTGAGGGCCAAAAACCTGGAGCGCCTGAGCGTGCTGTTTCAGGCGAGCGACGATCTGATCGACAACTATCACATCCTGCTCGCTCCTCCCGGTAAAACAACTAGCCATGATACCGTCGCGGAATTTGCCGCCTTCGTGGCCTCGAAACAGGGCCAGCGAATCGTCCGCGATTTTGGAAAAGAGCGTCTCGGTGTACCGCTTTATCTGGATGCCGCGGCTGCGCGGCGTTATGTCGAGCAGTAGGTTGGGGTGAGCTGTGCGAACCCCAACACGACGGCCTGGATGATTCGTTGGGGTTCGTTCCTCACCCCAACCTACAGCCCTGACCGGAGCCGGAGAAGTGAATGGATACGCCCTCGCGACGATCGCTATTCTCGGACAGCCTCCTCCTAATCGGAACGGCGCAACGCCTCCGTGACATGAGGCTGTATCGCATCGAGCATCTGCTGATGAATCTTCGGGTTTCCGGTGATCAGATTGCCTGAGCTCATATAGCGGTCGCCGTTTTCGAAATCGGTGACCAAACCGCCGGCCTCCTGGATCAAAAGAACGCCGGCCGCCATATCCCATTCCCGCAGTCCGATCTCCCAGAAGCCGTCCAGGCGCCCCGCAGCCACATAGGCCAGATCGAGTGCGGCCGCTCCCGCTCGACGGATCCCGGCAGCATCTTTGAACAGGCTGCGGAACATATCGAGATAGGCATCGAGATGCTGATGCGCCTTGAAAGGAAAGCCGGTGCCCAGCAAAGCCCCTCTGAGACTGCTCTGGCGTGTGACCCGTAGGCGCCGGTTGTTGAGCATGGCGCCGCCCCCGCGCGTCGCAGTATAAAGCTCCTGCCGCGAAGGATCATAGACCACGGCCTGTTCCAATCGCCCCTGATGAGCGAGGGCAATGGAGACGGCAAACTGGGGAAATCCATGCAGAAAATTGGTCGTGCCGTCGAGCGGGTCGATGATCCAGACATAATCGTCACCGGCGTGCAGACCACTCTCCTCGGCAAGAATGGTGTGAGCGGGGAATGCCTTTCGGATCACCTCGATGATCGCCTGTTCAGCCATCGTATCGACTTCGCTGGCAAAATCATTCCTGCCTTTCTCATCGACATGAAGGTTTCCCACTTGATCGACAGCGCGACTAATCTGATCGCCCGCGCTTCGTGCAGCGCGCACGGCGATATTGAGCATTGGGTGCATGATTGAACCGGGGCAGCGTATAAAGCGGTATAGAATAGCAAATATCTGGTAAACTTAAATACTTTTTGCGAGTGAACGCACGTGTCCGCAGACATCAGAATCGTGCTGGTTGAAACGACCCACCCGGGCAATATCGGAGCTGCCGCGCGGGCGATGAAAAACATGTGCCTGGAGCGGCTCTATCTGGTCGCACCGCATCGTTTTCCCTGTGCCGATGCGACCGCTCGCGCGGCAGGGGCTGACGACCTGCTGAGCCGTGCGGTCGTTTGCACAACGCTCGACGAAGCGATCGCCGCCTGCAGGATCGTGATCGGCACCAGTGCACGCCCGCGCAGCATCGCCTGGCCGGAGATCGAGCCGCGTGCCTGTGCCGAAAAACTGGTCCGCGAAGCAGCGACGACCCAGGCGGCAATCCTCTTCGGACGGGAACATTCGGGATTGACCAACGAGGAACTGGATCGTTGCCATTATCTCCTGAAAATCCCCTGCAACCAGAAGTTCAGCTCCTTGAACATCGCCGCCGCGGTTCAGATCATCACCTACGAACTGCTGATAGCGGGCGAAAAGGAAACTGAGACAACGACGCCCTCGCTCTCACCATTGGCACCCTCGCATCAGCTGGAATCTTTTTATCGACACCTCCAGCAGACCCTGTTCGACATCGGTTTCTTGCATCCGGACAAAACCGGATCGATCATGCGGCGGCTGCGCCGCCTGTTCAACCGGACGCAGCTGGAAACCAAAGAGATCGATATTCTGCGCGGCATCCTGAGCGCAGCGCAAGGCAGGGCAACGGTGCGCATCCCCAAACAATCCCACGACTCCGACAGCAATCACGATCACTGAAACATGTTCAAACGTCTCAAAGAAGAAATCCATTGCGTGTTCGAACGCGACCCGGCAGCGCAGTCGGTCTTTGAAATCATCACCTCCTATCCCGGCTTTCATGCCATACTCATTCATCGTATCAGCCACCGGCTATGGAATTCCGGCTTGAAATGGGCGGGCCGATTCATGTCCCATATCGCCCGCTGGCTGACAGGAATCGAAATTCACCCGGGTGCCCGCATCGGCCGCCGCTTCTTTATCGACCATGGCATGGGAGTGGTCATCGGGGAGACAGCCGTCATCGACGACGATTGTACTTTGTACCACGGTGTGACACTGGGAGGCACCAGTTGGAAAAAAGGAAAACGGCATCCGACCCTCGGCAAGGAGGTCGTCGTCGGCGCCGGGGCAAAAATACTGGGCCCGATCGAAATCGGCGACTGCGCCCGCATCGGCTCCAATTCCGTGGTATTGAAAAACGTCCCGGCAGGTGCGACAGTGGTCGGCATTCCCGGCCATGTCGTCACCGCAAAAAAAGAAAAACAGCTGGTGCACCGGGAAGCGATCGCCAACAAAATGGGCTTCGACGCCTATGGTGCCACCGCCGATATGCCCGATCCGATCGCTTACGCCATCAACCATATGCTGGATCATATTCACCTGATGGACGAACAGTTGAAAACCATGAAGCAGGTATTGAAGGAAAACGGCATCGAACTGGAGGAGCCGCCGATTCCGGAACTGACCGATTGCGAAATCGAAACCGGGGACGGCGAAAACGCCTCCTGACGCCATCACCCATGTGGTCGCCGGATCAACTGCCCGAAGTAGCAGATCAGACGAGACCGCAGGCCCGCCTGCCGAGCCGCTGTTTCCGCTTCCCGATTGAACCATCGGACAACAGGCGCAGTCTGAGAAAACCAGTGGCAGTATCACAGCAATCCATCATGTCCAAGGAGAAGTTCAATGCGTCGTCTTCAAACAGCGATCCTCATTCTGTTTTTCTGTTCCATGCCGCTTCGTGCACACCAGGTCATCGACGGTACGATCGTCGATCAAAACGGCGAAACGGTCCAGCTGCGCGGCGTCAATTGGTTCGGGTTCGAAACCCGGGATCATGTCGTCCATGGCCTGTGGGCACGCAACTGGCGCGATATGGTGACGCAGATCAAGGATCAGGGTTTCAACGCGATACGCCTGCCGGTTTGTCCCGACACGCTGCAGGGGCAAACCAATTTGAACATCAATTACGGATTGAACCCGGATCTTCAGGGCATGGATTCGCGGCAAGTCCTGGATACGCTGCTCAACCACCTCGACGCGGAAGGTGTTTTTATTCTGCTGGATCATCACCGCCCCGACTGCAATGCCATTTCGGAATTGTGGTACACATCAAGCTACAGCGAGGAGGCGTGGATCGACGATCTGGTCTGGATGGCCAACCGCTACAAAACACTGCCCCATCTCATCGGCATCGACCTGAAAAACGAACCGCACGGCCCTGCGACCTGGGGAACCGGCAATCCGGCGACCGACTGGAACAGCGCCGCCGAGCGCGCCGCCGCGGCGATATTGGCGGAAGCACCCGATCTGCTGATCTTCGTTGAAGGCATCGAAACCAACCCGGACTGTTCCGGATCGATCAACCACTGGTGGGGCGGCAATCTGGAGCCGATCGCCTGCTATCCGTTGAATATTCCGGCCGACAGGCTGGTGTTGAGTCCGCATGTATACGGGCCGGACGTCTACAATCAGCCCTATTTCAGCGATCCCGATTTTCCCGCCAATATGCCGGCCATCTGGGAACAGCATTTCGGCCAGTTCATCGACCAAGGCTATGCGGTCATCATCGGCGAGTTCGGGGGGCGATACGGGCATGGCGGCGACCCCAAGGACCGGGAACTGCAAGACGCTCTGGTGGATTATCTGGTCGGCAAAGGGGTCAGCAGCGGTTTCTACTGGTCATGGAATCCCAACAGCGGTGATACCGGCGGAATACTGCAGGACGACTGGAACAGTATCTGGCAGGATAAGGTGGATCTGCTCAACCGCTTGTGGGGCAGCACCGCAATACCGGCCGCTTGTGCCGACGGAATGGACAACGATGGCGATGGCTTCGTCGATTACCCGGAGGACCCCGGCTGTCAGTCGGCGTCCGATACGGATGAAACCGACCCAACGCCGGCCGCCTGTGCCGACAGCATCGATAATGACCAGGATGGACGGGTCGATTACCCGGACGATCCCGGCTGTGATTCAGCCGTCGACGATAACGAAACAGACCCGCCAACTGCCGGCGATGATCTCGTCGTGACGCTCACGACGGCTTCCGATTGGAATGCGGGTTATTGTGCGGATGTACGCATCGACAATCCCGGTACGGCACCGATCGACTGGCGGATCACACTTGAAATCGAAGGCACTGTTTCCAACCTGTGGAATGCAAACTATTCACAAGCAGGCTCGATGCTCACGGCTGAGGGCGTGGATTGGAACAACCTGGTTCAGCCCGGTCAGTCGGTCGCCTTCGGCTTCTGCGCTGAGCGCTCGGCCGCACCGCCGCCGGCGTTCTGCAGCGATGGTCTGGATAATGATGGGGACGGATTGACCGATTTTCCGGCCAACCCCGGCTGTCAGTCCGCCGATGATGAAAACGAGACGGACAACGATGTGCCACTGACAACCGACGTGACCATCACCAGCGAATGGGCAAGCGGCTACTGCGCCGACGTCGACGTCAGCAACAATTCGTCCGCCACGGTCGACTGGGCGGTCAGGTTCGACATCGAAGGCGTAGTCAATGATCTCTGGAACGCCCATTATTCCCAAGACGGCGTTACAGTCAGCGCCGAAGGCCTCTCGTGGAACGATCTCTTGCCGGCCAACAGCAGCATAAGCTTCGGATTTTGTGCGAACAGATGAAATTTCACAAGGATGGCAGTGAATTTGATGCGCTCTTTAGTTGACTAACATGCTGGGTTATGTATAGTTATGTACCTGTAATGCATATTTAATTCACATTGAGGGGTGTTGTCGTGCGATTAACCACTAAAGGCCGGTATGCTGTGACTGCAATACTGGATCTGGCGTTCCACAGTGAATGCGCCCCGGTTACACTAACCGATATAGCAAAAAGACAGTCCATATCACTGTCGTATCTGGAACAGCTGTTTGCGCGTCTGCGCCGGGCGGGTTTGGTAACGGGTGTCCGCGGCCCCGGCGGCGGCTATCAGTTGAGCCGAAAAACCAGCCAGATCAATATCGCCGAGATTATAGAGGCAGTGGACGAAGTGATCGATGCTACGAAATGCGGCGGGAAAGGCGACTGTCAGAATAACGAGCCATGTCTTACCCACGAACTGTGGATGGATTTGAGCAGACAGATCCGCGAATACCTGTCAGGGATCAGTCTCCAGGACCTGCTCGATCGGCATGAGACTCGCAATGTTGCGGAGCGACTGGATAGGCAAACGCTCCAGCCCGACAACCGCCCGATCGAGGAGCAGCTGGCCGGTTAGTCATTGAACAGACGTCGAGCATCTGATAAAAACCTCTAATCGCAGCGTGCGCCGTATCGGCTTGAGTGTCCGAAATGGCGCATATCAGGCTGTAAACCGTTGCTGCAACGAAGAGGAGCGGCCCAACAACGAGAACCGGTTAGTCCTCGATCTTTTCCGGTCACACCAAACCAGGCGCGTCACAAATCCTTCCTTCCCGACGGTGAGTCCATCCCATTTCATCCGATGATCTATCTGGATCACAATGCCACGACACCCTTGGACAAGCGGGTGCTGGAGGCGATGATGCCCTATTTGACCTCCTTCTACGGCAACCCGTCCAGCCTCTATCGGGCCGGGCGTATCGCCCGGGGAGCCGTCGAAACGGCGAGAGAGCAGGTCGCCGCCCTTGTCGGTACTCATCCCTCACAGCTGATTTTTACCAGCGGCGGCACGGAAGCCAACAACCTGGCACTGAAAGGTCTGGCCGCAACACTTCCCGTGGGCACTGTTGCGGTAGGCGCTACCGAACATCCATCCGTTCTGGAAACAGTGAAGGCATTGAAAAAATTCGGTTGGAGCGTCCGCACGATCGCCGTGGACCAAAACGGCCGAATCGACCGGGCCGCGCTCGATCGGATGGGAGCCGGCGACGTGCGGTTTGCCTCAATCATGTTGGCAAATAACGAAACGGGCGTCATTCAGGATGTGGCTAGCCTGGCAGGGATCTTACGTGCACACAATGTTCTTTATCATTGCGACGCCACCCAGGCTGCCGGGAAGATACCGGTCGATTTCTCATCGTGCGGTGCACATCTGATGTCGCTCTCCGGCCATAAGCTGTATGGTCCGAAAGGCGTCGGTGCATTGATCATCGACAGGTCGGTTGCTCTGGAAGCCATTCTCCATGGTGGAGGACAGGAAAAAACCCTGCGCGGCGGCACCGAGAACGTAGCGGCCCTCGTCGGCTTCGGGCGGGCGGCGGAAATCGCACTCGATGAATTGGAGCAGCGGCGTCGACATCTGCTCATGCTGAGAGAACGGCTCGAACACGGGCTGAACGCGATGCCTTCGGTGACGATTTTCGCGCAGCAGGCGGAGCGGCTGCCGAACACCGTGCAATTCGGCGTCAACGGGATGGACGGCGAGATGCTGCTGATGGAATTCGATCGCCGTGGAATTGCAATCTCTAGCGGGTCGGCCTGCGCCAGCGGCGGCCGCGAGCCGAGTCATGTATTGCAGGCGATGGGAATCGAACCCTCACTGGCGCGCAGCGCGATACGCGTCAGCTTGGGTGTATCCAACAGCGAACAGGACATCGCTCGATTCCTTGCCGTACTCCAGGAGTTGGTGCCCGAGCGGGAAGCGGCGCACGCCCTGGGCATCGGATGATCGTGTGAACCCTGGTATGAGGGGACGGTCTTATACTCGATGCTGTTAGCTTAAGCCCTCTCCAACGGGAGAGGGTGGGTGAGAAGGAACTCAGCCTTTTCGATCCCCTCATCCCAACCTTCTCCCGGCGGAAGAAGGAGCACTCCACCTCACTTCAACAGCATTGGGGCTTAAACTCCATCGGGATCAACTGAACGGCTCGTTCCCGGATGAACCCGGTTTTGTTATATTATCAAATTCAATGAAGAGGATACATCATGTCCGTTGTATTGACTGAACAGGCGGCCGACCAGATCAAAAAGCAGCTGCAGAAGCGCGGCAAAGGAGTCGGCCTGCGATTGGGCGTCAAGAAAGCCGGCTGCTCCGGTTTCGCTTACGTCATCGACTATGCCGACCAGATCGCCGAGAATGACGCTGTATTCGAACAGCATGGCGTCAAGATAATCGTCGACGCCGAACAGCTCGACTATCTGAACGGCATCGAACTGGATTATGCGAAGGAGGGAATCAACGAAGCGTTCCGCTTCAACAATCCAAATATCAAAGGCACTTGCGGCTGCGGGGAAAGTTTTACGGTGTGACACTCGAGAACCCCTCCAACAAAGCCCTTTGTCAGCGGTACCCTTGTCTTTTTCTAGCGCTGGACCGAATATTCCGCACTGAGGCGGTACTCTCCGCCTGCAGGCACTTCCACCGTTTCGGGCCCGGCGTTGGCCGCTTCGATGCAGATCATCTTTTTATAGTCATCGTGAGCCAAGTCACTCATTGCTGCCGCTTTTTCCGCCCAGGGGTTCCACACCACTGCAGTGCTGGAGCCGGCTAAGCCGATGCAGATCTTACGCCCAAACGAGGCATCGTCGACCACCAGTTCACCCGCCACTCCGGTGTAGATGCGGTCGATTTCGCCATTCACCGCAACAGCGCCGGCCTGGGTTTTTTCGGTAAAATCATCGATCTTGTCCACATAGTCCACGCGATCCAGGCCCAACACGCGCACCCGGCTGACATCACCGACACGAAAATAGGCGTGCAGCGCCTGACTGATGGTCAGGCTCTTCTCTCCTCGGTTTCGCGTCACCAGTTCGAGTCTGAGGCTGCTCCCGACCGTGATCACGATCCGGAGTCGAAAGAGATGCGGCCAGATTGTGCGGGTTTCGTCGGTGTCGACCAATTCCAATACGACTTTCGTAGCGCCGCCAGGCAGTGCTTCGGTCGCGGTCACAGACCACTGCCAGTTGCGTGCGAACCCGTGCTGCGGCCGCCCCTGCCCTTCAGGATCATCGCCGAACCAGGGCCAGCACACTGGAATGCCGCCTCGAATCGCCTTGCCGACTTCGTAGCGGGCCCTGGTGCTGAGAAACAGCAGATCCTCGTCCTCGGTGACCGACCGATAGGATAGTACCTGCCCGCCATAGGTCGATATGATTGCCCGTGCTTTGGCGTTGCGGATCTCGATATTTCGAAAGCCATGCTCGGTCTCGACGAACCGAAGTTCGTCTCCAATTTCGTACTCGTTGACGGACTGTTCGACACTCATCCTACCCTCCTCATTCCGCTGATTGAACGAACTGACGGGCTCCGACTCAAAAAGCCGCGGCCTCGTTGTTATTCAGATCTCCTCACCCTAACCCTGTCGGGTAGCCGGGTGACGTTACCGCCACCCAGCCCCCTAAGAACCGGGCGGGCGAATTTCCCCGCACACGGCTCAAGCCTTGGTAAGGCGCCGTGAAGCACCCGGTGATTAAGCACCTTCACGATCCGGGTTTGTAATCGGCTGGCATGGCATT
>DEII01000043.1:10617-42621 GCA_002352385.1 Methylococcaceae bacterium UBA2778 | reverse complement strand
CTATTCTCGGACAGCCTCCTCGTATCCCAGCATGTTCTCAATAATCCGGGGCAACGCGGAGTGGGTAAGCCGCCACAAGACACGCGGTGAATCCGTCCTTGTACGCTCGGCTGCGGCATCCATGCCGCAGAGGGTCTTGTGGCGGTTTACCCACTCCACGCTCTCAAACCGGTGAGTGCCCCGACTTTTTGAGAAGTCACGCATCCCGTAGAGTTCGAGAATTTTCCGAAAAACGATAGGTCGGCGGGATGTGGGCTGCTGCCGCGGTGTGCTCGGTCTCTAAATGGAAGTCCGAGGCGTGATGGCTGATATAATGATTTCTTGAAACAACAAACCAAGCTCTTCGTTGGAAACGGTATGCAGCACGCTAAATTTTCTATCGGTCAGATTGTTCACCATCGCCTGTTCGATTATCGGGGGGTAGTCGTCGATGTCGACTTCGAGTTTGAAGGAAGTCCCGAGTGGTATGAAAAAATGGCGCTCAGTCGTCCACCCAAGGAGCAGCCATGGTACCATGTGCTCGTCGACAACGGTCAGTTTCAAACGTATGTGGCGGAACGCAACCTGGAGCGCTCGGATGCGGTGGAGCCGATCACTCATCCGCTCATATCGACCTATTTCGAGGGGATGAAAAACGGCGTTTATTTGTCGAGGTCGAAAAGGAATTAGGTTCTTTCCGGCGCCTAAAACGTACTCCCATTCCAGCCCCAGAACTTTCGTGGGATATCGGTGAATTCGATATAAATTCGTTCAGGGGAGATGGAAAGCTCATCCTGCAGCAACGTGCACATCATTTGGGACAGGTGCTGGGTTTGGGTGTCGGGCAGGCCGATGCTTTTCAGTTCGATGTAGGCCGCCGGGTCGCCGCTTCCGGAAAAAACCATCGATGCATTTTCCGTAAGATCGACCATGACGTAACGTTCGGGTTTGTTCAGGGCATCGGCGACCTGCCGCGAGATTTTGGACAGCAGCGGTTGTTTCTCTTCGCTGGCGATCGGTGTATTGGTTTGAATTTTGACGTAAGGCATAATCGTTTCTCTGTTATCAATACGAAACGATCATACCGTAGCTTTTTTTGATCATAGGGTCAATGCTGGCTGGCCGAAGGAACGATTCGATGTATACGCGATGGTTATTCTGTTATATAAGGTGTATTGAACTAACTTAGGTCCTGGAGAACAATGAGTGTGACGTCACCAATGGGTCCGGTCATGCTGGATCTGGAAGGCATTTGCCTGAACGATCACGAGCGGAAGGTATTGGCGCACCCGTGCGTCGGCGGTGTGATTCTGTTTACACGGAATTATGAAACACCCGAACAGGTCAGCATGTTGATCGATGAGATCCGTTCGACTCGCGGTTCCGACCTGCTGATCACAGTGGATCAGGAAGGCGGCCGAGTGCAGCGGTTCCGCCCTGGTCTCACCTGTTTGCCTGCTGCTGCCAGCTATGCCGATAGTTACCGGGAGAACACGGCGAGAGCATTGGAGCAGGCGGCATCTGCCGGTTGGTTGATGGCCAGCGAGCTGCTTGCTCTCGGCGTCGACTTTAGCTTTGCGCCGGTACTGGATGTCGACTGCGGCATCAGTGAAATCATCGGCGACCGGGCCTTTTCGGACCGGCCCGAGATCGTATCGGAGATGGCGCTGGCATTTCGGTCGGGTATGAACAGAGCCGGCATGGCGGCCGTCGGCAAGCACTTTCCAGGGCACGGCGGTGTTGCGCTGGATTCACATTTGGCTCTGCCGGAGGACAAGCGCCCGTTCGAGCAGATCCTGGCGCGGGATCTGCTGCCGTTTCGGAAGCTGATCGATGCCGGGCTGGAGGGTATCATGCCGGCGCATGTGGTCTATTCTGATGTTGACAGCCGGCCGGCCTGTTTTTCTCTGTTTTGGATCGAAGAGGTGCTGCGCCGGCGGTTTGGCTTTGCCGGAGCGGTGTTCAGCGATGATTTGAGCATGGAGGGTGCGGCGTTTGCCGGGGGGTATGCCGAGCGTGCGAAAGAAGCGTTGGCGGCCGGGTGTGACATGGTGTTGGTATGTAATCGGCCGGCTGCGGCGGAGGAAGTATTGGAGTCGCTTCGCGACTGGGATTATGAGCGGGTTCGACGGAAACGGCTGCTGGCGATGCGTGCACGGCGCCGAGTGGAGCGGTCGGTGCTTCTGGGCAGCGCACAATGGCGGCGGGCGGTTGATGACATTGAACAATTGAACGCTCGAGTGTGATCTAATGCAAATCGGAGAAGAAGTCAAAAAGGTCGAGGCCGAAGCGGATATCCTCTATTCCGAGCAGGAGGTGGAAGCTGCTATCGACCGGATGGCAAAAGAGATCACCGGGGCTTTGGCCGGTACCGACCCGCTGGTGCTCTGTGTGTTGATCGGTGGTGTGATCCCGACAGGGAAATTGTTGCCACGGCTCCGGTTTCCGCTGACGCTCGATTCGATTCATGCGACGCGTTACCGGGGTGGGCTGTCGGGCAGTGACATCGAGTGGATACTGAAACCGAGACAGCCCCTCCAAGGACGCACCGTGTTGGTGATCGATGATGTCCTGGATGAAGGCATTACGCTGCAAGCGATCTGTGATTACTGCAAGGATCGAGGGGCGAAAGCGGTTTACAGCGCCGTCCTGGTGAATAAGCTCCTCGATCGGGCCAAGCCTCACCGCGCCGATTTCCTGGGGCTTCAAGCGGATGATCGCTATCTGTTCGGCTATGGGATGGACTACAAAGGCTATTTGAGAAATGCGGCAGGTATCTATGCATGTAAAGATTCTTAGATCGTATTCGACGTGAGCGGGCTGGCATTGGTCGGCGGTTCGGGTTTGAGCCGTCTGCAGGAGATGGAAATCGACCGGCGGGAGTTCGTTCAGACGCCGTATGGGGCGCCGTCCGCCGAGCTTACATTCGGGCGCCTGTTTGGTCGTGAGATCGTGTTTCTGGCGCGCCACGGCGATCGGCACACCATCCCTCCCCATAAAATCAATTATCGCGCCAATATCTGGGCGCTGAAGCAGGCCAGCGTCGCCGAGGTGATTGCGATTGCCGCGGTGGGCGGCATCCGGCGCGACATGGAACCCGGACGGCTGATCGTCCCTGATCATATCATCGATTATACGCATGGGCGCCCTCATACCTTTTTCGAGGAGGCGCTTGATGCCGTCACCCATATCGATTTTACCCATCCCTACAGCGCTCATTTGCGCGTTCGCTTGATCGAGGCGGCTGAACGGGCCGGCCTTTTCGTTTGTCGCAGCGGCACTTATGGCTGCACCCAGGGGCCGAGGCTGGAAACGGCGGCCGAAGTGTGCCGGATGGAGCGCGATGGCTGCGATCTGGTCGGTATGACCGGCATGCCGGAGGCGGCGTTGGCCAGGGAGCTGGGGATGGATTATGCCTGCTGCGCTGTCGTGGTCAACTGGGCGGCCGGGAAAACCGAAACCGAAATCAGGATGGATGAAATCAGGGCCAACATGGACAAAGGGATGCAGGATGTGATTCGGCTTCTGCGCTGTTTTGTATCGGCTGAATGAATGGTGGAGAGCGAGCGACGAAGAAATCATTCAGATCCCCTCTCCCAGAGGGAGAGGGGACTGTGGAATCACTGGCCGCTCGCGGCCTTTTTTTATTGACAGAGATTGGTTGGTGACGGGGGAGTGAACAGATGCCCGATGAATTGGCGCGGTTCGTCATCCCGGTGGGGCGGTGGTGGCGGGCTCTGCCTTGTCGCTCAAAGCATCGAGCAGTTGATGGAGAAAGGCGGTTTTGTCCTCTGTCGTATCAAGAGTCTTGCTGAAGCTCAATTTCTCGGGACCGTCCAGGCGATAGCAGTTCGGTTGCTTCTGGATCAATTGGATCAACTTTGTCGGGTCGATATCGGGTTCCGGCGTGAACACGATGCGTCCGCCATCCTCGCCCGCTTCGATTTTTCGGATGCCCATTGCGCCTGCGTACAGTTTGAGCCGGGTAATCGCAAAAAGGTTTTTGGTCGCTTCCGGCAACAGGCCGAAACGGTCGATCATTTCCACCTGGAGATCGCGAAGTGCCGCTTCGTCGGTCGCGTTGGCAATGCGCTTATAGAAAACCAGGCGGGCGTGGACATCCGGCAGGTAGTCATCGGGAATCAGCGACGCGGCTTGCAAGTCGACCTCCGGACCGGTTTCGAGCGGTGCTTCCAGCTCAGGGTGCCGCCCGGATTTAAGCGCGGACACCGCCCGCTCCAGTAATTCCATATAGAGGGTGAAACCGATCTCCTGAATTTGTCCGCTCTGCTCTTCGCCGAGCAACTCGCCCGCTCCACGTATTTCCAGATCGTGTGAAGAGAGCATGAAGCCGGTGCCGAGTTCGCCGGATGCTTCGATCGCCTGCAGCCGTTTCGCGGCATCGGAAGTCATCAGATTCTTGGACGGGATCAGAAGATAGGCATAGGCCCGGTGGTGAGACCGTCCGACCCGGCCGCGCAGTTGATGGAGCTGTGCCAGCCCCAATTTATCGGCGCGATTGATGATAATCGTGTTGGCGCTGGGGATGTCGATGCCGCTTTCGATGATTGTCGTACAGACCAGAACACTGGAGCGCTGGTGATAGAAATCGAGCATGATGCGCTCGAGTTCACGTTCCGGCATCTGGCCGTGGGCAATTTCGATGCGTGCATCAGGGACCAGCTCTGCCAGTTCCTCCGCCATGCGGTCGATGGTTTTGACAGTGTTGTGCAGAAAAAAGACCTGGCCGCCGCGTTTGATTTCGCGAAGACAGGCTTCCTGAATGAGAGCATCGGTCCATTCCGTGACAAAAGTTTTTATGGCATGGCGGTTCGGCGGCGGACTGGCGATGATCGAAATGTCGCGCAGTCCGGCCATCGCCATATTCAGTGTGCGCGGAATCGGCGTGGCGGTCAGGGTCAACAGATCCAGTTCGCTGCGTAGTTTCTTGAAATGCTCTTTGTGGCGGACGCCGAAACGGTGTTCTTCGTCGATGATCACCAAGCCGAGATTCTTGTAGCGGATGCCTTTCTGCAACAGTTTATGAGTGCCGATAAGAAGATCGACCGCTCCATCGGCCACGGCCTGAAGGACTTGCTCCTGCTGCTTCTTGGTGACGAAGCGGGAAAGTACTTCGACACGGATCGGGGTGTCGGCAAAGCGGTCCCGGAAGGTTTGGAAGTGCTGTTGAGCCAGCAGGGTTGTCGGCACCAATACGGCGACCTGTTTATCATTTTCCGCGGCGATAAACGCGGCGCGCAAAGCGACTTCGGTCTTTCCAAAACCGACATCGCCGCAGATGACGCGATCCATCGGCTGTTCCGAGTGCATGTCGGCGATGACGTCTTGAATCGCCGTGAGCTGATCCGGTGTCTCCTCAAAGGGAAATGCCAAGGCAAATGCTTCATAATCTTCGCTGTTCGTGCTGAATGCATAACCCTGTTTTGCCGCCCGTTTGGCCTGGACATCGAGCAGCTCTGCCGCCACGTCACGGACGCGCTCCATCGCTTTACGCCTGGCCTTGTTCCATCGGTCGCTGCCGAGTTTATGCAGCGGTGCTGTTTCCGGACTGGCGCCGGTATAGCGACTGATCAACTGAATCGATGCGACCGGGACATATAGTTTGTCGTTGTTGGCGTATTGAAGGGTCAGAAATTCGGTTTCAAGGTCGCCGACCTGCAGCTTTTGCAGTCCCTGGTAACGTCCGACGCCGTGATCGCGGTGCACGACCGGTGCGCCGATCGTGAGTTCGGTCAGGTTGTTGACAACGTTTTCCAACTCCTGGCTGGCGGCCTTTCGGCGGCGTCGGCGCTGCTGTGCGCGCTCGCCGGTGATCTGGCTTTCGGTAATGATGACGATCGCTGGATCGTCCAGCCACAAGCCATGGTCCATCGGTGCGACGACAATGCACGGTGATTCATCCGTATTGATAAAATCGTTCCAGGAGTCGACCGGATGCGGCCGAATGCCCTGTTTATGCAGGGTCTCCAGCAAGGCTTCGCGGTGGCCGGTGGTTTCGGCAACGAATAGGACGCGGCCTGAACCTTCATTCAGGAAGGTCTCAAGGGCGTGAGTGGGGCGCTTGAGTCCCGGGCGCAGCGATACGTCGGGCAGGGGGCGGGTTGCAAACAGTGCCGGTGTGCCGACGGTTTGCGAGGATTCCGAATCGGGTGCCGGAATATGGACAAGGGCGAACGGGTCGATCCGATCGATCAATTCGTCCGGCGGGAGATACAATGCATCAGGCGCCAGAACCGGCCGGTCCCAGCTCTCTTTGCGCTGTTCGAAGCGGTCCTGCACCTCATGGAAAAATTCCGTGGCTCTTGATTGCGCGGCGTCCATGAATACCAGCGTCGTTTGGCCGGGCAGGTAGTCGAGCAGTGTTTCGGTCTTATCCACGAACAGAGGGAGGTAATATTCGATCCCCGCCGGGGTGATGCTCCGGCTGACATCCTGATAAATCGGTGCACGCCCGGCGATCTCTGGAAAATGTGAGCGAAACGACCGGCGGAACAGTTTGATCGATTCATCGGTAAAAGGAAATTCGCGGGCCGGAAACAGCTCGATCCGGTCGACTTTTTCCAGGGATCGCTGTGTGTCGACATCGAACGTGCGAATGGTTTCGACTTCATCGTCAAAAAGCTCGATTCTGTACGGTACGGAGCTGCCCATGGGGAACAGATCGATGATCGAGCCCCGGATGGCGAATTCGCCGTGCTGAAACACCTGTCCGACGCATTGATATCCGACCTGTTCGAGCCGCTGTCGCGTCTCTTCCAGAACGAGTGTGTCGCCACGTTCGAGTACCAGACTGTTGGCAAGGATATGCTCCCGCGGAGCAAGTTTTTGCATAAAGGTGGCAATTGATACAACCAGGACGCCGCGCTTGATTTGCGGCAGGGAGGAGAGCGTTTTCAGCCGCTGGGAGATGATTTCCGGCAACGGCGAGAAGAGATCGTACGGCAGGGTTTCCCAGTCGGGAAAATGCAGCACGGGCGACTGTTTGCCCAGGAAAAACTCGAGTTCGTGCTCTAATCGTAAGGCGGCTTTGCTATCCGCAGTGACGATGACAAACAGCCCGTTCTGCCGGTTGACAGCGGCTGCCAAAGCCAGTGAGTCGCTGCAGCCGGTGAGCTGCCGCCATACGACTTCTTCCGTTTTCTCCGGGATGGGCGGGTTGAGCGGGGAATAGTGCTGGTTGTGAGGGGTGTTCGATGGCATTGCGGATGGATGCGTAGATTCAAGAGGATGATGTTCGGCACCGGCTTTTGCAAGGCAACGGCCTGTTTCTCCGGAAGTCTACAGGGATGAAAAACAGCCCATGTTACCATAACCACGCAGGCGAATGAAAAACGGGGTGTTCGGCGAAGAACACGGAACGTGCAGGCAGCAAAGGTCGCTCAACAGGCGCGATGATTTCGTGTGTAAACTTGAGAAATCCTATTAATCCTGCTAATCCTGTCATTGACTGGGGCAGGAATCTCAACTTGGTTCCTGAGCGTGTGGTTCGTCTCGAAGTTATGTAAGAGAGAATGCATGCACGGTGGGATTGTCGATTGCTCACCCTGTCAAGAGAAAATAAGAGATCCCAGGAAACAGTATCAATGTCAATGCGCTGAATAATATTAGGCTAATGCGTTTCCTATGGTATATAATTAACAGCCTTTATATTATTGACTGAACTTGATTGTGAGAGGCAATATGGATACAGATTTGAATCAGCTGTCAGAAAGCGACTTAAAGAATATGATCGCCGATGCGGAAAAAGCGTTAAGGGCCAAGAAAGAGAGTAAGCGGAAAGAGGTGATTGCGCAAATCAGACAACTGGCTGCATCGATTGATGCTACCGTTGAAATCAGGGATGGCAGGAGAACGGCCAGGAGAGGCATGAAAGTCCCTCCTAAGTATCAAGACCCCAATGATCCATCGAGGCAATGGACCGGGCGGGGGATGCAGCCGGCGTGGATCAGGGAACTTATTGCGCAAGGTTGCAGTTTGGAAGATCTAGCGATTAAATTCTGATTTCGAAACGTCTCCATTGTTCCACGGAATCAGACGCACTTATTGCAGATAAGTGCGAGAGGAGCAGGGAATGTCTTTATTGTTCTGAGTAACAATTCATTCCCTGCATCCACTGCTTTTGGGTGTCATTTCCCCTTTCGGCTCGAATGACATGCTAGGAGGCTGTCCGAGAATAGCGATCGTAGCGAGGGCAAGACTGATTGAGTCAGATTTTTTGATCATTTGAGGCGAATAGCGAGCCTATTTAACGACAAATCTGCCGGGAGCGGATTTGGACCGCTGAAAGTGACCCCGAAGGGGTGATATACAGGGATGTATTTCATCAAAATGATCGGAAAATCTGGCCGATCAGGCTTGGCCGCAGTAGATCAGTCTATTCTCGGACAGCCTCCTGGTAAGCCCGGTATCGGGCAAGGGGTGAATGCGAACGGTTGCTATCGCTCCACCGCGCAACGCAGCATCTCTTCGGCATGGGCGAGCGTATTTTGGGTGATCTTGACACCGCCCAACATGCGAGCGATTTCCTCTCTCCTCTCTTTTCTCGACAACGGTCTTACCAGCGTGTGGGTCGAGTCGGCGGTGCTGGTTTTTTCGACCAGCAAGTGACGATGGGATTGAGCCGCGACCTGCGGCAGGTGCGTCACACAGAGGACTTGTCGATCAGAGCCCAGTGTGCGGAGTTGTTTGCCGACAATTTCGGCAATGCCGCCGCCGATGCCCGCATCCACCTCGTCAAAAATCATTGTTGGTGTGCTTTTTCTGCCGGTAGCCGCGACCTGGATTGCCAGGCCGATTCTGGAAAGCTCGCCCCCGGATGCAATTTTTGCCAGTGGGCGCGGGGGCATCCCCGGGTTGGTTGTCACTCGAAAATCGATCTGGTCGCACCCGCCCGGCTGGGGATCGTTGCCGGAATGTGTGGTGACCTCGATGAAAAACTCGCCCTGTGCCATGCCCAGTGTTTTGATGATGTCCGATACTTTTTTCTGTAAGGAGTGCGCATATTCGTGACGCCGGCTTGACAGTTGTTTGGCCTGTTCATGATAGGCAGTCAAAGTCTGATCGATCGCCGCTTCGAGTTCTTCGATTTGATCGCTGCGATGTGCGATTGTCTGTAATGTTCGACGCTGTTCTTCGAGGTGTTCAGGCAGCCGTTCCGGTTTGACGTGGTGTTTGCGGGCCAGGGCATGGATGGTGCTCAATTGCTCTTCGAGCCAGTTTAGCCTTTGCGGGTCGGATTCGAGTGACTCCAGTTTCCAGCGCAGCTGCTGACCTGCTTCCCGGACCTGTATTTGGGCGTCATTCAAGAGTTCCGAGATTTCATTCAATTCGGGCGTGATTCGACTGAGTTCCGAAAAGGCCTGAATCGACTGGTTGAGCAGGGCGTAAACCGAGTGCTGTTCGTTCTCGTACAGTTGTTCCAGTTGGCTTTGTCCGGTGTTCAGGATGTTGCCGAGATTGGCTTGCAGGCTGTGTTCTTCTATCAGCGCAGAATAATCGAGTGCCTCCACGCCGATCTGTTCCAGTTCCTGGATTTGATAACGAAGCAACTCTTCCTGGGCGGATTGCTCATTCGCGGCATCAATCTGCCGTTCCAGCTCTTTTCGTGTGCTGTCCCACCGGTTGAACAGTACATTGACGTCGTTGAGGAGAGCGCCGTTGTTGGCGAAATCATCGAGCAGGCGTTGTTGTTCGCTGTTTTTCAGGAGCGTGAGATGGGCGTGCTGTCCGTGAATTTCGATCAATGTCCTGCTCAGCGTCTGCAGGGACTGCAGTGTTGTCGGCCGATTATTGATAAATGCCTTGGAGCGCCCATCCGTGCTGATGATGCGGCGGATCAGGCAGTGCTTGTCTTCATCGAGTTCCTGCCCTTTGAGCCATTGGTAAGCCGATCGGGCATCGGCGACATCAAACTCCAGATGAATTTCGGCTCGCCCGTTGCCGGGCCGGATATAGGATGGGTCGGCGCGGCCGCCCAAGGCGAGTCCGAGAGCTGTGAGCAATATCGACTTGCCCGCGCCGGTTTCCCCGGTCAGGACGGTCAGACCCTTTTCAAACTCCAATTCCAGTGATTCCACGACAGCAAGATTGCGTATGGTCAATGAGCAAAGCATAACGGTGACTCAGCTACTCCAATTCAGTTTGACGCGCAGAATATCGAAAAAATCATAATCCGTGGGATGAAGGATGCGAATCGGGTTGGGGTCCTTTTGAATCTGAATGCGATCGCTGATCAACACATCAGGAATGGAGATGTCGTCACAGGTGATTTGTGCATTGATCTGTTCTTTTTGGTTAAAAGCGATTTCGAGCTTGCTGTCGTCATCGATTACGATAGGGCGGTTTGTCAGCGTATGGGGGTTGATCGGTACCAGTACGATGGCTTTCAGGGAAGGGTGCAGGATGGGGCCGCCGCCAGACAGCGCATAAGCGGTCGAACCCGTCGGCGTAGAAATAATCAGGCCGTCGGAACGTTGAGAATTGAGGAAAACGCCGTTGATCGACGTGACAATCTCAATCATGCTCGGCGTAATCCAACGGTGAATGACCACTTCGTTGACTGCGGTTTGCTCGTGGATGACTTGTTCGTCCCGCATAATCCTGGCGCGAATCAAGTAACGTTTCTCGGAGATATAGTGGCCGCTGAGGATTTCGTCGAGTTTGACAATAAGTTCGGCAGGAGAAATATCCACCAGAAATCCCAGGCGGCCGAAGTTTACGCCGATCAAAGGCACATCGTATTGGGCAAGGGTGCGCGCGGCCGACAGAAAGGTACCATCGCCGCCGACGGTGATAGCGAGATCGCACCGTTTGCCGAGTTCTGAAATGTGGCACACTTCCGGTAATGGGCGGTTGATGAATGGCGTGCAGCTGGCTTCGACCACAACGCGAAGCTGATGTTCGGTTAAGTAGTTGTAAAGGATCGAGAGGATCTCGGCGATGGCGGCGCTCGGTTTTCCGATGAGGCCGATTGTTCTAAAATGGAAAGTCATCAGGTTTTTTATGTCGCGTGCCGCCCGTTATGCCAAAGATAATGACCGCTTGGATGCTTGGATGCTTGGANNGATGCTTGGATGCTTGGATGCTTGAATGTGTATCTTGACACATTTTTCCCTGGTTGCTAATTTTTTTGTTGGCGCGACGTTGCCAAAAGGGCCTAAGATATGTGTGACCCGCCGTACCGGTCGGTGATAACGTATTTCGGGCTATGCCCAGGCGCAGTTATTCCAGGTTCCTAAAAGAACACTGATTCATTTTAGAGGTCATCGTGTCAAAACTTCCGGAACTCAACGAAAGAGCACAGCAACTGTTAAAGGTCCTGGTGGAGCGTTATATACAGGAAGGGCATCCTGTCGGCTCACGGGTGCTTTCGCGTGAGTCGAATTTATCCATCAGTCCGGCAACGATCAGAAATATCATGGCGGATCTGGAGGATTGCGGTCTTGTCACCTCACCGCATACATCCGCAGGGCGTGTTCCCACCGTCAGTGGTTATCGCTTTTTTGTGGATATTTTGCTAACCGTGAGGCCATTGGACATGCTGGAAGTCAGACAGCTGAAGGGTGATTTCGAGGCACAGGATGATGCGAATACTCTTATCGAGACGGCTTCGAAACTGCTTTCCAGTGTCACCCAAATGGCCGGTGTGGTGACGTTTCCCCGTCGTGAAACCGTCGCTTTCAGACATATCGAGTTCCTGCCGATTTCACATGGCCGTGTTTTGGTCATTTTGGTGACGAATGAACAGGAAGTGCACAACAAGATTATTCGCCCGGCAAAAGAATTCAGCGCCGCTGAGTTGCTGCAGGCCTCGAACTATCTCAACACTATTTTCGAAGGCAAGGATCTGTCCGCAGTGCGCGCCAGTATCCTGAAGGAGTTGCAGGAAACACGTGAGCTCATGAATCGGGAAATGCTCCATGCGATCGAAATGGCCGCGCTCGCTATCCGCAATGATGAGAAAAAGGATGACCTTGTGTTGAGCGGTGAGACCAATCTTATGGATTTCACCGAGCTTTCGGATATGGAGCGTTTGCGGCAGCTGTTCGAAGCGTTCAACTACAAGCGCGGCCTTATCCATCTTCTCGATCAATGCCTGGAAGCGGACGGCATCCAGATTTTTATCGGCGAGGAATCCGGTTATCGGGCATTGGACAGTTGCAGCGTGGTGACATCGACCTATTCCGTCGACGATGAAGTGGCTGGTGTTCTCGGCGTGATCGGTCCCACCCGAATGAAATACGAGCGCGTGATTCCCCTGGTCGATGCAACAGCAAAATTGTTGGGTGCGGCCTTGAATCAAAAAACTTCGTCCCCATCTTAGAAACCGAGTAACTATTCAGCACCTTTCTTCGAATGTGACGGCAGTAGGGTGTTCGTTCCGGAAGACGCTGTGAATACATCCATGTACGCTTGACGTTGGCATCCTTGCCAACGTCACTTCCTCCACGAACACCCTACTGCCGTCAATCATGTGGTTACTCGAAGATATGCTGAATAGTTACGAAACCGACTGACTATCTCCTGATTTTGCAGGCTCCTATGGGCATGGGCCTACGGCCGGGCGCGGCTGTTGTTTGCGCGCGAGCGCTTTGAAACCGTGCCGAGTACTGTGAATTCAAGAGAAAAACGAGCATTGATACATCAAAAGAGTAACTTAACTGGGAGCCAAGCTATGAGCGGTGATGAGGATACTCGCGAACATCTATTGGAGAAGGAGAGCCCTGTCGAATCCGAAGAGGCTGAACGCGAAGCAATTGAACACGAGGCGGAACAGCTTCTGGATGAAGTCGAGAATGAGACGTTTTCGGCTGAAGAGCTCGCCCGGCAGTTGGAGGAGGCAAGCAATAAAGCCAAGGAGAACTGGGATAAACTGCTGCGTATGCAGGCGGAAATGGAAAATCTTCGCCGCCGGACGGAGAAGGAATTACAGAATGCGCATAAATATGCCTTGGAAAGATTTGTCAAGGAACTTCTGCCGGTGATCGACAGTGTCGAACTGGCAGTGCAGGCAGCGTCGGCGGATACGCCGGACATCAGTAAAATTCGTGAAGGCAATGAGCTCATCCTGAAGCAATTTCTTTCTATCCTGGAAAAGTTCAATGTCACTGTATTGGACCCTGTCGGCGAACCTTTCAATCCTGACCGGCATGCAGCGATGTCGATGCAGCCGAGGGCGGACGTTGAGCCTAATACCGTCGTCCAGGTGTTTCAAAAAGGGTATCTTCTGAACGACCGTTTGATCCGTCCTGCGATGGTTATCGTGGCGCAGGCCGACACAAAATAGAGAGAAACCGGCAAACAGGCTTGAAATCATAAGCCACAGCCCCATATCAGAAGGTAGCTTGGAACGAAAGAACAGGTCAAACGATTTAACTTGGAGATAGCAATGGCAAAAATCATCGGAATCGATTTGGGAACAACAAATTCGTGCGTGGCGGTCCTTGAAGGCGGCAAGCCGCGGGTGATCGAAAACAGCGAAGGCGCGAGGACAACCCCTTCGATCGTGGCGTTTAGCAGTGAAGGCGAGGTGCTGGTCGGGCAGTCGGCGAAGCGGCAGGCGGTCACCAATCCTGTCAATACTCTGTTTGCGATCAAACGGTTGATCGGGCGCCGTTTTCAGGACGAGGTGGTGCAAAAGGACATCAAAATGGTGCCGTACAGAATCGTCGCGGCGGAAAACGGCGACGCATGGGTGGAAGCCAACGGCAAAAAAATGGCTCCGCCGGAGGTATCCGCACGTGTTCTGATGAAGCTGAAAAAGGATGCTGAGGCCTATCTTGGCGAAGAGGTCAAGGAAGCGGTCATTACCGTGCCCGCCTATTTCAACGACTCCCAGCGACAGGCGACGAAGGATGCGGGACGCATCGCCGGTCTTGAGGTTCGCCGCATCATCAATGAACCGACGGCCGCATCGCTTGCCTATGGCATGGACAAGAAGCATGGTGACTCCAAGATCGCCGTCTACGACCTGGGTGGAGGAACGTTCGATATTTCGATCATCGAGATCGCCGAAATCGAAGGCGAGCATCAGTTTGAAGTGCTGGCGACCAATGGGGATACCTTCCTCGGCGGCGAAGATTTCGATCTGCGTATCATGGATTACCTGGCTGATGAGTTCAAGAAAGAACATGGCATCGACTTGCATAACGATCCTTTGGCCTTGCAACGCCTCAAGGATGCTGCCGAAAAAACCAAGATCGAACTCTCGTCCACCCAACAGACCGATGTCAATCTGCCCTATATTACGGCGGACGCGAGCGGACCGAAGCATCTCAACATCAAAATGACGCGCGCCAAGCTCGAGGCTTTGGTGGAAGAGCTGATCCTGCGGACCAAAGGTCCTTGTGAAACGGCGTTGAAAGATGCCGGATTGTCGGCCTCGGAGATCGATGACGTGATTCTGGTGGGTGGTCAGACCCGTATGCCGAAGGTTCAGGAGGCCGTCGAGGAGTTTTTCGGCAAAGAGCCGCGCAAGGATGTGAATCCGGACGAGGCGGTTGCGGTCGGCGCGGCAATTCAGGCAGGTGTGCTCGGTGGTGAAGTCAAGGACGTGTTGCTGCTCGATGTGACGCCGCTGTCGCTGGGGATCGAAACGCTCGGTGGTGTCATGACGAAACTGATCGAAAAGAACACCACCATTCCGACCAAGGCGACTCAGGTTTTCTCGACCGCCGAGGACAGTCAGATGGCTGTGACCGTCCATGTGTTGCAAGGCGAGCGTGAAATGGCCTCCGGCAACAAGTCTCTTGGCCGCTTCGACTTGACCGATATTCCACCGGCGCCGCGCGGCGTGCCGCAGATCGAGGTGATGTTCGATATCGACGCGAACGGGATCTTGAACGTCTCAGCCAAAGACAAGGCGACCGGCAAAGCCCAGTCGATCGTGATCAAGGCATCCAGCGGTCTGTCGGACGACGAAGTCGATCGTATGGTGAAAGATGCCGAAGCGCATGCGGAAGAGGATCGCAAGCTTCATGAATTGGTCGATGCGCGCAACCAGGCCGATGCCTTGATCCACGCTACCGGCAAGTCGCTGGAAGAGCTCGGCGACAAGGTCGAGCCCGCTGAAAAGAGCGGCATCGAAGCGGCGATCGAAGCGCTCAAGGAGGCTGTCAAAGGCGATGAAAAAGCTGTCATCGAGGAAAAGACCAAAGCCTTGACCGATCTCTCCGGCAAACTTGCCGAACGGGTCTATGCGCAGAAGGCGGAAGCTGCTCAGCCGGATGCTTCTTCGGCGGGGGCCGAATCGGCTGGTGCTGGCGAAACGGGCGGTTCGGATGGAAATGTCGTTGACGCCGAGTTCGAGGAAGTCAAGGACGATAAGAAGTAAACAGACCGATCGTCCCTGACGGTTTCTCTCTTCAACTTGCATTTGGATAAAGCCGCCGGCGTGAGCCGGCGGCTGTGTGCGTTATCAGAAAATATCGAAGGTTCCTCATCCAGGAGCCGCATCTCCCGGCTTTACTGCCGGGAGCGGATTGAAACAAATATGGCAAAACAGGATTATTACGAATTGCTGGGCGTCTCTCGCAACGCCAGCGATAGCGAAATCAAGAAAAGCTATCGCCGGTTGGCGATGAAATTTCACCCGGACAGGAACAAGAACAAACCATCTGCCGAAGAGAAGTTCAAGACGGTCAAGGAGGCCTACGAGGTGCTCTCCGACCCGAAGAAGCGTTCGGCGTACGATCAGTTCGGGCATGCCGGCATCGACCCTTCGATGGGGGGCGGCGGCGCCGGTTTTGGCGGTGCTGAAACCTTCAGCGATATTTTCGGCGATGTGTTCGGTGATATTTTCGGCGGCGGCAGAAGGCGGGGAGGTGTCGAACGCGGCGCCGACCTGCGTTACAATCTGGAATTGAGCCTCGAAGAGGCGGTTGCGGGAACCGAGGTCAAAATCCGTGTGCCGGTGATGGCTGCCTGCCAGTATTGCGGCGGCAGTGGGGCGCAGACGGGCAGCAGCCCTGTGGTTTGTTCGACCTGCAACGGGCACGGAAGCGTGCGTATGCAGCAGGGTTTCTTCTCTCTTCAACAGACCTGTCCGGCTTGCCGGGGCACTGGTAAGCAGATCAAAGATCCCTGTCGTTCCTGTCACGGTCAAGGGCGCGTTCAGGAAGACAAGACCTTATCGGTCAAGATTCCAGCCGGCGTCGATACCGGCGATCGGATTCGCCTGGCGGGCGAAGGCGAAGCCGGTGAGCATGGGGGGCCTCCCGGCGATCTCTATGTGCAGGTTGTGGTCCGGGATCATCCCATTTTTACCCGTGACGGCGCCAACCTCTATTGTGAAGTACCGATCAGTTTTCCCTCCGCTTGCCTGGGAGGAGAGCTGGAAGTACCCACGCTGGGCGGCAAGGTCAAGCTGAAGATTCCGCTGGAGACGCAGACAGGAAAATTATTCCGACTGCGCGGCAAGGGTGTCCGGCCGGTGCGCGGCGGAGGCATCGGTGATCTGCTCTGTCGGGTGCGAATCGAGACGCCGGTCCGCCTCACCGGGGAGCAGAAGGAGATTATCGAGCAACTGGAGGAATTGCTGGCCGGCGGTGGCAGTCACCACAGCCCGCAGGCGCACTCCTGGCTGGACGGCGTCAAGCAGTTTTTCGATAAGCTGACGGGGTAGGCCGGGCATGGTGCGCATAGCGATCGCCGGAGCAGCCGGCCGTATGGGAAAAAGCCTGATCACCGCATGTGGTGGGACGGAAGGAGTGGCGGTGACGGCCGCCGTGGAGCAGAACGGTGCTCCTGCCGTCGGAGCGGATGCCGGTGAGCTGGCGGGTCTTCCGCGCTTGGGTGTGGCGGTAAAGGACGCTTTGGCCGAGACGGTCGGCGATTTCGATCTGCTGATCGATTTTACCCGTCCGCAGCCGACCCTGGATCATCTGGAAATCTGCCGTCGACACGGCAAGCGCATGGTGATCGGGACCACCGGCTTCGATGTTCGCCAACGCAGCCGGGTCGAAGAGGCGGCCAAGGAGATGCCGATCGTGCTGGCGCCGAATATGAGTATCGGCGTCAATTTGTCGCTGAAGTTGCTGGAAATGGCGGCCAAGGTCTTGGGTGATGATGTGGACATCGAAGTGATCGAAGCGCATCATCGGCACAAAGTGGATGCCCCATCCGGTACCGCTTTACGCATGGGGGAGGTGGTCGCGAAAGCGCTTGGCCGCGATTTGAAGGAGTGCGGCGTTTATGAGCGCTACGGCCACACCGGTGAGCGCGACAGAAAAACAATCGGATTCTCCACGATTCGAGCCGGCGATATCGTGGGTGAACACACAGTCATGTTCGCGGCCGACGGCGAACGGCTGGAGATCGGCCATAAGGCATCAAGCCGCATGACCTTTGCCAACGGCGCGGTGCGCGCGGCGCTCTGGTTGACGGGAAAACCCGCGGGCCTGTATGACATGCAGGATGTCTTGGGGCTCAAACCCTTTCAGTGATCGCCTGCGGAACGACAGGTTTATCCGGCCGGGGTGGCCTCCCGTTCGATACCACTCGGAGCGCTGCGGTCATATCCGGTATAATACCCCCCTTATGAACGAGTTCCTCTCTTTTTGCCCGTGAGGCGGCATCGTGGCTAAAAAAGCACTCCTGGCGCTGGAAGATGGTACCGTGTTTCACGGTGTTTCGATCGGGGCGGACGGACGCTCCGTCGGCGAAGTTGTCTTCAATACAGCGCTGACGGGCTATCAGGAAATATTGAGCGATCCTTCCTATGCCCGGCAGATCGTGACGCTGACTTATCCGCACATCGGCAATGTCGGGGTCAATGATGAAGATCAGGAATCGGCCGGCGTTCACGCGAGCGGCCTGGTTGTGCGCGATGTCCCGTTGCGCGCCAGCAGTTGGCGGAAGCAGGAGTGTTTGACGGACTACCTGAAAAAGCACGATGTTGTCGCGATTGCCGGCATCGATACCCGAAAACTGACCCGAATACTCCGCGACGGAGGCGCGCAACGTGGCTGTTTGATGGCGGACGAGGCGCTTGATCCGGTGACTGCGCAGTCGGCCGCGGAGGAGCTCCCGGGGCTTGAAGGAATGGACCTGGCCCGGGCAGTGACGGTTGCAAAGCCTTATCAGTGGACCCAGGGCGGTTGGCGGCTTGGTCAGGGGTATCGTGATATCTCGGCGGCGGAAAGCCATGTTGTCGCTTATGATTTTGGCGTGAAACGCAATATTTTGCGCCTGTTGGCCGATCGCGGCTGCCGCGTGACGGTTGTCCCTGCAACCACGACGGCTGGCGAGGTGCTCGATTTGAATCCCGACGGCGTTTTTCTTTCCAATGGGCCGGGTGATCCCGAACCGTGCACCTATGCGATCGATGCCATCAAAGCCATTCTGAACACTGGAATTCCGATTTTCGGGATCTGTTTGGGACATCAATTGCTCGCCTTGGCCTCTGGCGCGACAACGGTCAAAATGAAATTCGGCCATCATGGGTCCAATCATCCGGTTCAGGAGTTGTGTTCCGGCAAAGTGTTGATCAGCAGCCAGAATCATGGATTTGCTGTGGACGAGTCGAGTCTGCCGGATAATCTGATTGCAACGCACCGTTCCCTGTTTGACGGCAGTCTCCAGGGAATCGAGCGTTCGGATTGTCCCGCTATCGGATTTCAGGGCCATCCCGAAGCCAGTCCGGGCCCGCACGATGTCGAGCCGTTGTTCGATCGGTTCGTTGATATGATGCCCGGCAGCCGACAGTCAGAAGTCAGTAGTCAGTAGCATCAGCGCTCCAATCTGCCTTCCCCACACTATGCCGAAAAGAACCGACATTCATTCCATCTTGCTGCTGGGCGCCGGTCCGATCGTGATCGGCCAGGCTTGCGAATTCGATTATTCCGGGACCCAGGCCTGCAAGGCGCTGCGCGAGGAGGGGTTTCGGGTTGTCCTGGTCAATTCCAACCCGGCCACCATCATGACCGACCCGGATACGGCGGATGCTGTCTATATCGAACCGGTCGATTGGCAGACCGTCGTCCGGATCATCGAAAAAGAACGGCCTGATGCGCTGTTGCCGACCATGGGAGGACAGACGGCCTTGAACTGTGCGCTGGATCTCGATCGTGAAGGCGTGCTGGAACGGTTTGGTGTGGAGATGATTGGCGCTTCGAAAGAGGCCATCACCAAAGCCGAAGACCGTGACCTGTTCCGCAAGGCGATGCGGAAAATCGGTTTGGAGGTGCCTGAATCGGGCGTTGCCCATGGTCTGGACGAAGCCTTGGATGTGCTCGATGAGATCGGATACCCGGCCATCATCCGGCCGTCATTCACGCTCGGCGGCAGCGGCGGCGGCATTGCGTACAACCGCGAAGAGTTCGTCGAGATCTGCGAGCGCGGCCTGGAACTGTCGCCGGTCGACGAACTGCTGATCGAGGAGTCGGTCCTGGGATGGAAGGAATTCGAGATGGAAGTGGTGCGCGATGCCAAGGATAATTGCATCATCGTCTGTTCCATCGAAAACCTCGATCCGATGGGTGTGCACACCGGTGATTCCATTACCGTTGCACCGGCGCAAACGCTGACGGACAAGGAATATCAGATCTTGCGCAACGTGTCGATTGCGGTTTTGCGAGAAATCGGCGTCGATACCGGTGGCTCCAATGTGCAGGTCGCCATCGATCCGGACAACGGGCGTCTGGTGGTGATCGAAATGAATCCGAGGGTGTCGCGTTCATCGGCACTGGCTTCCAAAGCGACCGGTTTTCCGATTGCCAAGGTGGCTGCCAAGCTGGCGGTGGGCTACACGCTGGATGAGCTGCGCAACGAGATCACAGGCGGCGTTACTCCAGCGTCGTTCGAGCCGAGCATCGACTACGTGGTCACCAAGGTTCCACGCTTTGCATTCGAGAAATTTCCCCAGGCGGACGATCGACTGACCACGCAAATGAAATCGGTCGGCGAAGTGATGGCGATCGGCCGCACGTTTCAGGAATCGTTCCAGAAAGCGCTGCGGGGGTTGGAGACCGGTGTCGACGGGCTGGTCGAAAAGTTCGATCGGCGGGCTGCCGATGCACAGGACATCGTGCGGTGCGAGCTGGCTAATCCGGGCTCCGATCGGATTTTTTATGTCGCGGATGCGTTTCGTTTGGGGCTCGGTGTCGAGGATGTGTTCGATGCCTGTAAGATCGACCGCTGGTTCCTGGCACAGATCGAGGACCTTGTGAATGAAGAGTACGCTCTTGCCGGGAAGCCTTTGAACGCGCTCTCACCGGAAGAGATCTATGCGCTCAAGCGGAAAGGTTTCTCCGACTCCAGATTGGCGACGCTGATGGGCGTCTCGGAACAGGAGTTCCGCAGCCTGCGTCAGCAACACGGCATCCGACCGGTCTATAAACGGATCGACTCTTGTGCCGGCGAGTTTGCTTCCAGTACTGCCTATATGTACTCGACTTATGAAGAGGAGTGCGAGGCGGAGCCGACCAGCCGGGATAAAATCATCGTTCTGGGCGGCGGTCCGAACCGAATTGGGCAGGGGATCGAGTTCGACTACTGTTGTGTCCATGCCGCCATGGCGCTGCGTGAGGATGGTTACGAAACCATCATGATCAACTGCAATCCGGAAACGGTTTCGACCGACTTCGATACTTCGGACCGGCTCTATTTCGAGCCGCTGACGCTGGAAAATGTTCTGGACATTATCGAGCTGGAACAGCCGAAAGGCGTGATCGTTCAATATGGCGGGCAGACGCCGTTGAAACTGGCGAATGCGTTGCAGGCGGCCGGTGCGCCGATTGTCGGCACCTCGCCCGATTCGATCGACCTGGCGGAAGATCGCGAACGGTTTCAGCAATTGATCGAGCGCCTCGATATACGGCAGCCGCCGAACAGAACAGTGCGGTCGGCTGATGAAGCGATCGAGTGCGCGTGCGTGCTGGGCTATCCTTTGGTCGTGCGGCCATCCTATGTGCTCGGCGGTCGGGCGATGGAAATCGTTTTCAACGAACAGGAGCTGCAGCGATATATGCAGGAAGCGGTCAATGTGTCGAACGAGTCGCCGGTCCTGCTGGACCGGTTTCTCGATGACGCGATCGAAATGGACGTCGACGCGTTGTGTGACGGCAAGGATGTGCTGATCGGCGGGGTCATGGAACATATCGAGCAGGCCGGGGTGCATTCCGGGGATTCGGCGTGCTCTATTCCGCCTTATGACCTCAGTGAAGACATTCAGGATCAGTTGCGAGAGCAGGTTCGGCTGCTCGCGAAATCCCTGGGAGTGGTGGGGCTGATGAATACGCAATTTGCGATTCAGGGGGATGCGGCCTATATTCTGGAAGTGAACCCAAGGGCATCCAGGACGGTGCCTTTCGTGTCAAAGGCGACGGGTTATCCGCTGGCGAAGATTGCCGCGCGCTGTATGGTTGGACGTTCGTTGAGGGAGCAAGGGGTTACCAAAGAACGTATTCCCGATTATTATTCAGTCAAGGAGGCGGTGTTTCCGTTCATCAAATTCCCCGGCGTCGATACGCTTCTAGGGCCGGAGATGAAGTCGACCGGCGAGGTGATGGGTGTCGGCAAGACGTTTGCTGCGGCCTATGCGAAAGCGCAGCAGGCCGCGGGTGTCGAACTGGGTCATAATGGCGGCAAAATAGTGATCAGTGTTCGCGATGCGGACAAGTCCAGACTGATACCGATTGCGAGGCTACTGCGCGAACAGGGCTTTGACCTCGCCGCCACCCGGGGAACGGCGAAGGTATTGAATGAATCGGCCATCGAATGCGCTGTTGTCAACAAAGTGAATGAAGGCCGACCGCATATCGTCGATATGATAAAGGGAGAGGCGATTCAATTGATTATCAATACGACGGACGGCAGAAAAGCGATTTCGGATTCGTATACCATACGCCGTGCCGCTTTGCGGCAGCGGATCAGTTATACGACCACGCTTGCCGGCGCGCGCGCGACCTGTTTCGCTTTGGGAAGGTTGAGCCGCGAATCGGTCAGCTGTCTGCAGGATTTGCATCATGGTATGGAAGACTCAGATTGATAAGGAAAAGAGTTTGATAGTGGAGTTTGATTATGAATAAGGTACCTCTCACTGTTAGGGGAGCGGAAAAATTGCGTGCAGAATTGAACGAGTTGAAAAACACCGTTCGTCCGCGCATCATCGAGGCGATTGCGACGGCGCGCGAACACGGGGATTTGAAGGAAAATGCGGAATATCATGCTGCCCGTGAGCAGCAGAGTTTTACCGAGGGGCGTATCGCGGAAATCGAAAGCAAACTGGCCAACGCCCAGATTATCGATGTTACCAAGTTGAATGCAGGTGGAAAAGTTGTGTTCGGAGCAACCGTGGAGCTGGAGGACCTCGACACTGAAAACAGGGTGACCTATCAGATCGTGGGCGAAGACGAGGCCGATATCAAGGAAGGGCGCATATCCGTCGCATCGCCCATCGCGCGGGCTTTGATCGGAAAAGAAGAAGAGGATGTCGCAGAGGTGGAAGCGCCGGGTGGAAAAAAGGAGTTCGAAATACTCGCTGTCCGATACGAATAGCTGCTTCGCTGGACCGCGCGGCGATCTCCTATCAGTGTTTGTCCGGGTTTTTTCGGTAAAGCGCTGCAATCTGGCCTATGGATTGAATGCATTTCGAGTCAGTGTGCGAGCAGATATCCATGATATGTTGTTTTCGTTTTTCGCGGTCGGTCGTGCGGACACGTACTTTGATCAGTTCATGATGTTCCAGTGCATGATCGATCTCGGCGAGAACCGCATCTGTGATTCCCACCTGGCCAATCATGACGACGGCTTTTAAGGAATGGGCTTTCGCCCGAAGCTGTTTTTTCTCGTTCGGTGTCATGATGAGTCGATTGACCTGTTGAACGTTCATTGTACAGGAAAGTTGCAGATTCGGATGAGTGATGGCGCGCAGTAAAAGCAGCGGGCGCTGGTTGAATGAACATTTTCATGATGAGTACGTCCGGCAGGCCCGGGCGCTCGGTTTTCGTTCGCGCGCCGTCTTCAAATTGAAAGAGATGAACGAGCGGGACGGTTTTTTGCGAACGGGCATGCGAGTTCTGGACCTCGGTGCCGCGCCGGGTGCCTGGTCCCAGTACGCGACGCAGGCGGTTGGGCGACGGGGCGCTGTCGTAGCATTGGATATTTTGCCCATGGAGCCGATTCCCGGGGTGAAGGCTATCGCCGGCGACCTGTGTGACGAAGCGGTGTTCAGGGAGCTGACCGACCTTCTGGGAGAAAAAAAAATGGATGTGGTGTTGTCGGATATGGCACCCAATATGAGTGGCACGCGGGCGGTCGATCAGCCGCGCGCACTATATCTGGCCGACCTGGGTTTTGATGCTGCACAAACGGTGCTTGCCGATGGTGGAGTCTTCCTCGTCAAATTGTTTCACGGCAGCGGGTTCGAGGCGTTTCAGCGGCAGGCAAGAGAAAGTTTCGAAAAAGTTGTCATCAGGAAACCGAAGGCATCACGTGACAGGAGCCGTGAGATCTATCTTTTGGCCAAGGGATTTAAACCTGGTTGACAGGCCCCCAATTCAACCAAGTCAGGAACGTTTGAGAATCGAGCTTGTCACAATGATAAATCGAAGGCAGCACGATTCTAAGAGGCTGTCCGAGAAAAGACTGATCTGCTGCGGCCCGACCTCGCTACAATCGCTATTCTCGGACAGCCTCCTAGAGACGAAGAATCGGCTGGCTTGAGAAAAGCCTGATATAATTGCTGTGTTTTTAAATCAACTGAGAATACTCGGTTAGGAGTTCGACATTGAACGATATGCTAAAGAATATCATTTTGTGGGTCATCATTGCGGCGGTGCTGATGTCCGTTTTTAATAATTTCGGTTCACGCACCTCCACGGATGCGTCACTGTCCTATTCTCAGTTCATCGCGGCTGTTAAAGCGGGACAGGTGCAGGAGGTCAAGATTGACGGCCCGGCGATCAAAGGCACCATGCAGACGGGCGAGCGCTTTTCCACCTATAGTCCCGGCGATCCGCATTTGATCGATGATTTGCTCGCAAATGGCGTCGAGATCAAGGCGCGACCACCGGAATCGCAATCTTTGCTGATGCAGATTTTTATCTCTTGGTTTCCTATGTTGCTGTTGATTGCGGTTTGGATATTCTTCATGCGACAGATGCAAGGCGGCGCAGGGGGCAGGGGAGCGATGTCTTTCGGTAAAAGCAAAGCGCGGCTGCTGGAGGAAGATCAGATAAAAGTCACCTTTGCCGACGTCGCCGGTGTCGAAGAGGCGAAGGAAGAAGTCGCCGAGATGGTGGACTTTCTTAAGGATCCTGGCAAATTCCAGAAGCTGGGCGGCAAGATTCCGCGCGGTGCACTGATGGTCGGTCCTCCCGGCACCGGCAAGACTTTGCTGGCGCGCGCCATTGCCGGCGAAGCGAAAGTGCCTTTCTTCACCATTTCCGGTTCGGATTTTGTCGAGATGTTCGTTGGGGTTGGCGCCTCCCGGGTTCGGGATATGTTCGAGCAGGCGAAAAAGCATGCGCCATGCATCATTTTCATCGATGAAATCGATGCGGTCGGGCGTCACAGAGGCGCTGGTTTGGGTGGAGGACATGATGAACGTGAGCAGACCCTCAATCAGCTGCTGGTTGAAATGGATGGCTTCGAAGGAAACGAGGGGGTCATCGTGATTGCCGCAACCAACCGTCCCGATGTGCTGGATCCGGCGTTGCTGCGTCCTGGGCGTTTCGATCGCCAGGTCACTGTCGGCCTGCCTGATATCCGGGGCAGAGAGCAGATTCTCAAGGTGCACATAAAAAAAGTGCCTCTTGCCGATGATGTTGAAGTCAAATACATTGCGCGAGGCACGCCTGGATTTACCGGCGCGGATCTGGCCAATCTTATCAATGAAGCTGCACTTTTTGCCGCGCGCTCAAACAAGCGTCTGGTCGATATGAGCGACCTTGAGAAAGCCAAGGATAAGATCATTATGGGTACCGAGAGAAAGTCCATGGTGATGAGTGATGATGACAAGAAGCTCACGGCCTACCATGAAGCCGGCCATGCCATTGTCGGCCGTCTGGTGCCTGAGCATGACCCGGTCTATAAGGTGAGCATCATGCCCCGCGGTCGCGCGTTGGGTGTCACGATGTTTCTGCCGGAGGAGGATCAATACAGCGCAAGCAAGCAGAAGCTGGAAAGCCAGATTTCCAGCCTGTACGGCGGCCGTTTGGCGGAAGCGATTATCTTCGGGCCTGAAAAAGTGACGACAGGCGCCTCCAATGATATCGAGCGTGCCACTGAAATCGCCAGGAACATGGTGACGAAATGGGGATTGTCGGAGCGCCTCGGTCCTTTGGCTTACAGCGAGGAGGAGGGTGAAGTATTCCTCGGTCGTTCGGTAACCCAGCATAAATCGGTCTCAGAGGAGACTGCTCACTTGATCGACGAAGAGATTCGTTCTGTTATCGATCGGAATTATGAACGTGCCGAACGCGTCCTGAAGGAACACATGAATATTTTGCACAATATGGCTGATGCGCTGATCAAATACGAAACAATCGATCACCGCCAGCTCGATGAGCTGATGGCAGGGAAGAAGGTCAGTCCGCCGAAAGATTGGGAAGACAGCACGCCGCCTTCTGCGGGCGTACCGGTCGCCGACGCTTCGCCGGATGCAAAAGCTGGTCAGGACAAGCCGATCGGCGGACCTGCGGAGCAGCACTAAGGCGATAAAGCTCAACAACCATCTCGGTCCCGGTTTGGGGTGCTGGGGGGCGTCAGTGTTGATTGAGCGCTAACAGGAAGGCATAAAGTGCGCAAAAGCGCTTTATGCCTTTTTGCTTTGCCGGCTGCAACTAGGAGGCTGTCCGAGAATAGACTGATCTACTGTGGATAAGCCTGATTGGCCAGATTTTCCGATCATTTTGATGAAATACACCCCTGTATATCACCCCTTCGGGGTCGCTTTCAGCGGTCCAAATCCGCTCCCGGCGGATTTGTCGTTAAATAGGCCCACTATTCGCCTCAAATGATCGAAAAATCTGACTCAATCAGTCTCTTGCCCTCGTTACGATCGCTATTCTCGGACAGCCTCCTAGCGGGACGACGTCACAATCTAAGGGAGTTGCGATGAAGAAAAAGTATTTTGGTACGGATGGAATCAGAGGTCAGGTGGGTCAATATCCCATTACGCCGGATTTTGTACTTAAACTGGGCTGGGCGACAGGCCGTGTTTTTTCCGGAAAAGCCAGGCAGCCTATTTTGATTGGCAAAGATACACGCATTTCAGGCTATATGTTTGAATCGGCGTTGGAGGCTGGGCTTGCTGCGGCCGGGGTCGATATACAGCTCGTCGGGCCCATGCCAACCCCTGGCATCGCTTATCTGACGCGTACTTTCAGGGCGCAGGCCGGTATCGTCATCAGTGCATCGCACAATCCGTATTACGACAATGGCATTAAGTTTTTTTCATCTCAGGGAACGAAACTGGCTGATGCAGTTGAGTTGGAGATTGAAAAACAGATGGATCGTCCGATGACGACGGTCGAGTCTTCGTCTTTGGGTAAGGCTGTGCGTATCGATGATGCAGCGGGTCGATATATCGAGTTTTGTAAAGGAACGATTCCATCGAATATGGATTTCAGCGGCATCAAAATTGTCGTCGATTGCGCCAATGGTGCGACTTACCATATTGCGCCTTATGTATTCGAGGAGATCGGTGCGACGGTGATTCGTTTGGGTACTGATCCAAGCGGCTTGAATATCAATGATGCATGCGGCGCCACAAACCCCGAGCAGCTGCGGCAGGCTGTTTTGACCAACAGTGCCGATTTTGGGATTGCGCTCGATGGCGATGGGGACCGATTGATCATGGTCGATCATCTCGGCGAAATCGTCGATGGCGATGAACTGATTTATATCATTGCGAAATCGCGTCTCGATTCAGGCCAGATCTCAGGGCCGGTGATCGGAACGCTGATGAGCAACCTGGGGCTTGAGCAGGCCTTATCGAAATTAGGGCTGGATTTCAAAAGAGCGGCGGTGGGTGACCGCCATGTGATGGAAATGCTTACGGAATATAGCGGCATGCTGGGTGGTGAAAACTCCGGCCACATTATCTGTTTGGATCGTACGACGACCGGCGACGGCATTGTTTCCGCACTTCAGGTGATGGTGGAAATGTGGAGGGCTGGGCGAACCTTGCACGAATTGAAAAGCGGAATGAAGAAATTCCCTCAGGTTCTGGTTAATGTCCGAGTTGAAAAACAAGCGGATTTGGCCTCCGTCGAACCGGTTCAGCGTGCCAAAGGCGACGTGGAGCGCATGCTTAATGGTCAGGGCCGTGTGTTGCTTCGCGCTTCCGGTACCGAACCGCTCATTCGCGTTATGGTGGAAGGCGAGGATGAAGCCACCGTGACACGACTGGCCAATCGTTTGGCTGCCGTTGTCAGTGAGGAATTGGCTTCTTGATGAATAAGGAAATTGCTGATAAACTTACTGGATTTTAGTCATAGGTTATTACGATGCGTCGTCCACTGATCGTTGGAAACTGGAAAATGAATGGAACGTGTGAAAACGCGAAGCAGCTGCTGGCTGATCTACTGTCCGGTTTGGGGAATGACGGCACGCGCGAAGTCGGCGTTTGTATTCCTTATGTTTTGATTCCTGCTGCCGCTGAACAATTGGCTGATACGGCTATTGCTCTGGGGGCGCAAAACGTGGGTGATCACGAAGCGGGGGCCTTCACTGGCGAGGTGTCGGCTTCCATGTTGAAAGAGTTTGGCTGTCGGCTGGCGATCGTCGGACATTCCGAAAGACGTGCGCTATATCATGAGTCGAATGAAATGGTTGCGGCCCGCTACAGCCAATCGATCGCGCATGGCATACAACCCATCCTCTGTGTCGGCGAAACACTGGAGCAGCGTGATGATGACAAGACATTCGATGTGGTTGGAGAGCAGTTGTCCGCTGTCCTAAACACCTCGGGTGAGGAATCCCTATTCAGCGCAGTGATTGCTTATGAACCGGTCTGGGCGATCGGTACCGGCGTGACGGCCTCTGTGGATCAAGCGCAGGAAGTCCATGCCTTCATCCGCAATCGGGTCGCTGAATTGGATAAGGAAGCCGCGGAACAGGTGCGTATTCTTTACGGCGGCAGTGTCAAACCGGATAATGCAGCCGGGTTATTTGCGATGCCCGATATCGATGGCGGCTTGATCGGCGGTGCCTCACTCGATGCAGGCGCGTTTCTGGCGATTTGTGGTGCGGCACAAGCGGGCGAATAGACTATGTATCAGGCATTGATAATTATTCATGTGCTCTTTGCACTTGGCATCGTCGGGCTGGTGATGATGCAGCAGGGGCGTGGCGCCGATGCCGGCGCCGCTTTTGGCGGTGGCGCTTCGGGAACAGTCTTTGGAGCGCAGGGAGCCGCGTCGTTTTTGACGCGTGCGACGGCTGTTCTTGCGGTGTTATTTTTCGGGTCGAGCCTCCTTCTTGCCATCATGGCCAGTTCATCACCCGAGGAAGCTGTCGATTTGATGGATACGCCCGCCGAGATTGAGCGAAGGGATGGGGATCTGCCGCCGGTGATCGAGGAATCGGTCACTGTGGACGAATCCTTGGAGCTGCCCCAGGAAATACCCGCTGCAAAGACTGAGGAGCGCATACAGGAGCCTGCCGATACCGATCCGGCGTTGCCGGCGGCTGTTGCCCCTGGTGAGGATAACCAAAATCAGACAGAGCAGATCATCCTGGAAGAACAGGTCGATGAGGTGGTGGAGACAATCGTTCCGCCAGCGGCGGTTGATCAGCCGGCGAACGACTCGCCTGAGGCAGGGGAGAATCAATAAGCTTAGAGCGCTGCTTCATTAGAAGCAGGCCAGGTTAAAATAAAATCATGCCGATGTGGTGGAATTGGTAGACACGCTGTCTTGAGGGGGCAGTGGCGCAAGCCGTGCCGGTTCAAGTCCGGCCATCGGCACCAATTATCGTTGAAAACACCGTCTGCTGGGCGGTGTTTTTTTGTGTATGGTTGTTAGGAGCTGTTCGCCAATAAGTTGCACATCTCGCTTGTCCTTTTGCCCGTTTTCTGCGTTGCGGCAAGGATTACATAGCCTGCTATGCGCACCTTGCCGCGCCTTGCAAACGAACAAAATTACGGCGCGATCCGTACAACTTATTCTCGGACAGATCCTTAACAATCAGCAACCGCTTAGAAGCTGCTTCGTTTTCTCGATCATCGCATAAGCCGAGTGGTTATGGATCGATTCGAAGTTCTCTGTTTCGACTTTGTAGTAGGCGATTTTGCGGTCGTTGTTTAAATCGTTGGCGATGTCTCTGACGATGTCTTCGACAAACTTCGGATTGTTGTAGGCGCGTTCGGTGACATGTTTTTCATCCGATCGTTTCAACAGGCCGTATATTTCACACGATGCTTCGCGCTCGACCAGATCGATAAGGTCTTCGATCCAGACCGTTTCCTGAAAAGTGAGGACACTGACGGTGACATGGGAACGCTGGTTGTGGGCACCGTAATCGGAAATCTTTTTGGAACAAGGGCAGAGGCTGGTGACGGGAACGACCACGCTCAAAAGGGTCTCCGTTTTTCCATTCTTCGATTCTCCGAGAAGAGAAACCTGGTAGTCCAGCATGCTTCGAACCCGGGTTACCGGGGCTTTTTTTCGAACGAAGAAAGGGAATTGCACTTCAATGTAACCTGATTGGGCTTCCAGTCTTCGGGTCATCTGGGCGATAATCAGCCCGTACGTCTGAATGTTGATTTCATCGCATTCCTCGTTGAGAATTTCATTAAAACGTGACATGTGGGTGCCTTTCTGATCATGCGGCAGGTTCACATACATGCTGAAAGTGGCAACCGTATTTTGAACGCTTCCGTCACGGTTTACGACACCGATGGGATGCTTGATGTTCTTTATTCCGACTTTGTCGATACCGATTCTTCGGGTGTCGAGACGATTGTGAACGTCTTCGATCAAATCGGATGCGGCGTTGTGCGGCATGGTGACTTCGGGGTGTGCCATTTGTAACAATTTCCGATATAAACAGTAGGATATTAAGCCATCTTACCGGACTAAACAAGTGGGATTGTCGACGTTTCATTGATGCGCCGAACAATGCCGGCCGATAACGGAGACCTGAATAGGAGGCTTTCCGAGCAATATTCGACTATTATGTAACGCGCAGTTCCTGGTTTCAAGCTGGATCGGGGACCAATCGGCGCTCAAGAAGACTTTTTATGAGGCTGAATTGCTCAAAGCCCCATACGGAACACCGTCATCAAAATGGTCAACAGCCTCGCCGGAACCCTCTGCTCCTCTACTACAAGCTCGGACGCCGGGTGGACTCGGGGAAAACGAACAGGTACAATTTTCCACAAATAAACATGAAAGCTCCTATCCTTTCTTGATGAAAGACAAGCTGCGCGATTTTATCTTTAATGAGTTGGTCTTCGTATCCGACCCGGACCGTTTTGGAGATGATGAGGACCTGCTCGATGCCGGGCTCGACAGTATGGGCATCATGCGGTTGACCATGTTCATCGAATCCCGGTTTCAAGTGACCCTCCCGGATGAGGAAATCGAACCCGAAAACCTGCGTTCCCTGAATGCTCTGGAGCAGTGGGTTCTCAGGCATCAGTCGTAAGTCGCTTCGTCGGCACCATGTTGTTCGCTTCATGAAGGAACAGGCGACACAGCACCCGCTTAATCTGTCCGATTATTTCACTCTGGTAATGGATGAAGAGATCCGCGGGGAAGGGATGCCCGGCAGCCTCGGTGGATTTGCCATCGAACTGAGTGGTGCGGTTGATGTGGATGCGCTTCGAGCGCGCGTCGACGAACTGGTTCGGCGCTTTCCCATTGCAACAGCTCGTCTGATACGGGCGGGACGGCGTTTTTATTGGCGTGAAATGCGGCATCCTGTTCGCTATTGGCACCATCATCGATGCTCCGAAACGGACCATGAGCCGGCTTTTCGCGAGAATGTGCTGAATACCATCATGAATCGATGCGAACCGCGTGAGCAGATGGCCCCTATCGAATTTCACCTGCTGAGCGGTTCTCAGGCCTGCCTCTTTTTCATTCGCTGGATTCATCCGCTATGCGATGCCAGGGGTGCCGAGCTGATTATGAAGTTTCTCTGCTGTGAGGAGCCGTGCGGACGGGAACGCTTCGACAGGCCCGAGACGGGGCCGCTGGTGTCTGCCTATCTGCGGCGCTGGCCGTGGTGGCGAAAGATATGGATGTTCATCAAAGCCAAGCGCACCATGGATTCGCTGGATCGTTGGAAAAGCATCGTGGCGGGCGACCCACAGAATCAGCCGCAGGCGTTGCGTTACCGCGTGTGTCGTTTCGACCGCGAGCAAAGTGCTGCGATTGCAAAACAGGCGCGGAAACAGGTGGGGATGACTGGGACGACCTTGTATTATATCGGCTGCCTGATGCGGGCGATCGAACAGGCGGGGCCCGGCGGCGAGGGGGATGCATACTGCGTTCCGTTCGCGTTCAATCTGCGCCGTCAAAATGCTCTGGCGCCGCTTTTCGGGAACCATGTCAGTGTATTGTTTTCCCAAGCCCACCGCGAGTTGGTCTCCGATCGGGACAAGCTGTTTCAGCATTTGAAAAGGCAGAGCAACCAAGCGATCCGCAGCGGGATCGATTATGCTTTTCTGCCCATGATGTGGGCGGGCAGTTGGCTGTCATTAGCCCGGTACGGCGAAAAACTGAGACGTTCACCGAACGGTGATGAGCGCAGCTCGTTCTGGTTTTCCGATGTCGGACGGTCCGATCTGTCCGGGCTTCATCTGGCAGGCGCGCCGATCCGCGGCCTGTTCCATCTGTGTCAGGTGACCTCTCCCCCGGGGCTGGCCTTACTGGTTTGCCAGTATGACGGCCGGTTGACATTGAGCTACAACTATATCGAACCTGTCGTTAGCGAAGCCTGGGTGGAGGTGCTCGAACGCCACATGGCTGCCGAGCTGCTGGGGGAACCTCTCTAGGAGGCTGTCCGAGAATAGACTGATCTACTGCGGCCAAGCCTGATTGGCCAGCTTTCCCG
>DEII01000043.1:0-10608 GCA_002352385.1 Methylococcaceae bacterium UBA2778 | reverse complement strand
CAATCAGGCTCGCCCTCGCGACGACCGCTATTCTCGGACAGCCTCCTAGTCCATGTCGCTGATCGACCGCTTTCTTCTTCAGTGTACCGCCGGCCCTGACCGCACTGCTTTGATCCAGGACGAGCGGCTTCTTACCTACAGCGAAGTCGATCGAGGGGCCCGAGGTATTGCCGCAGTGCTGGAAGAGCGATCGATCCGGCCCGGGGACCGGATCGCGATTGCCCTGGAACGCGGGATCGATGCAGCCTTAAGCATTTATGCGACGCTTTATCTTGGGGCCAGCTATGTGCCTCTGGAAATAAAGAACCCGGCACCGCGGCTGCAGGGAATCGTTAAGGATGCGCTGCCGCGGGCAATCATCGGCGCCGGCGGCCGACCCGATTGGGTGACGGGGGATGTCGACTGGCTCGACGTCGATCAACTGGCCGACCACCGATCGTCGTTGGCGCCTCGTGCCGTTGCAGCGGAAGCGCCGGCGGCGATTCTCTATACTTCAGGCTCAGGCGGTACACCGAAAGGCATTGCGCTCAGCCACCGGGCGATGACCGCATTCGCCGACTGGGCCGGCGCCGCCTTTTCCGTTGGGACTGAGGACCGCATCGCCAGTCTGGCGCCATTTTATTTCGACCTGTCGGTGTTCGATCTTTATGCCAGCATGCGTCACGGCGCAGCCCTTGACTTTGTTCCTGATGCATTGACTCTTGCTCCAAGCCGGTTGAGCGCCTGGCTCGACGATAGAAAGATTACCTGCTGGTATACTGTTCCTTCCATTTTGGCGTTTTTGGCGTTCAAGGGAAGTCTGGCGGACCGGGTGTTTGATAAACTGACCAGGATATTGTTCGCGGGCGACGTGTTTCCGACGCCGCAATTGATCAAACTGGCAAGGTTCCTGCCCACAGTGAACTTGTTCAACCTTTACGGACCGACCGAAACCAACGTCTGCTGTTATTGGCCGGTCAATCGGGCGCGACTCGACCCGGGGCAGCCGATTCCGATCGGCGTTCCTGCCTGCGGCGCCCGCTTGCGGATCGATGAGGCCAATGGCGAATTGCTGGTCAAAGGGCCGTCCCTGATGTCCGGCTACTGGAAACAGGGGGGGCTCGAAAGGGTTTTCGATGGCAACGGTTGGTACCGCACCGGCGATCGCGTGTCCCGAAACGAAGCAGGGGAGTTTTTGTACTATGGTCGTCTGGACAGGATGCTGAAATGTTCCGGCTACCGGGTCGAGCCGGCCGAAATCGAAGCGGTGGTTTGCCGTTTTCCGGGTGTGGAACAGTGTGCGGTGGTCGGTATCGCCGACTCTGCCGGCGGCCGGCGCCCTGCCGCCGCCATCGTCTTCGATGGCGAACCGGATCTGTTCGGCCTGGCGCGATCACTGAGGTCTCAACTCCCCTCATATATGCAACCCGCCCGTCTGGTACCATGCGACCATCTGCCTTATCTGCCCAATGGCAAAGTCGACTACCAAACGCTTGAGAAGAGGCTGCGGAGCGAGCCCTTATGAACCGATCAGAGATACCGAAAAAAGAACCATTTGAAATCAAGGACAGGGAATCGATCCGGGACGGTTTCCGGGAGTTTGGTGAGCAGGGGCTGTTCAGGCACGCAATTTCCGCGGAACATGGCGGCTGCGGCAATGATTTCACCGCCTTGTGCCGGGTTCACGAAGCGCTGGGTTATCAGACCCGAAGCCCCGGCTTCGTACTATCGATCAATGCTCACCTGTGGGGCGCTCTTTTTCCGTTGCTGCGCTATGGCAGCGACCGGCAGCAGCAGAGCTGGGTTCCAAGTCTTCTGGCGGGTTTCAGGATCGGAGGGCATGCCATCAGCGAACCTCAGGCGGGTTCGGACATTCAGGCGATTCAATGCGAAGCGGTGCCGCAGTCCGATGGGTTTCGCCTGAGCGGGCATAAACGCTTCATCACCAACGTCCCTATCGCCGATCTGATGGTCGTCTACGGCTGGCTCAAAGGGGAGCTGTCGGCATTCCTGGTACACAAAGGGGACCCGGGGACCGAGTTCGGTGACGAACCGGCGGTCGCCGGCAGCGTCGGCCTGGCGATGGGTGATCTTGTTCTGAACGATTGCCGGATACCGGCCGATCGAAAGCTGGGCAAAACCGGCGCCGGCGCCATCATGATCCAACAGGCGCTGGAACTGGAGCGGGCATTTCTGTTCGCCGGCATTGCCGGGGTGATGCAATGGCAATTGGAAACGGTGATCGAGCAGAGCCGCAAGCGCACGGTCGGCGGCAAGCCTTTGGCTCACCATCAGGCGGTCAGTCACCGCATCGCGGAAATGAAAATGCGGCTGGACAGCATTCGATTGTGGGTGCAGTGCTGTGCAGCCCTGAAGGATGCGGGCAAGCGGATCAGCCTGGAAAGTGCGGAAACGAAACTGTACGCCGGCGAAGCCTTTCTCGCCTCGACGCTGGATGCCGCCCAAATCATGGGTGCTGCCGGGCTGGTTGCCGGCCACCCGCTGGCCTCCCTGGCGCAGGACGCAATCGCCGGCCGCCTCTTCTCCGGCTCTTCGGAGATACAGAAAAACATCATCGCTGCGCTGTTGGGGACCGGGGACGGCTTTCAGGCATCGGTTCGGCGGTGAGCCGACTATTGCAGGCTACATGTCGGTTGGTGTGAGGAACGAGTCCAAACAGGAGCGTCGATCGCCACCAAAATATTGGGTTTTGCAACGTCCACCCCAGCCAACCCGCTCCCAGATGTAAAGCAGGCAGGGCCGGGTATGCATTGTCACGCGGGAAACAATGGAGGGGGTGGTGATTGACCGTAGGGCGACATCATCCCTTGATACACACCAACGGCGCAAGTCTGGCCACTTTGCGTGCGAGACCGGCCCGGTGTGCGGCGTTGACGACAGCGTTGACGTCTTTATACGCACCCGGGGCTTCCTCGGCGACACCGCGGGAAGAGGGGCTGCGGATGATGATGCCGCGTTCGGCGAGCTGATCGATCACCTGACGGCCGCGCCAGGTCTTATAAGCTTTGCGTCGGCTCATGCTGCGGCCGGCGCCGTGGCAGGCCGATGCCAGTGACAGCTCCTCGCTCCTTTCGTTGCCGGCCAGGATGTAGGAGCTGGTTCCCATGGACCCGCCGATCAGCACCGGCTGGCCGACATCGCGAAAAACTGCCGGCAGCTCGGGATGGCCGGGGCCCAATGCGCGGGTTGCGCCTTTCCGGTGCACGTAGAGCTGTTTGCGTTTTCCATCGATGGAGTGCTCTTCCAGCTTGCAGGTGTTGTGGGAGACGTCGTATAGAAGTGTGAGGTTGGCCTGCGGCAGGCGATCGGCAAAAACCTGCCGGGTGAGGTGGGTGAGGATCTGCCGGTTGGCGAAGGCACAGTTGATGCCGGCCCGCATAGCGCCTAAATAGCTGCGGCCCAAAGGCGATTCGATGGGTGCACAGGCCAGTTCCCGGTCAGGCAAGGTAATCCCGTAGCCGGGGGCGGCCAGCACCATACGCTTTAAGAATTCTGTGCCGATCTGATGCCCCAGTCCGCGTGAGCCGCAATGAATCGTAACGACGAGGTCGCCCCGTGCGACGCCGAATGCGGCGGCGGTCTCAGGATCGAAAACCTCGATCACTTCCTGGACCTCCAGATAATGGTTGCCGGACCCCAGCGTTCCGGTTTCGGAGCGTTGGCGCTTCTTGGCCTGCTGCGACACTTCATCAGGGAGCGCACCGGCCATGCAGCCGCCTTCCTCGGTGCGCTCGAGGTCCTCGGCTGTTCCATAGCCGCGTTCGACGGCCCAGCGCGCACCGTCTCTGAGCATGGCATCCATTTCCACATCGTGCAGATGAACATGGCCCCTGCTGCCGAGACCCGCAGGAATCGCCTGATAGAGGCTCTCGGCCAGTTGCTGTTTCACCGCTTCGATGTCATCGCGCGCAAGACCGGTGTGCAGCGTCCGGACGCCACAGGAGATGTCGAAACCGACACCGCCCGCAGAAACCACGCCGCCCTTATCGGCATCGAACGCGGCAACGCCGCCGATGGGAAAACCATACCCCCAATGGGCGTCGGGCATGACATAGCAGGGGCCGGCGATGCCGGGCAGCACGGTGACATTGATGGCCTGTTCGCAGACTTTGTCGTCCATGGCTTGGATCAACTCTCTGTCGGCATAGATGATCACCGGCGTCTGCATGGAACCGGACGGCTCCATTCGCCACGCCGTGTCGGAGATGCGGGTAAAACGATTGGTATCCATAGGCAATGAATGATTGGTGGTTATACATCGATGACGCACTGGGCCAGCCACACGCCGTCATTCTGCCGCGCAACGCGCAGCTCCGTATAGGTCGCTCCTTTCACTTCCACGGTGGGCCGGTGACGCTGCCGGTCGATGGGCTCACCCATGACGGTTGCCTGCAAAACGGCTCCGGTGATGCGAACGCTGAAACGGGAGAACAGCATGTTGCGAACCGCCATTTCATAAATCAGCGCATTGAGCCAGTCGACGAACAGGAGCTCGGCATCCGGAGCTTCGCAGCGGATCCGAATCTCCTGCGTGGGGCTCACGGCCGCGGGATCAACGATAACGGCAGTCAGCGCGGTGGCCGCCTGTTCAAATGCGGCCGTCATGGCCTCACCATAGCCGCGAATGCCGATATCCGCCATGTGATGAAAATGCTCCCAATGCTGCGTGTGTGAGGCGGCGTCGATGGGGGCTTTGGGTCTATCGTTATCGGCAGACAGGACTCACTTCCTCCCGGTGCGTCGTGCTGACCGGAACAGCCGGTCCCTGTTTACTATGTGGCAACAAACAGTGCATCATTTTGTTTGACCTGCGAGCGCGGCAAATGTTTGGTACAAAGCGTCGGTGACGGCCGAAAAAGGAGCGTAGTCGATTTTGTCCGGTGTATCCTGCGTCGTGTGATAATACGGATAGCGGTAGAACGCCGTGTCGGTGACCATGAACGCGCGGTAGCCCTCCTGCCAGAAGGACCAATGATCGCTCCAGGCCAGCCCCGGAATGAAGCTTGGCCCGGTGAGATGCTGTAGTGGGAAATCGGAATGGGTCCGGAAAGTGCGGGCTGCTTTCAACATGGCGCGCCGCGAACAAAAATTGGAGACAAAGGCGATAAAGTTCCCGGTTCGCGGATAAAACAGGCGCAGCAGAGGAGGATACTGCTGGCTGCCCGGCTCCTTGCGATAACAACCGATCGTTTCCAGGCACACCATCAAACGGATTTTGTCACCTCGGCTGCGGGCGGCACGGGCATAAATGCGGCTGCCCATGTTGGCGGTCATGAAAAAGGGCGGTTCTTCATTGACGAACGCCACGAAGCGGACGCTGCAAGCGGGGGAAATGGCGGCGAATCGCCTGGCGATCTCCAACAGGGCGGCGACCCCGGTGCCGTTGTCGTTCGCTCCCGGACTCCCAAAAACCGAATCATAATGGGCGCCGATGAGCAGGATATTCGCCGGGTCTTTGCTGCCGAGCCGCGTGACCGAAAGATTTTCGCACCTCACCCCGTTGACCGGATAACCGTCGCGCAACACCTCGTACCCGTGCCTCCGCCACTCCGTCACGATATAATCGGCCGCAGCGCGCAAGGCCGACGGTCTGAACACATTGCGCTCGGCGATGTCGCCCCCGAGCACGGCAACATGGCGCTTGAGGCACGGATTGATCATCATCCGATTATACGCCTCAAATCCGCTTTTCATTCCCTTCCGTTTGTCCGGCTCACTATCGCTGGTGTTCGCGTGCGTGATGCGCCGTGCTTGTGGTGCGCTGCAACGGCTGTCGGATGTTTTGGCTGTCTCCCAAATTCACGCGGCTCCGGCAGATTCAGAAGTCGCCCGTTCGCTCGGTACCCCGCCGATCACCGCCATTTGCCCCTCGATCCATTCTTCGGCCTCTATGTTGATCTCTTCGGCACGGCGGTTTTGGGTCTCGATCGCAGGGCCGATGCGGACCTGAATGACCCCGGGATACTTCAAAAAGCTGCGCCGACCCCAGAACTCGCCGGCGTTGTGGGCAACAGGAACAATCGGGTAGCCGGATTTTTCGGCCAGAAGCGCGCCGCCGATACCGTATTTTTTATGCTGGCCCGGCGCAACGCGCGTGCCTTCGGGAAAAATCACCACCCAACGGCCTGATTTCAGGCGTTCGGTGCCCTTCTTGATGATTTGGCGCAAAGCCGCTTTTTTCGATTGTCGGTCGATGGCGATGGGGTCGCAGGTGGCAAGCGCCCAGCCAAAAAAAGGAAGCAGCAGCAACTCGCGCTTGAGAATGAAAACCACCGGCGGAAAGATCTGCTGCAGGGCGATGGTTTCCCATGCCGATTGATGCTTGCAGAAGATGATGCCGGCCTGCCCGGGAATGTTGCCCTTCCCTTCGACCTCGTAGCTCAAATGGCAAATCTTCTTCAGCGACCACAAATTGTAGGTGACCCACTGATTGGCAAGCCGGTATCGAATGCTGAACGGCGCGAGTACGACGCTGATCATGATCGGTGCGATGATCAGTATTGACAGTGCCATGCTCAGAAAAAAAAGGCCGGATCGAACATAAACCTGTGCATTACTGCTCTGAGACGATGGATCGTGCTGCGTCATATAAATCCTTGAATATGGGTATTGTGAGATGCGGGTGAGCGGCCAGGGTTTTTTCACCTTTGCCGGTTCGGACCAGTATGGGGCGCGCACCGACTGCCAATGCCGCTTCGATGTCACGCTGTGCATCGCCGATGAGCGGAATGTTGCTCAAACGGACCTTTTGTTCCCGGGCGAATTGTTCCAGCAGTCCCGGTTTTGGCTTGCGGCACGCACAATGATCGGCCGGGCCGTGCGGGCAGATGTATATTGCCGCGATTCTGCCTCCTTTTTGTGCCGCCAAGGAACGCATTTTGTCATGAATATCTTCAAGTGTTGCACGATCGAACAGGCCCCGGGCGATGCCGGATTGATTGGTGATCACGACGACGTCGAAGCCATGTCGGTTCAGCAGGGCGATCGCTTCGAGACTGCGCGGAATCGGTTGCCACTCGTCGGGTGACTTGATAAAGCTGTCGGAGTCCTCGTTGATGACGCCGTCACGATCGAGGATGACAAATCGTTTCCGTTGCATCGATTGAGATCAAATCTGCAATTTGGCGATGTCGGCGATCTGTAAAAATATCGCCTCGATCCGAGCCAGCAGAGCGAGCCTGTTTTGTCGGCAAATTGGGTTTTCATCCATCACCAGCACCTGATCGAAAAAGGCGTCCACCGCATCGCGCAATTCGGCCAGCCGGCTCAAGGCGGCGGTGTAATCGCGGTCTTGAACCAACGGCTTGATCGCTTCTGTGGCGCGATTGCTTTCATCGAACAGCCGCTTCTCCTCAGGTTCGGAAAGGTGCGTGGCGTCGACTTCCATAGTGGTCTCATCACATCCCGACTTGCGCAGAATATTGCGGATGCGTTTATTGGCGCCGGCCAGGCTTTCCGCTTCAGGAAGGGAGCTGAACTGCTTGACTGCCTTGAGGCGCAGTTCGAAATCCAGCGGTTTGTTCGGATGAACCGCATAAACCGCGTCGAACTGAGCGGGGCTGTAGCCACGATCGAGACAGTAGCCCTTGAGCCGGTCGAGCACGAACCCGTAAACCGCCTGTTTTGTTTCTTCATGAGACTGTTCGTGACCGTATTGGTGGAGCGCGAAATCGAGCAGTTCCGGCAGATCGAGATCGATTTTTTTCTCGATCATGATCCGGAGCACGCCGAGTGCAGCACGTCGCAGGGCGTATGGGTCCTTGTCGCCGGTGGGGATAAGGCCGATGCTGAAGATACCGGTCAGCGTGTCGATTTTGTCGGCCAGCGCAAGGATCTGTCCAGTGGCTGTTTCGGGAAGTGTGCCTCCGGATTGCTTGGGCAGGTAGTGTTCCTCAATGGCGGTTGCCACTTCCGCCGGCTCGCCGTCGGCAAGGGCGTAGTAGCGTCCCATAATCCCTTGCAGCGTTGGAAATTCTCCGACCATTTCGGTCAGAAGATCCGCCTTGGCGAGAATGGCTGCATGCTTTGCCGTCGCTGCATCGATGTGAAGCTGTTCGGCGATATGCGCTGCGAGCTGTTCGACCCGATGGGCTTTATCGGCCAGAGTGCCGAGTCGGTTCTGGAAAACGATGCTGGACAAAGAGACCGCCCGACTTTCCAGGGTAGTTTTGCGGTCCTGATTCCAAAAGAACTCGGCATCGGTCAGGCGCGGACGAATGACCCGCTCGTTGCCCTGCCTGACGGCTTCCGGATTGCTGCTCTCGAGATTGCTGATCGTGATGAAGTAGGGCAGCAGCTTCCCGGCGCTGTCTTTGACCGGGAAATATTTCTGGTGCGACTGCATCGTCGTAATCAGCACCTCTGAAGGCAGCTCGAGAAAGCGCTCGTCAAAGCTGCCGACGACCGCTACGGGCCACTCCACCAGCGCCGTCACCTCCTCCAACAGGTCGGGTTCGATATGGGCGTTTCCGCCCATCGATTCCGCGGCCTGAAGCGCCTGTTGGTGAAGTTTTGACCCTCGCTCTGCAAAATCGGCAAGCACTTTGCCTTCATCACGCAACAGGTCGATGTACTGGTCGGGGCAACTCAACTTGATCTTGTCGGGGTGATGGAAACGGTGGCCGAACGTCGAGCGCCCGGACGAAAGTCCCAACAACTCTGCTTTGATCACTTCGTTGCCGTAGAGCAGGACAAGCCAATGCACGGGCCTTACGAATTCAATGGTCGAGGCGGCCCAGCGCATCTTCTTGGCAACCGGCAGCGCTGTCAGGCTTTTTCTGAAAATATCCGGGATCAACTCGCTCGTCGCCTCGCCTTTGATTTTCTGTTTGAATGAGAGCCATTCGCCCTTGTCGGTCGTCATGGTGCCCAGTTGATCGACCGTGGTGCCGCAGCTGTGGGCAAATCCTTCGGCGGCTTTAGTCGGTACGTTGTCCTGGGTGTAGGCGGCTTTCAGGGCGGGCCCGCGTTTTTCGATGACTTTATCCGGCTGTGAATCGGCGAGATCGCTGATGAGCAGAGCCAGTCTTCTCGGCGTCGCATAGGCCTGGAGTTTTCCGTGAGCGATCTGGGCCTGTTGCAAGCCCTGCTTCACGTTCGCTTCCAGCGCGGCGCTCAGGGATGAAAGCGATTTGGGCGGCAGCTCTTCGGTGCCGAGTTCAAAGAGAAGGTCGCGCATTTCCGCCATGGTCATTGCTCCTCGCTCGTGCATAATGGAAATCCAAGGCGTTCGCGCTGTTGGAAATAGGCTTCGGCAACCGCGTTTGCCATCTCTCGGACCCGTAAAATATAATGCTGCCGCTCGGTCACTGAAATTGCGTGGCGGGCGTCGAGCAGGTTGAACGCATGCGAGGCTTTCAGCACCATTTCGTATGCCGGCAGCGGCAGCTCTTCGGCGATGAGTGTGCGGCACTCGGCTTCATAGGTGTCGAAGCTGCTGAACAGGAAAGCGACATTGCTCTGTTCGAAGTTGAATGCCGACATTTCGATTTCATTCTGCCGAAAAACGTCGCCGTAGGTGACGCGTCCGTGGGGGCCTTCGGTCCAAATCAGGTCGTATACGTTCGAGACACCCTGCAGGTACATCGCAACCCGCTCGAGTCCGTAGGTGATCTCACCGCTGACCGGACGGCACTCGAGTCCACCGACTTGTTGGAAATAGGTGAATTGAGTGACTTCCATCCCGTTGAGCCAAACTTCCCAGCCCAAACCCCATGCGCCCAGCGTGGGCGATTCCCAGTTGTCCTCGACAAAGCGCACATCGTGTTCGAGCAGGTCGAGCCCAAGATAACGCAGTGATTCGAGATACAGTTCCTGAAAATTGTCCGGGGAAGGTTTGAGAATGACCTGGTATTGGTAATAATGTTGCAGTCGGTTGGGGTTTTCTCCGTAGCGACCATCGGTCGGCCGGCGCGACGGCTGCACATAGGCGGTGTTCCAGGGTTCGGGGCCGATGGCGCGTAGAAAAGTGGCCGGATGGAAGGTTCCTGCTCCGACTTCGAGATCGAGAGGCTGCATGAGGACGCATCCCTGATCGGACCAGTATTTCTGCAGGGCCTGGATGAGTCCTTGGAACGTGGAAACGTTAAGGTTCGTTTTGTTTGGGTTCGACACGGATACGATGGCCATTGGCGGCGAGTCAAAGACCACTAATTATATCGGAGTGAGCGTATTGTTCAAAAAAGTTATTTTTTATTCTTGACACCCTCTTTGTCCGGTTTATAATGATCGGCCCTTCGGATGGTGAAGTTGTTTTTTGGAATTTGGAAGGGGATGGAGAGGGAGTGCGAAAGGAATAGGCGATGGGGTGTTGACAGGGAAGGGGATGGATGTATAATGATTTGGCTCGACAGGCGCGAGCCTTGTTCTTTAACAAAGCGGTCAAATAATCTGTGTGGGTACTTGTGTTGATTATTCGGGTAAAGAATGGTCATCGTAGGTACTTTAACTTACGTTGATTTGAGAGATCTGGTAGGCTTCGGTCTGCCGAGCAGTATTGAACTGAAGAGTTTGATCATGGCTCAGATTGAACGCTGGCGGCTTGCCTAACACATGCAAGTCGAACGGAAACGATGCTAGCTTGCTAGCAGGCGTCGAGTGGCGGACGGG
>DEII01000178.1:47297-76162 GCA_002352385.1 Methylococcaceae bacterium UBA2778 | reverse complement strand
AATCTGACTCAATCAGTCTCGCCCTCGTTACGATCGCTATTCTCGGACAGCCTCCTAGCTCGATTATCAGGGTTACCTGGAATTTTATTAACTATTTTCACAACTGGAGCTTAACGTATGTCCTGGAACGAGCCGGGGGGCGACAATAAAGACCCATGGAGCGGGCGAAAGCAGCAGAAAGGACCGCCTGATCTGGATGAAGTGATTCAATCCGTGCAGGAAAAACTGGGTGGGCTGTTTGGCGGCGGCCGAGGCGGCGGCTCCGGCAGTCCGATGAAAGCGTTCGGCATCATTGTGCTGGTGCTCTTGATTATATGGGGGCTGACCGGAATTTACATTGTCAATGAAGGGAATCGAGGCGTCGTGACCCGCTTCGGTGCGTACAGCGAAACAACTCAGCCGGGTCCGCACTGGCACTTTCCCGTTCCGATCGAGACGGTGGAGATCGTCAACGTCGAACAGCAGCGCTTTCTCGAGGTCGGCTATCGATCGGGTGGTCGGCAGCAGGCGCTGGGGTCGGTGCCCCGCGAGGCATTGATGCTGACCAAAGATGAAAATATTGTCGACGTCCGTCTGGCGGTTCAATATCAGGTCAAAGACGCCAAAGATTTCCTGTTTAATGTGATGGACCCCGGAGCGACTTTGAAACAGGTGACCGAAAGCGCCGAACGTGGCGTGGTCGGCTCGAATACGATGGATTTTGTGTTGACCGAAGGGCGCACCGAGGTTGTTGCCGAAATTAAAAAAGAGATTCAGAAAATCATGGATCATTATAAGGCAGGCGTCAGCGTCACAAGCGTCAACCTGCAGGATGCCCAGCCGCCAGAAGAAGTGCAAGGCGCTTTTGAAGACGCGATCAAAGCACGCGAAGATAAACAGCGCCTGATCAATGAAGCGGAAGCTTATTCCAACGAAGTGATTCCGAAAGCGCGTGGTGCGGCAGCCCGACAGATACAGGAATCGGAAGGGTACAAGGCCAAAGTGGTCGCCCGAGCCCAAGGTGAAGCCAGCCGTTTCACCCACCTGTTGACCGAATACGAGAAAGCCCCGGAAGTGACACGAGAGCGCCTATATATCGATGCAATGGAGTCGGTGCTGAGTGAAACCGATACGGTCCTGATCGATGTCAAAGGCAGCAACAATCTGCTCTATCTGCCGCTCGACAAGATCGTTTCGCGTCCGAGCGTTGCTCCTTCGGCAGCGGCAGCCGACATGGCTAAATATTCCACGTCTCAACGGAGCCACCAATCTACTGCCACCAAGCCCATGAGACAGCCGACGCGCGGACGCGAAGGGAGGGATCGTTAATATGTCTACTCACAACAAACTGTTTGCTCTATTGGTGCTGGTTTTGCTGGTCGGGTTCCTTTCGGTTTTTACCGTTAAGCAGACCGAGAAAGCGATCAAGTTCCGCCTGGGGGAGATCGTCCGATCGGATTACAAGCCGGGCCTGCATTTCATGATGCCTGTCATCAATAACGTGAAAAAATTCGACGCCCGTATTTTAACCCTGGACGCCAGACCGGAACGTTTTCTGACCGCGGAAAAAAAGAACGTGATCGTCGATTCGTTCGTGAAATGGCGCATCGGTGATGTGACTCTTTTTTACACCACCGTTGCCGGGGATGCGCTGCAGGCCAATCTTCGACTCGATCAGATCATGAAGAATGCGATGCGGAGTGAGTTTGGCAAACGCACGATCAAGGATCTGGTGTCGGAGGATCGAGAAAGAATGCGGCACATTCTCATGAAAAGCACTGAGACCGTGGCAGAGAAGTGGGGTGTCGAGGTTGTGGATATCCGCATCAAACGCATCGATTTGCCGCCGGAAGTCAGTAATTCTGTGTATCGCCGTATGGAGGCCGAACGCGGCCGGGTGGCGAGAGAGTTTCGCTCGCAGGGCGCCGAAGCGGCGGAACGGATTCGGGCCGATGCCGATAAACAGCGCGAAATTCTCATCGCAGAAGCGTTTCGGAAGGCAGAAACGACACGGGGTGAGGGTGATGCCACTGCAACGGATATCTATGCAAAGGCCTTTGGACAGGATATCGAATTCTTCGCGTTTTATCGTAGTCTGAATGCGTATAAGAAAACGTTCCGAGGGCACAACGACATGCTTGTATTGGAACCGGATTCCGATTTTTTCAAATATTTCAATAAAATGAAATAAATGACACGATGGTGAAGGGCTGTGGGTTGGAGTGAGGAACGAACCCCAACAAATCACCGGTTGCGCCGTCGCGTTGGGGTTCGCACGGCTCACCACAACCTATAAGCTCGTGTTTTTGTGCTGCAATTCAAGCGACCCCCGGTTTTTTGAACCGGCGACGCGGGCGCCTCACGCATCATGATCGGGTCTGGGCCCATGATGCCGCCTCCCGCGGTCAGGCGATCAATCAAGTAAATCCATCTCAATCATGCTGCAAGTGGATCATTGGTTACTGCCGGAAGGTGTCGAGGAGGTGCTGCCCGACGACGCTTTGCGTCTCGAGCGTTTGCGCAGAACGCTCCTCGATCTGTTCTCGACATGGGGCTACCAACTGGTTATCCCGCCTTATATCGAGTTTCTGGAATCGCTTTTGATCGGCATCGGTCACGATCTCGATCTGCAGACCTTCAAACTCACCGACCAGCTGAGCGGGCGTATGCTCGGCATCAGAGCCGATATGACACCCCAGGTTGCACGGATCGATGCGCACAATCTGAAACGGGATGTACCCACCAGGTTGTGTTATGTTGGAACTGTTTTGCATACGCGCGGTGATCATTTGGAACAGTCGCGCAGCCCGATGCAGGTGGGTGCCGAGTTGTACGGTCATGCGGGTATGGCAAGCGATCTGGAAGTTCTTCAGCTGATGCTGGAAACATTGGCAATGGCCGGGATTCAGAATGTCCATGTCGATTTGGGCCATGTCGGAATTTTTCGTGGGCTGGCTCGCCAGGCGGGGTTGAATTCCGATCAGGAAGCCGAAATCTTTGGCGTGTTGCAGCGCAAAGCTCGGCCGGAGTTGGCGGAACTGCTCAGCGAGCTCGATTTGACCGCCGAGATGCGAGGAATGCTTTCCGCTCTTCCTGAACTCAACGGGTATGCGGGTGTCATTGAGCAGGCACGACAAAGGCTGACTTCGGCGGATCGATCGGTGATGCACGCTTTGGATGATCTGGAACAGATCGCCCGGCAATTGAGCCAGGCGTTTTCTTCGCTGCCGATCAATTTCGATCTTGCCGAATTGCGAGGGTATCGTTATCAGACCGGGATGGTTTTTGCGGCCTTCGTGCCGGGCCATGGTCGTGAAATCGCCCGCGGCGGTCGCTATGATGAAGTCGGTAAAGTATTCGGGCGGGCCAGGCCGGCCACTGGCTTCAGTGCCGATTTAAAGGTGCTGGCCAGCCTTGCGACTGGATGGGACGGAGCCGGCTGCGCTCAATCCATCTTCGCTCCCAGTATGGATGATGCTGACTTGAGCGAAAAAATACGTGATTTACGGGCGGCCGGGCGGCACGTCATACAGGAACTTTCCGGGCAAACCGGCAGTGCCGTCGATATGGGCTGTACGCATAAACTCGACAAGCGGGGACAAGAGTGGGAGATTGTCCCAGTATAGTGTCGGCAAAAAGATCTTAAACCAGGCGCCAACCGGCGTGTCGGCTGTTCGGCTTGCTATTTCGAAATAATCATCAGGGTTTAAACATAGACTGCGAGGTTGCGACCGACAGCTTCTGTTGGCGTGCGTTGCGGTGACTTGAAAGGAGGGCGGGGCAGACCCGATAGTTGTCATAAATATGAGGAAAAATGTTGTTGTAGTCGGTACCCAGTGGGGGGATGAAGGCAAAGGCAAGTTGGTCGATCTGCTCACTGATCGGGCGGACGCGGTTGTCCGGTTTCAGGGTGGGCATAATGCCGGGCACACGCTTGTGATCAAAGGAAAGAAAACCGTTTTGCACCTGATTCCATCGGGTGTGCTGCGCGATTCGGTCCAATGCTTGATCGGCAATGGTGTGGTGTTGTCGCTCGACGCCCTGCTGGAGGAGATCAACCTGCTCGAACAGAGCGGGGTACCGGTGCGCGAGCAGTTATTGATCAGCTCCGCCTGTCCTTTGTTGCTGCCGGTGCATGTTGCGCTGGACGAAGCGAGAGAGCGGGCGCAAGGCGTAAAGGCAATCGGTACCACAGGGCGCGGAATCGGGCCGGCTTATGAAGACAAGGTCGCCCGCCGGGGACTAAGGACCGGTGACCTGCTCAACGAGGCAGTGTTTTCGGAAAAGCTCAAAGGAATGCTGGAGTACCATAACTTTATTCTGTCGAACTTTTTCAACGAAAAAACCGTCGATTATGAGCAGTTGCGTGATCAATCCTTCGCCCTCGGTGAGAACATCAAGCCGATGCTCTCGGATGTCGCCGAAGTGCTCTATGTTCATCAGCAGGCAGGTGATCGTATCCTGTACGAAGGAGCGCAAGGCGCCATGCTTGACATCGATCATGGAACGTACCCCTATGTGACGTCGTCGAATACCATCGCCGGCAGCGCATCGACAGGGTGCGGGATCGGTCCGCTGCACTTCGATTTTGTCCTGGGAATTACAAAAGCCTATTCGACCCGTGTCGGCAACGGCCCTTTCCCGACCGAATTGTTCGATGAAAATGGTCGGCACCTGGCCGAGAAGGGCTATGAATTCGGAGCCACAACAGGTCGACCGCGCCGCTGCGGCTGGTTCGATGCAGTTTCGATGAAAAAATCGGCTCATATGAACAGCCTTTCCGGAGTCTGTCTGACCAAACTCGATGTCCTCGACGGCTTGGAAAAGATTGGAATCTGCGTCGCTTACCGGAATAACGGGAAAGAGATCACAAGCGCTCCTGTCGGCGCGGAGCTATACGATTTATGCGAACCGGTGATCGAGGAGATGCCCGGTTGGACGGAGCCGACAACCGGTATCCGATCGTTTGACGAGCTGCCGACCAATGCGAAGGCGTATATCAAGCGGATCGAAGCGCTGATCGATGTGACGGTGGATATTGTTTCCACCGGTCCGGAGCGGGACGAAACGATTGTCTTGAAGCATCCTTTCGATGGTTGATTAATCTGTTCCTGTTTGCGGTCGCCGGTTAATATTAGCCAACAACCGTGAAAGAGGCGGCTGCGCTGTCGAATGCCTCGGAAAGGATCAGCGGTTTTTATACCGGCTCATATCAAACCATCCGGCCTCGATGGGATCGAGTTCCTTATATGTTTTGTTGAACCAGTCGGAGTGTTCCCAGACCCTCGGATTGCTGCGGCGTATTCCGAAGGTGTTGTAGAACACATCGATGGTTGCATCGTCCCGGGCATTCGCGAGCTGCTCGACAAACTGTGGCAGCCGTTCCTCGTCGAGGCTGAAAAAGAAATTCGGGTAGCTGCCTAGAAAGCCCGGAACCAGCGTCACCGTATCATTCGCGCTGTCCCTTCTCAAACTCTCCGCGACAAGGAATGACACGTTCTTCAACATTTTGTTGTGGATCAGGGTGTAAGCAAGATCATCGGAACCACTTCCGGCTGCATATACGCGTAGAAATGCGACTTCGGGCAGTGCCTGAAGCTGTGGGCCTTTGAGACGGGCGACTTTCTGCAGTTGCGCTTCGACCCGCTGCTGCCGCGGTGAGGCGCTGCGGCGCACACAGCTCTCCTGCTCGCACTGGTTCAGCACATCCCTGGAACCGGCCGCTTTGCCAAGCTTGGCCTGAATCTGTTCGAACAACTCTTTTTTCGGATTGTCCGTTTGAAACTGGACGCCGGTCGGGCGATCCTGCCCGTACAGAGGGGCGTCGAAATAATTTTTGATCCGAGCTCCGATGCCGCGATACCACTCGGCACGAACCGTCCCACGCTGGTCCGCCGGCAGGAAGCGGAGAAAATTGTTCTCCGTTTCCATACGCAGATAATCCATGTACAGCCGAGTCGCCAGCTGATGGCCTACGGTTCCATAGACGTTGAAGCCTGCCACCAGGAGATAGTGGATCCGTTCGAAGACCGGGTAATCGATGATCCAGCCGGAGAGCGGGATATTGCCGACAAACCCCTTGACCACAGTGGCGCTGTCGAAGTGACGGAAAACCGTCAGCAGGGCATTGCGGTTGTCGCCGTCGCCGTCCCAAATGAAATCCAATGACGGGCCAATGTTCGGAGGCAGGATTTTGTTGATCTCCAGCTCCTTGATTTTCATGTACTCTTCGGCCAGATCATCGTAATCGCTGAAGTCGAACAGCCCCGGATCGTCGCCGCTGGCGGCGGGTAATTGCAGATACTCGCTGTTTGCCGCCAAAAAACCCGAGTTCTGCTCGATGAATTCCAGATGCGGGCTCAAAAAGGCGATCCAGAATTGGTCGCGGATGACGTTGAGTGCAATCTGGCCGCGGCAGACCGGCCCCTTGATGAAGCCGGCGACAAAATATTGCGCATCGTCCAGGAGAAACTGATAACGCGCTTTCTCCGGCAGGGCGACAAACACTTTGAATGGGTTGGATGCCACCTCGATCTGATAGGATGGCAGCTCGGTCACTTCATAGGCCGGCTCGAAAAAAAGCTCACGGTAGCGTGCCATCTTCCGATCGCTCAGTTCATATACGAAATGGTTCTTGTCGACGATGGTCGAGACGATGGGACGGAGACGATAATAAAAAGCCGCTTCTCCGGGATCATCATAAGGCCGTACGGTGGCGATTTCATCGATTGGCTGGCCGGACGGGGTGCTCGAGCGCACCAGCCGGTAAAACTCGTTTGGTGGGTGGTCTTCGAAATGAAGATGACCGAGGAACAGGTGCTCGTAAACATAGCGTGACACCAGCTGCTGTTTCAGGGATCGTGCGTTGAAAAACCGCTCCCATTTGCGGATGCTGTTGCGCGCCTGAGGGGAAGGGGGCGGGTGCTGCAGTGTTTTGGCCCCTTGCAGCAGCCAATCGGTTATGGTCCGTTCCTGCTCTTCGGTCAGTCCCGGGAGGGCGTAGGGCATGCCCCACAGAGGATGCTCCAGTTTGTAGCCGGCGAATTCACCCATGGTCGGGCACTCCAGGTCACGCTCCAGACCGAATTCGAAGGAGTCCGGCAGCTTGCCCGATTGCGGCAGTGGGTTGCTGCGTTTAAGGGCCAGCATCAAGGAGAGCACCGAATTTCCCAGATTGGCCTGCGGCGTATCGATGCGTTCATTGAGCACCGGATAAAACTCTTTGCCGCGCCATTCCTCGGTGGTCTGAGCATCAATGAACAGGCGTGTCGGTTGCTCGGGCGTGAGCCGGCTATCGTCGTAAACCAGTTTTTTGGTGGCGCCGCGATCGAGTCCTTCAAAGGAGCTGAGCTTCAACTGGCAGGGTGCATCGTAACAGCCGTGGCAGACCACGCAGCGGGAATCCAGTATCGGTTGGACCTCTTCCGGGTAGGAAACGTCGCCCCATTTTCGACTCTGCTGATATTCGGTTTCGCTGAGAATACGGTCTTTGGGCGACGATGGCCCATACAGGGTCTCATAATCGATATGGGTGACAACTGTCGCGCAACCGCTGACGATAATAAAGGAAAACAAAAGGATGCGCGGTTTGCCGGTGAGCCAAAGGCGGCTGATGGATGATCGTATCGTGCGATACATGGGAAGTCGCGATGATTTTTGTTCTTGTTCGGTGGAAGGTCGCAGCAGCTTTGAGTATCGGGCTGAAATAGTCGAGCCGCTATCGTATCATGTACCATTCTTTTGACGGAAGGGTTATTGCCGACGTCAGATGCGGCGAGCCTTTGCAGCTTTCGTTTTAACAAAACCTCTTGCCAACATTCAACGGACCGATCATGAAACGCCGGAACCCCATTGACCGTATCATTCCTGCCATAACTCTTTTGCTGCTGCTGGCGCTTGCCGGCTGTACGGTCGCCAACCGGCCGGTGGCACCCCGGCAATTCACCATTGTGGCTATCAACGATGTTTATCGTATCGAAGGACTCAACGATGGCCGGGAGGGTGGGCTGGCGCGGGTGCGGACGTTGAGACGGATGCTGGAGGAAGAGTCGCCCGCAGTGCTGTTTCTGCATGCCGGCGATTTCCTCTATCCCTCGCTGCTGAGCGATCGATACGACGGCGAGCAGATGGTCGATCTGCTCAATCTCATGGACGGAGACCCGAAACAGTTCGACGACAGGATGTTCGTGACCTTCGGCAATCACGAATTCGACAAGAGACGATTACGCGATGCGGAGCGGCTCGATGGGCGGATCGAACAGTCGCAATTCGATTGGCTTGGGAGCAACATCGTGTTCAAGAACGATCAGAATGGCGAGTCCACTGTCCGTTCCGAGAATCTTCTCGAGCACCGCATCGTCGACATCGGCGGCGTCAAGGTCGGCCTGTTCAGTCTGACGACCGATATGGTGCAGCCTGCTTATGTTGCTTCCTTCGAGCCGCCGCTGAGCGTTGCGGAGCGGCTGAGTCGTCGGCTGCGCGATCGGGGGGCCGAGGTGGTCGTGGCCCTGACTCATCTAAAGGTGACTGAAGACGAGGCGATCCTGCGCCGGCTGGGGCCTGATGGTCCCGATCTTATTGTCGGCGGCCATGAACATCATCAGATCAAGCGTTGTGTTTCGGGCAGTGATGTCGTTCGTTGTGTGTTGAAAGCCGATGCAGACGCTGTGACCGCAACGGTCGCCCGCATCGAGATCGATGACAATGGCCCGGTACTGTCTTCGTCACGATTCTACCCGCTGACGGATCGGGTCGAGCCTGATCCCGTCGTTGCAGCCCGGGTCAGGTACTGGCTGGAGCGGTATGCGAAAGAGTACTGCGGCGTCACCGATCCTGACTGTCTGGAACAGGTGATCGGCTGGACAGCGGTGGAACTAGTGGCGGAAGAACATCTGATCAGGCAATATGAAACCAATGTCGGCGACTGGGCTGCTGATGAAATGCTGCGGGGCTTCAATCGGCTCGAACAGCGCGGTAAACCGGCCAAAATTGCTTTCATCAATTCTGGTGCGCTCCGCTTCAATCAAAATATACCGCCGGGGAAGATTAGCGAGCGGGAGTTGAAAGAGCTGCTGCCTTACCCCGTCGAACTGCTGAAAATAGGGTTATCCGGCCGCCTGCTCAAACAGGTGCTCGAGCATGCGGCCGACGCCTGGCCCGGCAGCGGGAGTTGGCTGCAGATCAGCGGGTTTACCTTCGAGCATCGGCCCGACAATGCCGAGGGCAGCAAGATAACGAATCTTCGTTTCAGCGAGGCCAACGGCGGCGACGCTATCGACGATGACGATCGCTTTTGGGCGGTGACAAGCCGGTTTCTGCGCGGTGGCGGCGACGGTTATTCCATGTTGATGCAGATCCCGGACAGCCGGGTCGCCCTGCCGAGCACGCCGATCGAGTTAAAGGATATTCTCAAGAAGACCCTGCGTGATGCGGGAAGGCAGGGCATCGCACCGCGGTGCGATGGCCGCATTGGCAATCCGGGTAGTCCCTGTCTGCGGGAAAATCAGCGCACTCCGGGCTGATTCCGATTGAATCATGAGGATTTCGGCGCAGCAGGCCGAATCGCAGCCGCCCTCCCGGCTCTCAGAGCAAGATGCAGACCCAGTGCGAGGGCGCAGTACACCATGGCATAGGTGACGTAGCTGACGAGATAGGGGGCGGTGCGGTCCGCATATGCCACCCAGTTCATTTCGGCAAAACGGTCGGCGAAGAGATAGAAGCTGCCGTTCGAGATCAGGAAAGCCGTCGCACTTGCCGCCAGAAGTACGCCCCCCGTTTTGACTGCCCCGCTTTTTGTCAACGGGTCGAAACGTGCGCACCAGGCGCCTGCAAGATACATCACGCCATAGGTTGGGATGAGAAACCAATAGGCGGGTGTGACGCACCAGTCGCTGACGCCGCCGTAGCGGATCGCCAGGTAATCGACGAGTCCCGCTTCGAGCAGCAGAAAAGCGAAGATTCCGGCCGGTATCAGCCAGCGTGCAGCGCTGGTTTCCGATGGCCCCTTATCGCTCGACGCGAACGTAATCCGCTTCGTTAAATAGAGTCCGGCCAGAAAAAAGACCGCAAGGGAAGCGTCCGGAAGAAAGGTCACCGATCCGAAATGGTGAAAGCGCGTGGTTGCCATCAGGGCGGCCAGGCCTAAAAGAATCCACCGTTTGTGTGTTTGATTCGACAATAGCGTCATGATGGCTCTCTTTAATGGTGATCATCGAGGATGATCATAGAAGATCCAATGCGCCTTTGCAACCGGCTGGCGCGCCGGGCGATGCATTGCTCGTGAGAATGGTTTGGCACACAAAAGCTGCCTGTTCCGGCTTGACATCGCTTTGCCCAGTCTATAACGTACCCGGCTTCGCTTCAGGTGGCTCAACGTACTTGGAAATATCACTACGTTGGGATTAAACGGGAAGCCGGTGCGCGACATCGTGTTGCAAAGCCGGCACTGCCCCCGCAACGGTAAACGAGTCAAAGGCGGTTATTGATGCCACTGCACATCAGTGTGGGAAGGCCAACAGCCAGTCTGCAGAGACACTCGTGAGTCCGGAGACCGGCCTGTCGCGACACCGACGATGTTGCGGAGGGCGACGGGGTTTGCGGATGCACGCTTTTTTCCAGCAACGCATCTGCAATTGTTTTCCTCTGCAATAAGCAATAGCGCTGTGCGGGTGTGCGCAGCTTGACGTGGAGGAAAATATGAAAAAAACAGAACTCTGTTTGACGATGGCCGCTTTTCTGGCCGGTTCCGGTTCGTCTCTTGCAGCGACCGAGAGACTGGAGCCGCAGGCCCAGGAGGAAACAGAGAATATTTCGGACTCTCGAGCCCTCCAGGATCCGATCGTCAAAAGGCTTGATACGATCGTGGTGACAGCCACGCGGACTGAAAAAGAGCTGCGTGATGTCGGCAGCTCGATCACCGTCATTACCGCTGATGAGATTGCCGATCGGCAGGTTTTTACCGTGCCGGAGCTGTTGCGCGACGTGCCCGGCGTGGATGTGGTTCAATCGGGTGGATTGGGGCGTGCCACCTCGGTGTTCATTCGCGGAGCCAACTCCGATCAGACCCTGGTGCTGATCGACGGCATCGAGATGAACGATCCCGCCTCACCCGGAAACGGCTACGACTTTGCCGACCTGATGACCGACGATATCGAACGCATCGAAATCCTGCGCGGGCCGCAAAGCCCCTTGTACGGCTCCAATGCGATCGGCGGCGTGATCAATATCATCACCAAAAAAGGCCGTGGTGCGCCGCGCTTTTCGGCTATGGGGGAGGGCGGCAGCTACGAAACATTCAAGGTCCGGGGCGGCGTCAGCGGTTCGACCGATCTGGTCAACTACAACCTGACGGTCAGTCGTCTGGAAACGCAAGGCTTTTCGGCTGCGGAGAAGCGTCTGGGCAACCCCGAGCGCGATGCCTATAAGAACACCACGATCAATGCCGGTTTGGGGCTGACGCCGCTGGACAATCTGGATATCCAATGGAACCTGCGCTACATCGATGCCAACAAGGATCTGGATAATTGCGGCGGTGTCGGCTGCGACAATCCCTTCAGGGATGACAGAACCCAGCAGATGTTCACCGGGTTGACCGGCCGGCTCGATCTGTTCGATGGTTTTTGGGAGCAGTCGCTTGGAGTGAACTACAGCTACACCGACCGGGAGAATCGCGATGGCAGTCCCGGTGCCTTTATTCCTTTCAGTGCCTTCGAAGGCAATCGATTCCGCGTGCAGTGGCAGCACGATCTTTATCTGCACGAGACCAATACTCTGACCTTGGGCGTAGAAGACGAAGAAGAGTGGATCCGAACCGATGCCATTGCCAAAAAATCGCAGAATACGGCCGGTTATTTTCTTCAGGATCAGATCCACTTGTGGGACCGTTCCTATACCACCGCGGGCGTGCGCTTTGACGACAACGACCGCTTTGGCGGCAAGGTGACCTGGCGCGTGACCCAGTCGCTGGCGATCGATGAGATCGGAACCCGGCTCAAGGGGAGCTACGGCACCGGATTTAAGACGCCCACGCTGTTTCAGCTGTTTGCGCCGGGGGATCCATTTTTCGGGCCGCTGGGCAATCCGAACCTCGGTCCGGAGACCAGCAGCGGCTGGGATATCGGTTTCGAACAGACGCTGTGGGATGAGCTCATCCTGTTTGGAGCCAGTTATTTCAGCAACTCCTTCGACGATCTGATCGACTTCGTCGGCGGCAGGGGGTTTCAGAATATCGACCGCGCGACATCCGAAGGGGTGGAAAGCTATATCGAGATCACCCCCTTCGAGGGCTTGACGCTGCGCGGCAACTACACCTATACCCACTCGCGGGACGACTCGACCGGAGAACGCCTGCTGCGCAGGCCGACCGACAAGGGCAGCGTCAACGTCAACTACCGTTTTCTGCAAGAGGCGGCCAACCTCAATCTGAACGTCGTCATCGTCGGCCGCAAGGATGACATGAACTTTTCTGTGTTTCCTTTTCGGCGCGAAACAATACCCGGCTATGCGGTGATCAATCTCGTAGGCAGCTATCAGGTGAACCGGTACCTGAATGTGTTCGCTCGTGTCGACAACCTGTTCGACAAGCACTACCAGGAGGTACTGGGCTTCGGTACAAGCGGTGTGGCGGGTTATGGCGGCATAAAGGTCAGCTATTAACGGCCGGTCTCCGGCGGTTGCATGCCAGAATCTGTCGCCTGTTTTCGATTTTACGAAGAGCTGAACGATTTTCTTGCCGTTGACCGGCACAAGAGAACGTTCGAATACCTGTTTAATGGCAAGCCCGCCGTCAAAGACGCCATCGAAGCGCTGGGTGTGCCGCATTCGGAAGTCGATCTCATCCTCGCGAATGGACGTTCGGTCGGATTCGAATACCAGCTGCAGGACGGCGATCGAATCGCCGTCTATCCGGTCTTCGAGGCGCTCGATATTTCTCCCATCGTCAAGCTGCGGGACAAGCCGCTGCGCCGAAGCCGGTTCGTGCTCGACGTTCACCTGGGCAAACTGGCTCGTCTGCTGCGCATGCTGGGGTTCGATGTGCGCTATAGAAATGACTATACGGACCGCGAAATCATCACTATTTCCATCGATGAAGGACGCACCATTCTGACACGCGACCGCCGTCTGCTGTTCGCCAAGGTCGTCACTCGAGGTTATTGGCTTCGGTCGACCGAGCCGGAGAAGCAATGTCGTGAGGTGCTCGAGCGATTCGATCTTTATTCGCAAATAAAGCCGTTCAGCCGATGCCTGCTATGCAATGGTGCAATTAAGGCGATCGACAAGTCGCGCATCATCGATCAGCTGGAGCCAAGAACAAAATGGCATTTCGACGCATTCTTCCGCTGTGAACAGTGCGGGAAGCTGTACTGGAAAGGGTCTCATTTTGACCGGATGATGCAGACGCTGGCCCGTTTGCGGCGGGAGTGAACCGGGTTCTGCGAGCGGTAAAACTTTCCGAGAATCGGCTGATCGATTTCTGACAAGCGCAGGGCTGTGTGCCGGTATAGCGGCAACGCATTGTTGTCTGCCTGCGAGACTGACTTATAATGAGACGTTTCGAGGGATGGATTTGGCATCGTTGGAGGCGGCGGATGAAGGCAGTGAGCGACGGGGTGCGAAACGCTGAAATGGTTGAGTTTCTCTCTCACGTTGACCCTTTTATGGATCTTAACGAATCCGAACTCCAGGTATTGAGTGGGGAGTTCGGGGCGCTGCGCCTGAAGAACGGCGAGGCCCTGATTCGACAAGGCGGGTTTGGTGACGGTTGTTACGTTCTTCGAAGAGGAAAACTGCGCATTTGTCAGAAGGGAGACAACGGAGAAGAGATCACCATAAGCTTCGTGGAACCGGGGGTCAGCGTCGGCGAGATTGGCTTCTATACCGGCGAAAGGCGCAGTGCATCGGTCTATGCTGTCGGCGATTGCGAAATCCTGGTTCTGCACAAGAGCGGGATCGAGAAGCTAGGAGCGAAATCAGCGAAACTCATTACTCACTTCTCCAAGGTTATTGCAGACCGCCTGCAGCGGAGTGAACTGCGGAATATTCTTTTTGTCAGCGATTTTTTCAGGGAGATGGGCGACGCCGCAAAACGCGATCTCGAAGGTGAACTCGAGCTTGTCGTATGTCCCAGTGGTGAATTTCTAATCCGGAAAGGTGAGCGCAACGCTCATATCTATCTTGTCATCAGCGGCCGGTTGTCCGTCACCGACGGCAATCCGGGCGAGCGGATGCTGTGCGAATTGGGACGCGGTCAAACGGTGGGTGAAATCGCCATGCTGACCGGAAGGGAGCGCACAGCGACGGTACGGGCGATACGAGACAGTTTATTGGCCAAACTGTCGCCGGAGGCATTTTATCGATTGCTTCAGAGGCATCCCGAAGATATGGTCAGGCAATTTGCCGGAAAGCCGATGACGCAATTGCAGGTGCAGACTTTGGGCAAAACCAGACCTCGGAATGTTTTCGTCAATCTGGCGATTATTCCGATCACCCCGGACGCCCCGGTGACACGGTTCGCCCGAAAACTGGCTGAAACGCTCTCTTCCACAGCGTCGACGCTCCATTTGAATCAGCACCTTCTCGATGATTATCTGAGCCCGTCAGGAATCGCCCAGACTTCCATGGACGACCCCAACAGCATCAACATCGCTCGCTGGCTGAACCATCAGGAGTTGAAATTCCGCTACATTCTATACGAGGCGGACGCAACCAACACGCAATGGACCAACCGTTGTCTTCGGCAGGCCGATCGTATTCTGTTCGTCGGCAACAGCGATTCATCCCCGCAACCCGGGGAAATCGAAAGGCGTATATCCGAAAACCCGGCATACCGTCGTCATCTCCCGAAGAACCTGGTTTTACTGCACCGGTCGCTGCCTTGTACAGGTACGCGGGATTGGCTGGCAATGCGCGATGTTCAAAACCATTATCATGTTGTTTTGAATGACGACAAGGATTTCGAGCGCATCGGAAGGCTTATCACCGGTCAGGGGGTCGGGCTGGTGATCAGCGGCGGCGGCGCGCGGGGATTCGCTCATATCGGAGGCATTCGTGCGCTGAGGGAGGCTGGAATCCCGATTGACAAGATCGGCGGAACCAGCATGGGGTCGATCATTGCTGCAATGGTGGCGTTAGACTGGGATTACGAGACCATGATCGAGCAGGCTTTGGCTTTCAACTATAAGCTCGATTACACATTTCCGGCTGTGTCGTTGACTGCGGGAGCCAATATCACCAAGGCGCTCAGGGATGGGCTGGGGGGAGAGCGAATCGAGGATTTGCGGCTGACCTTCTTCTGTATCACCACCGATCTTGGTTGCTGCGATCAAAAAGTGCATCGGTCGGGCCCGTTGTGGAAATATGTGCGCGCGAGTACATCCATTCCCGGCCTGTTTCCGCCGGTTGTCGAAAACGGCAGCGTCCTTATCGATGGCGGGATCATCAACAACATGCCTGTCGATGTGATGAAAAGCAGCGATGATATCGGTCGAGTGATCGCTTTCGATGTCAGCAGATCGGCCGCACTGCAAAGCAGAATTGCGATCGACGGTAGCTTGTCCGGCTGGAAAGTGTTTGCGCAACGGTGCAACCCCTTCAAAAAAGAGGCAGCCAATTTTCCAAGTCTTACACACACATTGATCCAGGCATCGCTCACGAAAAGTGCGGAAACGACTCGAATAACCAAGCAACTGGCGGATTTTTATATTCAGTTTCCGGTTCAGCAATACGGTTTGCTGGCTTTCAATGAAATCGCCGACATTGCAGAAGCCGGATATGTCTGTGCGAACGCCAAAATCGACGAATGGCGGCACAGCGACTTTTGCGACCTCCCGATGTCCGGTTGAACTCTGAAAGTAACTATTCAGCACCTTTCTTCGAACGTGACGGCAGTAGGGTATTCGTTCCGGAAGACGCTGTGAATACATCTATGTACGCTTGACGTTGGCATCCATGCCAACGACACTTCCTCCACGAACACCCTACTGCCGTCAATCACGTGGTTACCCAAACATATACTGAATAGTTACCTGTGAAACAAGGAGGCGATGAGGCGCACAAAGCGTTACGCCTGTCGTCGTTTTCCATAGGCCTCGATGAGTTTCCAGCGGACGATCGGTATGTGTCGGAAAACAGAGAGTGGTATTCGATAGGTAGATACATCATCGAACGCTCTCATTGCATAAACGGGGGGGGTATGGAAAAAAACGGACCCTTCCCCGAAAAAATCGTATTGGCCGACTGTTCCGATCAGCTTTCCGCCGATGCGTTTTTCCATCGTTCCTGCTTCGACCAGGCTTAGAAAGGAGTTATTGTGCTTCGAAACAACTTCGCCGGCACGATAATGGTGCAATTGCATCGACTGTGCGATTTCGTTGAGTGTCGGATGACAAATAGCTTCACCGAATAAGTATGTTTTCTGCAAAAACGTGCGTTTTTCATAGGATTCTTCGAGTTGAAAACCTAACGCGTTGTTTTTGATAAACTCGATATAGAAGCGAAGTGGAATCACAATCGCCCGCGCGAAGCCGACTGCACGATAGGTCGCTGGCGAACGGAACTGGTTTGACGGGGAATTCTCACCGATCAGGCTTCCCGGACAGAGCGTTGCTGCAGAGTCTGAATTGGATTGGACCATCTCCACACCACCGGTTAACAGCAGAAAGAGTTCCTGGATCGTTTCTCCTTTCTGAAAAATAGAAACCCCGGGTTTGAAAGTGATGACTCGATTATTCAGCAAACCCCTCAATCGATCATGTGACAGATCGGAAAAATAGGAACGCAAGAAGTCGCCGGCGGAACGGCGCAAATAATCCTGGTCACCGTGAATCAACACATCGGTCGCGCCGAACGGAACACGGTGGCCGATTTCATGTTCTTCGGCTGTGAGATTGCGTTCGGTATGGGATAAGATGAGCTTCTCTGACCGGTCATTCCGAAAGTCCACCGCTGCGCCATGGATCATTCCTCCACCGATGTCGACTTTCTTCAGGTTCACAGGGGTGGCGTATGTTTCTTTTATTTTTGAATAGAATTCGGGCGAAATTCCGCTGTTGGTCTTTCCGCCGGTGATCATTCGTTTGAGTTTCCTCAAGGAGATGATATCCGCCAGATGAGCATAGGATCGATAGCCACCGCCAGTTAATGCTCGAAAAAAGAACACATTGGTCTCCACGGGGTGAGGGGAGAAAACCGGCTTGACCTCCAAACCGTCGATGTCGTTCCAGACGTCGTATTCCAGGTCATGGACTTCAAAAAAATCCGAGAACTGCTGCTCCTCCGCCGACAGCAGCGAGAACAATTTTTTCGTTACCGAGGCGCGAACCAGAGCGGTCGCGTAATATTTGATTCGCCTGCCCGATCGTATCAGTGATGGGAGGCCGGCGAAATGATCATCGTGGGCATGGGTGTGAAAGATTCCTTCGATTTCATTGATGCTGATGCCCAAAGCGGTCAGGCTGTGCAGCAGGTTGGGGCCGGCATCGATCAAATAGAGTTTTCCCTTGAACATCAAGATGCTGGACATGCATGGTCGATGCGCATCCCAGCCGTTGCCTTCCCCGCAGTGGAGGACGCCGAAGTATTCTCTGCTGACCTGATGAAATCCTAATTGGTACGGCGGCTCATAACGTTCATTTGCCGACAGATTGAGGTCGATTCTGACCGATTCGGTTTGATATCGAAAGTCGAAAACGTTCAAGCGCACCCGATCGATCGTCACCCCGTTGCTTATCTCAACTGGACCGTCTTCCACGATCAGCGTATTGAGAAGTTCGTTCGGGGGGCGAATGTTGTCAAACGCGAATTTCTGCTTCAATCGCATCATCTCGTTCGCCTGCCGGGCGGAAACCCCCGCTTCGACCAACTCCTGTTCCGAGATCAAACCGTAGTTGCCTCGGTATATGTAGCGCATTTGGGCTTTCACCTGTTCGGTGGAGCCGATCAAAAGCGGTTTTTTTTCAAAATTCGGATGATCAGGCAAAATCATCCCTTGGCGATACAGCATATGCAGAACGGGGAATTCGGACAGGTTGGCAAAACTCCCGTTCTGGATCAGGATATCGGACAGCAGGATTGCATCGGGGCCGGTTTCATAACGCACGCCGCCATTTTCAACGGGTGTAATCAGACGGCGCCTTATCAGGTGCTTGATCGTATCCGCCGGACATCCGCATAAAACATGAAGCCCGGCTTCCGGCACTTCAACCCAATAAACACCGCTTGTGACCCGGATTGTCCTGATTTTCGGCATGGGTTTATGTTGGGGGCGGAGTGGCGTTTGACTGCCTCTCATCATATCTACTCCCTCTACCTCCTTGCCGGTGAGGCGGACCCGCCATCCTTAGCGGGGAAATCTGAAAAAGGGTCTCCACGCAGCTGTACCGACCACAACATCTTGCAGGTCATTTTGCACTTCCATTACAGGCTGTCCACAATATGGTGAGTATAGTACAGTCTCCTAGGTGAAGACCCGATGTCCTGAACACCAAAAGCGGTAAAGTAATCTTAATGCCAATACGTACTTATTTACCGGCATCGCTGCAACGCATGTGTTGGCAAAACGATGCGTTCACGATCGATGTTTTCGTGCCGGCTACATGACTGAACGACTAACAGCGATAGTATATAAGGTTTCCGCTAACATAGGTCCAACACCAGCCGGGGCTGCTTTCAAGTATCTTAACGAGTATGCTGGTCGCGCGGGTTGTTGTCGATTCCTTGATTTTGGCGCATTCCCCTGTCACGCTGGTGCCTCCGTCGGTGGTGCGTGCGCAAACCTTTGCTTCTTTACCATCCTTATCGCTCACTCTGGCCTGCAGCTTGTCATCCAAAAAAATGATCGTCCTTATGTTGTTTTCGGAGAGCCATTGTTTCGATATGTCCGCCATCGGGAACTGATTCCAGTCTTCGATGACGGGTTTCGATTCCGGCGGTGGAGGCGTCTTGACGAGCGGGGCCGGCGGTTGCGGCTTGGCTGTAGGCTGGTTCATGAACAGGTAGATGAGAATAAGGACAAGTACGGCAATTATGCCCAGGTAGATCTTTTCGTTGCTGGATTTATTTGATGCAACATGCTCTTCTGACATGGCAATTCTCCTTAAAATGTACTTCACAAAGAAAGCGGTTGTTAATGTGATCGTGTGACTTTTTTCATTGCATAGGCTTCTTGCCCCCTTGATAGAATCCTCTCAAAAAAATGGCGATCCGCTGATCGATCAGAACGCCAATGAAAATCTCGCAAAGACGGCTCTGTTGCTGAACGGCGGCGTGCTTACAAATCGGCTGGTTCGAAAATCCATGCCCTGGAATCTGATCGCCTGGTCAATCAGGTTTTTCCCCTCTATTTCCAGGATGCCGTAGCGTTTGGGGAGACGGTATCCCATTGACAGATCAAGCAGGGCGAACGACTCGTGGGTATTCTCCAGCGTGCGGTCCACCGTCTGATTGACATAAGTGACGGTTAGGCCGGAAAAAAAGCCTGAAGGATGGAAATATTTCAATGAGACCGGTGCGAGATGCGTTTTTACCTTGCCCGGAAGGGGGTCGAAGTCTAAGAAAATGCTGTCTCGCCGGAAATTCTCAAATCGATATTCGGCGCTGAATGCCCATTGTGGTCCCGGAAGCCAATATAAATAGGCTCGATACAGCTCTTCATCCCAATTTTCCGTGATCGTAGCGCTCTCTTCGGGAACACCGGCAGGAACATACAACTTTCTCTTGGAAAACTCCAGTCCCCCATAGAGGTTCAAAGAGAATTTTTGGTCGATAGCGATTCCGTACCTAGTTGATTCGGTCCCGTTGGGATCATCAAAGAACTGATTAAAACCTGCGACTTGTGTCGGTTCGATGGTCTGGTCGGCAATCAGGCTCCGCTTCAACACCTTGAACGCGGCAACACGCGCGGTGGTATTGGGAGTGATGTTCCAGATGACGCCGAGTTTCGGGTTGACTTGTCTTTTGGTTTTTTTGCCGGTCACGCTCAAGGAATCGTAACTGACACCAAGCGTCCAGGTGACCGGGTCGGGAAAACGCACATTGGAATACACGTAGGCATTGCCATGTTCTCTCCTGGTGTCATCAGGCAACAGGAATGGCCCGAAATCAAAAAGAACGTTGATTTTCTCATTGTTATAGCCTCCGCCTGCAACCAGGTGAAATCGCTCAGACCCGAACAGATACTGAGCTTCGGCGGTACCCCCCCGGGTATCGTTGTCCAGTTTGGTCGAAGGTGCAAGATTCTGTGTTTCATCCAGATCCTGATAAATAAAGGATGCAATAAAATCCGAATGCGGCGCTGGGGAATAACGAAAACCCAAGCGGTACATGTTGGAGCGAGAATCTCTTCTGAAAGCGGGATTGAAAAAATCGGAGTTCCGGAAAACAAGATCACCGTGCCGCGTATCGTTGTACCGGTATTCGGCCTGAGCCGAGAATTCCGGAGTAATCATGGCCTGCACAAAGGCGTTGTAAATGTCCTGTTTGAGGTCGTTGTTGTCGCGAATGCCGTTGGTCTGGTAATGAAACTGGCCCACGCTGTAGGAAAACTTTCCCCACAGACCGGACTGGACCACTTCATCACCGTAGGTCTCGTTGCTGCCGATCACGGCCGACGGTTGAAAGACCAGGCGGTTGCGCGCGAACAGTGGGTTGAACTCGTTGAAAGCGGCGTCCGCGGGTCCGGCGCCGTCCACGATCAGCAGGTTGCTTTCCGCCAGCTGCGGCTGCACCGGCGTGATGTTGATCGGCTGCAGCAACTGGGACTGCAGCAGTTCGCTGACCTTGGCGATCCCATGGCGCGGCAGTGTCGCGTAGGAATCGGCCAGCAACCGGTGTGAGGAGTAGTTGCTGGGATCGGTATTCACCGACTTCCAGCCCTCCAGCAAGGCCCGCCGGTCAAAGCCGAGATCGTTGTATATGCGGGCTATGTTGGCGGTGCGCGCGGCCAGGTCCTGATCCAGAAGAAGACGCGATCGGTAGACGGCGCGGTTGTCGTTCAATTCGATTGCCTTCTGCATTCCGTGCAGGGCTTCCACCGGCCGGTTGACCGTCTGGTTGTAGATGGCGTCATAAAACCACGGCGTTGGATCCTTGGGGTCCAACGTCTTGGCAATGGCGAACTCCTTGGCGGCCAGTCGTCCGCGCTTCTGATCATAATACGCTTTGCCGAGATAGCTGCGGATCAGCGAGTTGTCCGTATCCAGGCTCGCGGCCAGTTCGATCTCCTGCGTTCCCTCTTGCAGGTCGCCCTCTCTGATTTTTGCAAGCCCGAGTCCGAGCCGCGGCAGAGGATCACTCGGATTGAATGCGATGGCGAGCTCGAACGCAGTTTTTGCCTCGGCGATGTTGATCTGGGTGAGGTGAGCGAAACCTAGAACGTATTGGGTCCGTGAGAGCTCGGGATCGAGGAGCACGGCCTTTTCAGCTGCCTCCAGAGCACGGTTCAGGTAGCCGAGCGAAAGCTGAAGTTCTGCGACCCGCGCCCAGGCCAGGGCGTTGTCCGGAGCCAATTCGGCCGCTTTTTGAGCATGCTCCAATGCCGTTTCCGTATCGAACAGCGCCTGAAAGGCATAGGACAAGGCGATCTGCGCGACCGGCGACCGGCGATCCTGCTCGGCAGCCTGGCGCGCCAGGCTGAACGCTTCCTCGTTCCTGTTTTGCGCCAGTGCGATGACGGACCGAAGCGCGGTCGCTGTGGCGTCGTTCGGAGCCAGCGTCAGGGCTTGTTCGATGTCGTTGTGCGCCTCGTCGGCGCGCCCGACCGTCAGCAGCAAGCCGGCTCTCAGCGTAAAAAAACGTGCATTTCGATGCTGTGGCGGCACCCGGTCGAGGTGGGCAAAAGCGCCCGGCAGATCGCTCCGGCGGTAAGAGCTTATCGCCGCCTTGATTTCGGGGGGGGCTGCGGCGTCAGCGTAATTGCGGTAGTCGATCAGTGGTGGATAGTAGAGCGTCCATTGAACCGCATCCGCCGGCCGCACCAGGAGTTCCAGTTTTGGCGCCTGCCCTCGCTTGGCCGTCACCGACTGGCCCTTGTGAACCATCATATCGCCCAACGCATTGGTGGCGGCGACAGTGCCTTCATAGACGGTAATCTGCGCCTGATCGCCCTCGACACTGACCAGAAATTCAGTGCCCTTGATGACCGCATTGACGAAAGGCGTATTGATCCGAAGGGTTTGAGGGACGCGGCTTCGAATATAAAGCATCCCTTTCAGCATATCCAGCCAGGAGGTCTCTTTTTTTTCCAAACCCGTAAATATGAGGGTGGTTTTTTGATCGATTGTGAGAAACGTTTCGTTGGTCAGTTCCAGGACCGCACGGCTTCGCTCCCATGTGCGAATTTTCCCCCCGGGGCAATAAGCGTCATTCGACTGCGCCGCATGCCAGGCAAGACTCCCGGCTCTTTGGCTTTCTACGCGTCCCAGGGAGGATTCCAGTTTGGCCACCCAATCGGTACACTTCGTTTCGGCCGTCGCCGGCGACGTTGCTTCAACCGAAGCAAACAGAATAAGCAAATATCGTGACAACCGCATGGCTTAAACATCTTCCCCCTATGTATGGTGAATCAGGCTTGCCTTTTTATTCTTTTGGCTTATTCAACCCGACCATCGCAACGATGCATACCTCCGCATCGGCCCTGTGGACGCGTCATTTCGAAAGGAAGCCCACTCGAATTGTACGGCCAGCCGAGCTCAAATGGCAAGCTTTGGAGCATTTCTATTGATTTGTATGACATTGGCCGACGTTGTGTCAGGCGGATACTCCATGTATCTTTGACACTGATGCTTATAGAACAACGATGGGCCATCATGAGGATAGTCTAGCATCAGGAGCGAAAATTGTTTCAAAGCGTCGTTCCATCGCTGAGCCTGAAAAAGGGCCAGAGCCTCGGAAAACCCGGCGCATAATCGTTCTTGTTCCGGTTTGACGTCCGTCCTCCGACAGAGCAATTCATGAATGACGAGCGTTCTCGACTTGCCTTCCAATAAGAAAGTGCCCAGCTTCCTTGTGTAGAAACTGCCCGCCCGCGTCAAGCATTCCTCCGACACCAGCAGCCGTGTGCCCAATTGTTTGTTCAAGCATTCGATTCTCGTGGCGCTATTGACAATATCCCCGACAGCGCGATATTCATAATGGTCGGAGGAACCGACGTTGCCCAAACGCATTTGTCCATAATGGAGGCCGACGCGGGTGGGCAGGTGAAGCGTGTGTGATCGATTGAATCGATCCACGGCGGCTATCAGCTCGAGCGCAGCATCGCACGCGTGAACACGGGTTGCCTCATCAGCCTGCGGCATCGCCCATACGGCTAACATAGCATCACCCATCACATCCGAAACGATGCCTCCGTGACGTCTGACCGGCTCGAAGATGGCGGCATAGTACTCATTCATCACCTGACCCAGCGTCATCGGATCGATGGTTTCCGAGAGTGTCGTGTAATTGCCCGCATCCGTGGCAAAGCATACGCCATACATCAATTGGCTCTCTTCAGACAGCTGTTGGAGATGTTTTTCTTTTGCTAACTTACTTGCAACGTTCTCAGGTATGTAATAACTCAATGCCTTGTGTATGTTGATGCGTTCCCGATTGCTGGTCAAATAGCGGAAAAACAGCGAGCTCACGAATGCAAAAGGGAGCTGAATGCATAAAGGAATCACCACGGGCAGCCATGTGTCGTTCCAGCTGAACTTGAGGTGGGCGACGGACAAGTAGAGGACAGCCAATGTGAGTGTGCTCAGTGCCGCATGGCCGACGGGAAGCGAAAAGCATATCAGGCCGACGAGGAAACCCCAAAGCACGATCAAAATCAACTGCTCCTGCGGCCACAGTGGGCGCAGAGTCCGGTCGGTCAGCAGATTCGCAAATGCTGTTGCAGCAAGCTCGACGCTGCTGATGGTGATTGGCGATTCCGTGAAGACCGAATAAAAGCCTCGATCATTTTCAGGTTGTAAATCCTCCGAACGTCCGATGAAAACGGCTTTTTCTCTGAAGATGTCATGGTCCCGGAAGGATTGGTTGATCACCTGGTGATAAGGAACCGTCTTGATCGTCCGCGATGGTCCGTAATGGTTGAGATAACGGCTGTTGCCCGCCTGATACAGTTTGAGACACGACCTGAGGAGAGCGGTTTCCCTTTTCGGCAAGTTCCAATCGCTCAGGATTTTATGCAGCTGCTGCACGAGCCCTGGCTCTGTTCTAAACCAGTTTTTCAGCGTGTCGGTCACCCGGTGAAGATCATCGCCCCGGAAAACAGCTTTCTTGTAGGCGGGTAGCTGGGCGGCGTATTCGGGACTCGCTGCCTTGATCAGCTGCCGGAATTCATCATACACTTCGTGGAAGATAAACAGGTGAAAAACAGCGGTCGGGAGGGTTGCGCGCCCCCCCACACTGGCTTTGAATGTCCAGAAACGCTTGACATCGGTGTTGGCTTTGGGCAACGGGAACGGAGCGGTAGCGACGGCCGATTCCGCCAACAGGTCTGTGGGGGATATCAGCGACTCGATGTATATGTTCGTGTTGATGATGTGCGGCTTGATGCTCTCCGACAATACGACATTCCGTGCCGCCGTCATCGCCCGGGCCATGGCCTGGTTTTCTTCCGGAATCCGGCGTTGATCGAACAGCATGTCGAAGGCGATGATCCTGGCACCGTGCCGGTGCAAAATTCGAATCAGTTGGCCATGCAGTGAACGGGGCCATCTGCTTGCTTCATCCGGCAGATTCAGGGTTTCGGCGGATGCTTTGTCGATGCTGACTATGGCGACTTCCGATGGCGGCGCTTGAATGCCCCGGAGCTTGAACAGCCAGTCGAGCCCGAAATTTTCCTCCAATGACGATCCGATCGGCAGAAGGCTTAAAAACAGACCAACGATGCCGGTCAACAGGCCGAAAGCGCTCGCTCTGAACAGTTTTGAAACAACCTCCTTTCGATTCATGAGTGGACAGACATGCAATCAAGCATCAGGTGCCACCGAGGAGGCCGTCCGAGCACAACGTGTGATCAAGCGAACATGACGAAGCCTCTTTGAGCTTGTTACCGGCCGTTCGGGCATTCGTTTTGCTACCAAGTTGCTCGGGTTGGTTATACACAGCAGGGGTGGTGTTAAGCGCGGTTCACCAGTACAATAGCGGTTTGACTCAGCGGCTGTCAATATCATGTAAGACTTGCGGATTTTGGCCCGAGTGCACCGTTTCTTCCGACCAGACAATGTTAGAACCTCGAAGTGACTTTTTCCAGCGCCGATTGCGAACCGGACAAGCCTGAATACTACTTGGAAGCGTGTGATCTGACCTGCGTCAGAGATGATCAGGTGCTGTTCGATGGGCTGAATTTCCGGATTGGTTCGAAGCAGGTGCTGTTAATCGAAGGCAAAAACGGCAGCGGCAAGACATCTTTGCTGCGCATTCTTTGCGGACTGGGCCTGCAGGATGGGGGTGAAGTAAAGTGGTGCGGCGAGTCGATCGAACGGCTGGGTGCCGGATACCATCAGCATCTGGCATACGTCGGCCATCATGATGGCATCAAACGGGATTTGACCGTGCTGGAAAATCTGCACATGGCCCAGGCGCTCGATCAACCCGGGCGCCTGACGATCGATCAGGCGCTGGAGAAGGTCAATCTGTGGGGTTATGAGGACGTGCAGGCGCATGCGTTGTCCGCAGGGCAACGGCGACGGCTGGCGCTTGCGCGCCTGCTGGTGACCGACAACTGTCTGTGGATTCTCGATGAGCCGTTTACGGCGATGGACAAAGAGGGCATTGCCGATTTCGAGCGGCTGATAGCGACGCATACCGCCCATGGCGGCTTGGTCGTGTTGACATCGCACCACTCGCTCAACTGTGATGGCGCCGATGTGCAGCGCATCGATTTATCGTAACCATTTACGGTTATCGGTTGTCAACTTACGGTTAACCGGCAGCGGTAAACTGCTCCCCGTCAATGAAACAAGTAGTCTGCATGAAGCGTCGATCGACCCTTAACGCCTTTTATTTTTTGCTGAAGCGTGATTTAATTCTCAATTTCCGCCGCCGGGCGGAGATCGCCAACCCACTGCTTTTTTTTGTCATTGTCATCACGCTTTTCCCTTTGGGCGTCGGCGCCAAACCACAGTTATTGCAGAGTATGGCACCCGGTGTGATCTGGGTGGCGGCCCTGCTGGCGGCGATGCTTTCACTGGACCGCATCTTTCGCTCCGATTTCGAAGACGGCTCCTTGGAACAGCTGTTGTTGAGTGCACACCCGGTCTCCGTGCTGGTGCTGGCGAAAGTGGCGGCGCATTGGCTGGTGACCGGGTTACCCCTGTTGGTGGTGGCCCCTTTATTGGCCGTCCTGCTGGGACTGCCTGTCGATGCCATGGGTGTTCTGGTCGTCACGCTGCTGCTTGGTACGCCGGTGCTGAGCCTGGTGGGCGCCATCGGGGTGGCTTTGACGGTGGGATTGAGGCGCGGCGGCATTATTCTTTCGCTGCTCGTGCTGCCGCTTTACATTCCGGTGCTGATTTTTGCCAGCAATGCGGTCGATATGGCGGCCGGCGGACTGCCGGTCACGGCGCAATTGTCCATGTTGGCCGCTTTTCTGGCGCTGGCGCTGGCTTTGGCGCCTTGGCCGGCAGCGGCCGCACTTCGTATTAGCTTGAGTTGATCATGTTTATGCGTTTTTTTCATCGAATGGCTTCACCGCCCTATTTTTATGTTATTTCGGGGCGATGGCTGCCCTGGCTGGCGGTGATTTGCCTGGCGTTGATTCTTGCCGGGCTGTATGGCGGCTTGGTGGAAGCCCCGGCCGATTATCAGCAGGGCGACAGTTTCCGGATCATCTATATTCATGTTCCCAGTGCGTGGATGTCACTGTTCATCTATGTGGTGATGGCTGTTGCCGGGGGCATTGGACTGATATGGCATATCAAACTGGCTGAAATGGTCGCTGTCAGCAGTGCGCCGATCGGCGCCAGCTTTACGTTCCTTGCTCTGGTCACCGGCTCGCTCTGGGGAAAGCCGATGTGGGGAACCTGGTGGGTCTGGGATGGCCGCCTCACATCCGAACTGATTCTGCTGTTTCTCTATTTGGGAGTCATCGCGCTCTATGGCGCCATCGACGACAAACGCCGGGCGGGGCGTGCAGCCGCCATTCTGGCGCTGGTCGGGGTGGTCAACATTCCGATCATCCATTATTCGGTCGAGTGGTGGAATACCTTGCACCAAGGGCCTACCGTCACCAAGTTCGACAAACCCTCGATCCATATCAGCATGCTGATTCCTCTGCTGTTGATGGCGGGCGGGTTCAAGCTTTTTTATCTCATTGCTGTGTTGATGCGGCTGCGGTCCGAAATTCTGGAGCGGGAACGGAACAGCAAATGGGTGACGGCGTTGGTGGGATCAGAAGACAGGAGACAGAAGACAGAAGACAGGGTTCAGGAGTCAGATGTCGATCCACGCCGGGTGGGGCCGTGATAAACGAATAGCCCGTGTAGGGTGGAACGCGAAGCGGTTCCGCCGGATCGCGGAACCGTGAACCGTAAACTGACAACTGTTAACCAAGTATCAACCATGGACATGAGAGATTTTTTTGCGATGGGCGGCTATGCCTTTTACGTCTGGACCTCTTACGGTCTGGCGTTCGTGGTGCTTGCCTTCAATATTGTTCAGCCGCTGCTGCACAAACGCAGGGTGCTGAAACGGATCGCGCGGCAGATTCGCCGCACCAGGAGAACGGCATGAGACCGATTCGGCGGCAACGGCTCTATCTGATCATCGTCATGCTGCTCGGGATCGGAACGGCCGTCGCATTCACACTGAAAGCGTTCAATGACAACCTGATGTTTTTCTTTTCGCCCTCCGACGTGGTGATGGGAAAGGCGCCGGCACGGCAGGCGTTTCGATTGGGCGGGATGGTGGTCGACGGCAGCGTCGAGCGGCCAGGCGATGATTTGCTGGTCCGTTTCAAATTGACCGATTACGGCAAAGATGTGGCGGTCGAATACACCGGTATCCTGCCGGATCTGTTCCGTGAGGGTCAGGGCGTTGTCACCAAGGGGCGTTTGCGGCCGGATGGCGTGTTCGTTGCCGAGGAGGTGCTGGCCAAGCACGATGAAAACTACATGCCGCCGGAGGTAGCCGGCAGCTTGAAAAAAGAGACGGTCGCCGGCCGTCCGGCCTCGGAAGAGAAATAAGCGGATGATTCCGGAAATCGGTCAGTTCTCACTGATTCTTGCACTCTGCATGGCGCTGATCCAGGCCGCTTTGCCGGTGATCGGCGCCGCCCGGGTCATTCCCGGCTGGATCGCGGTCGCCCGCCCGAGCGCCTATGCGCAGCTGCTGTTCGTGCTGATTGCCTACGGCTGTCTGACCTGGTCGTTCATCAGCAACGATTTTTCCGTCGCCTATGTTGCGCACAATTCCAATACCGCGCTGCCGCTGCTGTACCAGATTTCCGGTGTGTGGGGCGCCCATGAGGGCTCTTTGCTGCTGTGGGCGCTGGTTCTGGCGCTCTGGACCGGTGCGGTGTCGCTGTTCAGCCGCGGCGTGCCGGACGATATGGTGGCGCGGGTGATCGGCGTGATGGGCATGGTCAGCGTCGGCTTTTTGCTGTTCCTGCTGCTGACCTCCAATCCGTTCGAACGCCTCTTTCCCTCGCCGGTGGAAGGGCGTGACCTGAATCCGCTGCTGCAAGATCCGGGGTTGGCCATCCATCCGCCGATGCTCTATATGGGCTATGTCGGCTTCTCGGTGGCGTTCGCTTTTGCCATCGCCGCCATGCTCAGCGGGCAGCTGGATACCGCCTGGGCGCGCTGGTCGCGGCCATGGACCAACATCGCCTGGGTGTTCCTGACCGTCGGCATCACCCTCGGCAGCTGGTGGGCGTACTATGAACTCGGCTGGGGCGGCTGGTGGTT